>JAFTSB010000007.1 GCA_017461945.1 Clostridia bacterium | reverse complement strand
TTTATAATCCAACACGATTTCTTTGCTGATATCCCGACCTCCTACAAAAGCAACAAAACGCTCGACATCGCTCATATATTTAGCCACCGTGGCCCTGCTTTTTTCTTCTCGTTGCAAATAAGCAGCAAAGGCGCTGATCTCCCCCGCCATCGCTCTGCATTCTGTCATATACATCCCTCCTTTTTCTTTTATTATCTCACGCGAAGGGCGAAAACTACGCAAAAAGTGCCCCGTTGTGTGAAAAATCACACAACGGGGCACTTTTTTTGTGACTTATACGTAAAACACGTCGTTATCGTGGGCGCAGGTTACCGTCATCTTATCGGCCACGAATTGGCGGAACTCCTCCACCATTTCGTCGGTATTGTATTTGTCGTAACGGTGTTGAATGATCATATGCCCCGTGCGGCTGGCCTTCAGAATTTCCATGATCTCGGGCTTATTGAGGCGTGTATGCGCACCCTCCATAATGATCAGGTCCAGATCCTGCTCGGTGGCAACGGCAGGATAGTCGGGAATATCGTGCTTCAAGTCGCCGGTAAACAGTACCTTCTTGCCCTCGGCCTCCACCAAAAAAGAACGGGAGCAGGAGGTGTGTTGATTGACGATGGCGGTAATGCGCAGCGTACCATCATCAAAAATCACACCGGGCTGATACACGCGATAGCTGACGCGGTGGTCGATCAGCCCCTCCTTTCCGTAAAGGAACGGATTCATTTTGAGATAGCGAGCATCATCAGGGGTATAAATGGGGATGCGCACGCCCGAGAACTGTCGGTATCCCTCCATTTGAATGGTGAAATCCACAAGGCCGATCATATGGTCGCTGTGGCTATGGGTGATAAAAATACCTTGAATATCCCAAAAGGACATTTTATGGTTTTGCAAAAGCGTCATGATAGGGGCGCCGGCATCTATAATATAGTGCTTATTTCCCACCGTTACCACCGCCGAGGAGCAAAACGCATGTGCCTCTGCGATGCCGTGACTGGTGCCCAAAAACGTGATTTTCATGATACGTTACCGCCTTTTTTGATTTTTAGAGGGGTGCTTTTTCTTTTTCGCTGCCGAAAAACCAAAGGTGCCCACGCGCCGGCCCAGCGTGAAATATTCCCCGTGTACATAGGCGCACAGGTCCGCGCGCTCCATGTGGAGCTTCCCCTTTTCGTCCATCAGGCTCTCGTCGGCATAGGTGCCTACAATATCGGCAAAAAAGAGATCGTGTGAGCCCATGGGCTGCACGGCCGTCACCTTGCAGCAAAGAGACAACGGACATTCGGCAATCATCGGGGCGGCCACCTCATCGGCGGAAATCGGAGTGAGCTTGCAGGCGGCGAACTTATCCACCTTGGCACCGGTATACATACCGCAATAATCCGCGGCACGTGTCAGCGCGGCCGGGGTCAGATTTAAAACGAACTCCCCCGTTTCGCGGATGATGCCGTGAGAATGGCGCTGCGGACGCACCGCAATGTAGGTTTTGGGCGGAACGGTATTGAGAATTCCTGTCCAAGCCACCGTGATGATATTCCCCTTCTCCATCGTACCGCAGCTGACCATCACCGGGGGAACGGGAGCCAGCAGCGCGCCGCCTCGCATTTTGATTTTGCTCATATCAACCTCTCGTTTCGGATACGGATGCGCCAAACACGACCCGTTCCACGCTCTTGCATCTTCCGGTTACGGCATCTACGTCAAACAGCGCTCCGTGGGCCACGATCTCCCCCCCGGCCACCGTAAAGCGGCGTGGGAGATGGGTGCGACTTTTGAAAATAACCTCTTCCGCCCTGACACCAAGGATGCCATCGACCGGGCCGGTCATACCCAGATCGGTGATGTAACCCGTCCCCCCGGCCAGCACCCGCTCGTCGGCGGTCTGCACGTGGGTATGGGTGCCGAATATGGCGGCCAAGCGCCCGTCAAAATAGCGAGCGATAGCAATTTTTTCGGAGGTGGCCTCGGCATGAACATCCAGCACTGCCAGATCGTATTTGCCGCGATAGCTATCCAAGGCGCGCTCCACCGAGGTGAAGGGATTGTTCAGCGCCTCCATAAAAGCACAGCCCGACACGTTCAGCACCAGCACCTTCCATCCGTCGGCAGAGGTGACGATCCGCGCCCCCTCTCCGGGGCATTCTGCCGGATAATTCAAAGGGCGTATCAGCGTTTTTGTGCTATCCAGATAGTCATAGATATCTCTGCGGTCAAACACGTGATTGCCGGAGGTCAGCAGATCCACACCGCAGTCGATCAACGCGTCAGCAGCGGTGGGCGAGATGCCCTTTACGTCACAGACGTTTTCGCCGTTGGCGATCACAAGATCTGCCCCCAGTTGCTTTCGTTTTGTGGGAAGCGTGCGAGAAAGAAAGGACAGCGTTGCCTCGCCCACGATATCTCCCAAAGCCAGAATTTTCATACGTTTCTCTTTCTATGGCGCTCTTGCGCCAGGAGTCTTTTTTCACAGTATAGCACACTGCCCCCAAAAATGCAATCACTCCAACCACAAAAAACCTTTGCTTTTTGTCATTTTCCCCACAACTGGGGTAACAGGTTTGTGCAAAAATACAATTTTACGAAAAACCCTTTACATTTCGATTTTGGTTTGTTATAATATTTATACTAATATGTATACGTGTGCGCACGCACATCGTGCACGGAGGGCTTTTATGATAAAACGCGTATGGGCCTTTTGTCTGGTACTATGTATGGTATGGCCGTTGTTGACCGCCTGCGGCGGCCCCAATCGCAGCCTGGCCATCATTGAAGATGGCACCTGCAACATTGTGTTCGACCCCGAAACGGCATCCTCTAAAACGGTAAACACTCTGGTGGCAGCCATGGAGGAACTGGCCGGTGTGGAGGTGACCTCCTCTCACGATGGCGAGATCACCAAAGGCACGATCCTACTTGGCAACGTCGTGATGGACGACAAGGGCAACCGTATTGCAGCCGAGTTGCGCAATCAGGATTTCACCGTTGGCATCATCGACGATTGTTACCTGATCGGCGGCATCACGCAAGACAATACTGCCGAGGCCGTTGAATACTTTATTGAAAACGTATTGCCCGACATCAGCGACGATGGGCAAAAGCTGAAGGTCTCTGCCAAAAACAATTACACCCAGGCCGGCACTTATCGGCTGGAGGGTGTGACCATTGGCGGCGAGGGATTGGGACACTTTTCCATTGTTATTCCGAAAAAAGCATCGGTTTCTGAGCTGCGCACCGCCGCATTGCTTCGCCAACAGATCTCGATCATGACCGGCTTTGAGCCAAAAATTGTTTCAAACGAGGAGGCCGTGACCGAGGCGCAGATCCGCATCGGTACGTCCCTTTGCACCAAAGCCATCGCAACCGAGGCACATTCCTATGCCATTGCCATTGCAGGCAAGGTGATGGAGATCGCCGCAGAATCCTATCTTGGGTATCAGGCAGCACAAGACATCCTTTCCAACAAGGTTTTTCACACGAAAAACACCACTCCGCAAATGGACGACAGCCTCGCTTATACGGGTAACGGTCAGGAATACGCTACCGAGCCCTTGGAAAAAAACGGCGAGCTTCGCATTCTGTTTAACAACATCCATGGTTGGGATGAGGGCGGCACCATGCCGGTGCAGCAGCCCACCGAAATGTTGACCGAGTTGTATTTGGAATACCTGCCTGACATTCTTGGACTGCAGGAATACACCCCCAACAGTCAAAAGGCAGGCCTGCCTAAATTGCTGGAATCGGAATATGCGGCCGCTTATGAAAGCCGCACCTTTACCTCTGTTTTTTACCGTACCGCTACCGTAGAGTGCCTGAAAAGCGGCTACTTGGGATTTGATTCCCTAACCTATAACGAATATCCCGAGCTGTTAGGTCACTACACCGGCTCCCAGATCAAGCACGTCAACAAAAACCGCGACGGCAAGGAGATCACCTCCAATGGCCGCGTGGATAGCAGCAAGGGCGTGACGTGGGGTATCTTCCGCGTCAAGGCCACCGGCAAGCTGATCATGGTTGGTTCTACCCACTTGTGGTGGGAGGGGAACGAGGATATGGATGAGATTGCTCGCAAGATCCAGATCAAGGCCTTGCGTGAGCATTTGAGCGAGCAGGCTGCCCTGTTCGCCACCGAAAACGGGCTTTCCTCTCCCATTCCCATTGTAGTGGGGGGTGACTACAACACCAGCCAGCGCCGCAGCGGCACCGCGCTTTCTGTGATGAGCCAGCCCGGTAACAGCTTTACCCACGCCAATGATATGGCCACGGTCAAGCTGAATGCCACAACCCATCACGGATACGCCACCTACAATCCGGAGCTTGGCATTTATGAAAGCCCCCTATACTCCGGCAACGACGAAACCCATGCCATTGATCACATCTTTCTCAATACTGCTTCACAGCCCTTGGTAACAGTCAACACCTACGGCGTGATCAACGATCTATATGCGCATTTATCCTCTGACCACAACCCCATTTACATTGATATCAATTTTCAAAATTCTGCCCCCGCATTGAGTAACTAACCCAAAATCAACCGAAAAAAGGAGAAAACCGATGAAATTCACTCGTATCCTTTCCCTGGTACTGGCCCTTTTGATGGTCGCCGCTCTGTTTGTAGCCTGCGACGAGGAGCCCGTTGAAGAAACCCCCGACACCGAGCCCACCGAGACCACGCTGAATATCATCACGGCCGGTATTACCGACTATGTGATCGTGCGTGACTACAACGCCGCACCCGAGATCATTGCCGCTGTGAATGAGATCGTGCAATCCATTAAGCTGAACATCGGTGCCGACATTGCCGTTAAGGAATGCTTCAGCGACCGTGAGGAAGCCAGCGATATTGAAACCGAAAAGGAAATTCTGGTTGGTATGACCAACCGCCAGGAAAGCATTGATGCCCTTTCCGGTATGCGCAGCCAGGACTGGACCATCAGCGTGCACGGCAGCAAGCTGGTCATTGGCGGCGGTGGTGATGACGGCACATACGTTGCACTGACCAAATTCGTTAACGACATCGTAGCCGAGCAGGGCAACCGTTTTGCTGTTAAGCAGGGCGAGCTGCAAAATCTGGTTTACTCCACCAAAAACAACATCAATTTCACTGCCACTTACTCCTACAGCTCCGCTCATATGCTGGGTGTTCGCATTGACAGCTTCTGCCTGATTCGTCCCAAGAATGACGATGAAGTCGGCACTTATGCCAAGTTTGCCGAGGAGCTTTCTACCTACATTTCCACGCAAGCCGGCTATGATCTTGGCGTATACAAAAGCTCTCGCCGCGTCGGTGACTATGAGATTCTGATTGGCGACTGCAGCGGTAACCCCTACCGTATCGACCACGGTATGTGCGAATGCGAGCAATTGGGTGATGATGAATATGTCATCAAGCTGGTTAAGACCACCGACAACTATAATGGTGACGAGACCGAGGCCAATGGCGGTCAGCTTTACATCTGCTTTGGCAAGAATGCAAGAGACGCCGCCTTTAAGGCATTCACCGAGCAGATCATGCCCGCAACCTCCTCTGCCACCACTTTTACACTGGAAGATGGCTTTGTGCTGACCAACAAGAAATAAGTATCCTACATAAAAAACCCCGCACATCCATTGATGTGCGGGGTTTTTATATGATATTGTATTGCTGCTCTCCCGTCAGATGGCAATCATGCCAAAGGCACTGAGCACCGCCGAGATCAAAATGATTAGAATACAGATAGGGGCCACGTAGCGGATCACCACCGAAAACAGGGTCTTCCATTTAAACTCGCCGGAAAGTGAAACTTCCTCAATGATGACCCGGGGCTTTATAAAGAAGGAAACCAAAATGCAGGTCAGCAACGCTACGATCGGCATCATGATGCTGTTGGTCAGAAAATCGAAGAAATCCAGGAACTGCATCCCCAAAATAGTGACGGTGTCCCACGCGCTGTAACCAAGGCAAGAAACCGTGCCAAGCGCCACGCTGACGCCCAAAACGATCAGGCAGGCAAGCTTGCGCTCCACCTTCCATTTATCCTGCAGCGTAGAGACCACCGTTTCCATTAAGGAAATGGAGGAGGTCAACGCCGCCAGCAGCACCATCAAAAAGAAGACAACACCAATGACCGTACCGCCGAACATATTTCCACACACCTTGGGAAGCACACCGAACATCAAGCCGGGGCCCTGCCCCAGGGCGGCAGGATCACCGCCGGAAAAGGCGTAGCAGGCAGGGACGATCATCATACCTGCCAGAAACGCAATACCGGTATCGAAGATCTCGATCTGATGGGTGGATTTTTCAATGCTGATATCCTGCCTCATATAAGAGCCAAAGGTCACCATAATGCCCATTGCCAACGACATGGAGTAGAAGAGCTGCCCCATAGCAGAGACGACGGTCATAATCGAAAACTTGCTGAAATCGGGCTTGATATAATATACCACGCCCTCCCAAGCGCCATCCACGGTGCAGAGCGTGTAGATCACCACAAAGACCATCAACACCACTAAAACCGGCATCATCACCTTGCTGACCTTTTCGATGCCCTTTTGCACACCAAACAAAACGATCAGGGCGGTGAGACCGATAAAGACAAAAAACCACACAAGGGGCTGGGCCGTTTGGGTGATATAGCCGCCAAAATAGGCATCCTGGGCCATACTGCCGGCCTCGCCCACCAAAAAGCCCACCATATATTTCATCACCCAGCCGCCAATCACCGAATAGTAAGGCAGGATCAGCATCGGGATGGCCGCCGCTAATATCCCCACAAAGGAAAAGCGCTTATCCAAGGCTCGATAAGCACCAATGGGGCTCAATTTTGTCTTGCGGCCAATGGCAACTTCGGCCACCATCAATGTAAAACCAAAAGTAACAGACAGAGCAATATAAACTAACAAAAAAATGCCGCCGCCGTATTTGGCAGCCAAGTACGGAAATCTCCAGATGTTGCCAAGGCCCACTGCAGATCCCGCCGCGGCAAGCACAAAGCCGATCTTGCCGGTAAAGGAGCTTCTCTTTTCTTCCACAATGTTTCTCCGTTTTCATATGATTTGGGGGCGCGGCCCCAAAAGCCGCGTGTTTGTATCCTTATTATTATAGCACAATTCCCCTTTCTTTGCAACCTCCAGGCAAAAATAGTTCCTGTTTTCCTTTACGACTCACAAAATACACAAAATTTCTATTTTTTATTGTTATTTTTTTAAAATAACATATCAATGTTAATAAATGTCCATTTAAAAGAAAGAAATCTCTTGAAAAAGGGCACGCGATGTGATAGGATAAGCTTGGCACAAGGAGGATTTGTGCCAAAGCCCTTAACAGAAAATTTTTCTGAACTCCCAAACCGTATTGACTCATTTTTAAAACCATGTTAAACTAAACAAAACACGCAATTGCAGGAGGGTATCATGCAACACGTTCGGAAACGCTTTTTGATGGACCCCGATTGGCGCTTTCACCGCGGTCAACTGGAGCAGCAGCTTGCCACCAAGCACTCTGCGGTTTACAACAGCGTAAAAGCGGGTAGCGCCAAGGGGCCCGGTACAAAGGGAGCCTTTGACGATAGTGACTGGGAGCGAGTGGATCTCCCCCACGACTATTTGCGGGAGGCAGAGTTCTCTCCCGATGCGGTAGGTAACCACGGCGGACGTGTCAAATGCGACGGTTGGTATCGCAAGACCTTTGTGGTAGATCCCCAGCTGCGCGGCAAGCACGCCATGCTGATTTTCGGGGGTATTTCCACCGCCGCTACCATTTATTTCAACGGCTCAATCGCAGAGCGTTCTTTCAGCGCTTATTCCGAAATTGCCATTGATGTGACCGACCGCCTGTATTTTGACCGCATCAACACGCTGGCAGTATACGTTCAGGGCGACCAAAACGAGGGTTGGTGGTATGAAGGTGCCGGCATCTATCGCCACGTGTATCTGGACATCAAGTCTCCCCTGCATATGGCACACAACGGTGTTTTTTCAAAGCCTGTACTGCTGGACGAGACCACCGACACTTGGGAGCTGCAGACCGAGATCACGTTAAAGAATTCCGACTACACTGCCGCCAAGGGTGCCGTTCGTGTGACGCTTTTGGACGGTGACCGGGTCATAGCCAGCGCCACCGGTGACGAAATTCTTTGCAACGGTGATCAAAAAGCCGTCACAACCGTGACACTGCCGATCGTCGCCCCCCACCGCTGGGATGTGGACGACCCCAAGCTATATACGGTTGTGGCAGAGCTGCTGTGCGACGGCGAGGTCGTAGACGACGAGACATTGCGCACCGGCTTCCGCACCTTTGCTATGACCCCCGACAAGGGCCTTTTCCTCAACGGTCGTTTCCTTAAGATCAAGGGCACCTGTAATCATCAGGATCACGCCGGTGTCGGTGTGGCCGTACCCGACTCGATCCAACGTTTCCGCATACAAAAATTGAAGGAAATGGGCTGCAACGCTTATCGCTGCGCGCACAATCCCCCCGCCCGTGAGCTGTTGGATGCTTGCGACGAGCTGGGTGTGCTGGTCATGGACGAAAACCGCCGCTTTGAAGCCAGCGCCGCCGTGATCGCCAATCTGGAAACCATGGTTCGCCGCGATCGTAACCACCCCTCGGTCATCTTTTATTCCCTGTTTAATGAGGAGCCCTTGCAAAACAGCGGCGAGGGTCTGAAGATCTTTCGCCGGTTGCGCGCTGCCGTAGAGCGCTTGGACACCTCCCGACTGATCGTGGGAGCTACCAATGATGTCTTTCATCCCGGTGGGGCCGGCGAGGCCATGGATGTGTTGGCCATGAACTATGGCATCCGAAAGCTGGAGCAGGTACACAGCACGTGGCCCAACAAGCCCATTATGGGCTGCGAAAACTGCAGCGAATTTGCCACGCGCGGCTGCTATCAAAGCGATACAGAGGCACACGTTTGCAGCTGCTATGACGAGGATAAGGCCCCTTGGGGCTCCAATGTGCGCGACAACTGGCGTGTCGTTCGCGCTCACGACTATTTTGCCGGTTCCTTTACCTGGACGGGCTTTGACTACCGCGGTGAGCCCACCCCCTTCACTTGGCCCTCCTGCTCCTCTCAATTTGGATTGATGGATCTTTGTGGCTTTCCCAAAGACGGCTTTTATTTCCAAGCTGCCTGCTTTATGGAGCAGCCCATGATCCACCTTCTCCCCCATTGGAATTACAAAAACGGCGATACGGTGCGCGTTATGACGGTCACCAACTGCCCACAGGTCGAGCTTTTGCTGAACGGTCGCTCTCTTGGTGTGCGCGACAACGACATTTGTGAGCAGCAGGAGTGGCAGGTCCCCTTTGAGCCCGGTGTGCTGACCGCGGTCGGCTATCAGAACGGAAAGGCGGTGGTCACCGACGAACGCCGCACGGCGGGTGAGGCTGTGGCCATTCAATTGACCCCCGATCGCACGTTGCTGCACGATCAGGGACAGGACACCGTTCCGATTCGCGTATCGGTGGTTGACCGTAACGGCATTGAAGTACCCACCGCCGATCATCTGATCCATTTTGAGATCGTAGGAGACGGCGTGTTGGCTGGTGTTGGCAACGGCGACCCCAACAGTCACGAGCCCGAGCATCTCCCCTATCGCCATCTGTTTGCCGGCCTGTGCCAGGTACTGATCACCGCCAAGCAGAACGCCAAAGCTTTGAAGCTGATCGCCCGTGGTGAAGGTCTGGAGAGCGCCGAGGTCAGCTTCGCGCTGCAGCACCTCCCTGCCCCCGATTCTATTTTCTTTAAATCCAACAACGCCGTTTCGGGCATTCTGGCCTCGGTTTCTGATGAGGCGGAAAAGCCCGACCCCGACAAGGTATATGGTGACGACGATATGAACAGCTTTGCCCCTATGGTACTGGAGAAAAACCAATTCGGCAACTATCTGCCCTCCGGCTTCCACAGCGGTTGGCGCGTGTATCGCATTCCCGTAACGGTTCCTAAGGGCAAGACTGCCGGGCAGATGCTATCCCTTGAAATCGCCTCGATCGTATGCGAAAAGGCAGAATTTTACGTAGACGGTCAGCTGATTTTTGAAGCAACGCCTGAGTACAAGGCCGCATTGTCGGTTCCTTGCCCCGACCATACAGAAAGCGAATTTGAGGTGCGTGCCCTTCTGAAAGCGCGCACCCATACGCTCGGCTCCAACGGCTTTGCTTATAGCATTTGTCTGTCTCTTTCCGATAAAAAGTAACCAAAATGAGGGCCGGCGCACACAGTGCGCCTATTCGCCACGCAAACGCTTCGCGTTAGCTTCCAAGTTGCCAATGCAACTTGCCTTCGTCGCGCTTCGCGCTGCAAAACTTCGCCTGCCCCCACAGGCAGTCAAAGAAAAAGCACCCCAAACGGGGTGCTTTTTCTTTGTGAAGGAGCGATAAAAAAGATATTTTTGTGAGTTTTCGTATGGACTTAAACCCGTGTATTTAATTACGACGTTCAACCAAACGTTTTTAGATCACCTAACGGTATATTCCAATCCAGTACAACAGGTTGGCTTGGCGTGCTTTCAAGAATGATTGCTTTGCCCTCTTTTGAACTTTTGATTATGCTTTCCATTATCTCAAGAACGTGAAGAGCTAGTAGACCAGAAGCATTGTTTGCTCTTCCTTCGCTTATTGCGAGTACCATCTCTGATAGACCTATCCCTCTTGAATTGTCATAATAAGGAGAACACAGTTCAACGTTCTCAAATTTCTTTTTATCTGCTAAGGTCGCACGAACCACACCGCCGAACGTGTTTGGATCGGGAATACTGAGGCTACCGTCTGTACCATATATTTCTAAATTCGGCATATTATTTCCCCAAACATCGAAACTTGTAACCAAAGTAACAATCGTACCGCTTTCAAATTTAATTATTGCCGCATTATGCGTATCTACCTTAACATCTATTTTTTTGCCGTATTTGTCTTTGCTAGTGATAATTCGCTCTTGAAACGCTTTGCCACAACAAGCGGTAACGCTTTCAGCTCTACCAAGCAATCTTACCAATGCCGTTATGTAATACGGCCCCATATCAAAGAGTGGTCCTCCGCCAATATCGTAATAAAATTCTGGAGAGGGATGCCATGTTTCGTGACCGTGACAAAGCATATATGCTCCTGCAGCAACAGGTTTCCCGATCTTTCCCTCATTAATCAGTTTCTCGCAAGTTTGTATGCCGGCGCCGAGAAAAGTATCCGGCGCGCAACCGAGATATAATACTTTTTCCGCGGCAAGTTCTACCAACTCTTTCCCCTCGGAATAATGAAGCGCAAGCGGTTTTTCAACGTATACGTGTTTGCCCGCCATTAGCGCTTTTTTCGTTATGGAGTAATGACTTTGAGGCGTAGTTATATTCAAAATAAGGTCGATATCCTTGCACTCAAGCATCTCGTCCAAAGTCATAACATAGGGAATTGCATATTTTTCTTTTTTTGCCAAAGCCTTTTGTTCATCAAGATCAGCACAGGCTAAAACCTCTGTGTTGTTAAAAACAGAAGTAAGGTTTTTAAAATAAATATCACTGATGTTTCCACAGCCAACAACACCGATTTTCATAACAGCCTCCTTTATCGTGCCGCAAAGAGAAAGCCTCGACGCATAAGCTCCTTCGCCTCGGGGATATTCTTGAAGATTTCGCTAGTGTGTCCAAGGGAATTATAGAAAACACGCCCTTTTCCCCATTGCTTTGTATAAACAACCGGAACCGTTACCTCACCGTTCGCCCCATATGGCTCGTCGTTTGCGAAAAATTTAGTGTTTGCAAGCACGTTCACAGCAGGGTCTACATGGATATAATATTGCTCGCTTGTTACTTCAAAATCTTTTATTCCGTCGGTAATAGGACTTTTTTCCGAATCGATGACGTGTACCGTATACGTTACGTTATTATTCCCGGGATGCGCAACCCATTGAGAGCCCGTCATAAACTGCCATCCCGTATTCTCTCTAAATGCATCGCACA
>JAFTSB010000066.1 GCA_017461945.1 Clostridia bacterium | reverse complement strand
TAAAAAATATATATCTCATTGACAATTGTATTTTTTGAGTATATAATCATATAGGAGTATATTGCAGGAGCTTTATAAAATGAGTTATGAACACTTTGACCATCAACAGCCGCCCACTACCATCATCGGGCCCAATGTGATCTGCCAATTGCTTGAAACGGCGTACAGAAAGGATCATGACGGCCTGCATCTTTAAGCGTTACCTTCACAGTAACTGTGGAATATTGCATGGGGTTAATCGTGTCGCAGATAACGAGCGGTGTCCCCTATCGTACAGCTGCATTGCTTGTATCAATTTGTGAGGCTTTTATCCGTGGCCACCATGTCGGTGTCACACATAGCCACGCAAGGAAAGGCTTGTGTTATGGCAAAAAAGGCGGAGAACGCATTTCGTTCTCCGCCTTTTTCGGTTACCATTATTTCGTCACAATGCGAATATTGGCAGGGGCGATGCCGGTCTGCTCGTAAACGATCTCGTTGATCTGAGAGATCTGATTCTGCTGCAGCTCGCCGCCGCTGACCACCACCGAGCAGGTATCACCGTTGATCACAGCCACGCACTGGGCAAAGCCCTTGGCCATGATCAAGGTCTCGATATTAGCCTCGGCCTCCATGGCGCGGGCCAGCTCCGAGATCTCCAGCAGTGCCTCGGTCTTAGTGGCCTCGTCAGCGCTCTCGCTATCTACCACGCTCTGCAACACCTCCAACGCCTCGTCACGGGCACGCTGGCGACTGACCTGTGTGGCAGAAAAATAACCATCACCGGTAGCAACAGTGGTATCTCCCTCACCATCGGCCACCGAATCACCCGTGGGGGTATCGCCGGGATTGACTACACCGTCATCTCCCGAAAACAGCACCACGTTCAGCACAACAGCCGCGGCAATCAACAGCATGGCACAAGCAATGATGATGGGTCTGCGCCCGATCTTGGGCAGCTTGCGACGGGGCTTTTCCGCTTCTCTCATTTCCAGTTGGTTTTCCATTTGATTTCCTCCTTTTGTATGGGCCTTACGGCCTTGCTTATTCCTATATATGAGAGCGCTTCACAAAATATGTCACAGCCCCAAGAAAATCTCCGGTTTCTATTGACATCCATAGCAGATATGTTATAATAAAAACGAATTAGTTGCACATGCAACAGTTGCAGCTGCAACCTTTGTATGGAGAAAGGAGTATCCTATGCCTTCACTCAATCATTCCCTGAATGCCATATGGCGCTGCGGCACGGTTTTTCGCGGCGACCGTTTAGAGGGCACGGGGGTGGGCCCGTATAACTATTTTTATCTATTTTATATTTGCCGCCATCCCGGTGTGTCGCAGGAAACGCTGGCCAAGGCACTATTCGTGAACAAGAGCAGCGTCACCCGTCATTTGACCCATCTGGAGTCCGAGGGCTTTCTGACCCGTACCCCCGACCCCGAAGATCGGCGCGTGCTGTTGGTGCATCCCACCGACAAGGCCAATGCGCTGCTCCCATTTTTGCGCGAGGTGGGGCAGGAATGGCGTGCGGCGCTGACCGACGGCTTTACCGATGCCGAGACCGCGCAATTTGAGGCATTGCTGGAAAAAGCCCTGCAAAATGCAAAAAAACACGCAAACGGAGGTGAGATTTTGTGAAATTGATCTTTCGCTATCTGCGCCCGTTGGTGGGCTCTATCGCCTTTGGTATGACCATTAAGGTACTGGCCACACTGTTGGAGCTGGCACTGCCTTATATTTTAAGTTACATACTGGATAGCGTGGTTCCCTTGGGCGAGGTCGCCCCCATTATCAAATGGGGTGTGGCAATGATCGCCTGCGCCTTTGGCGCCTTTATGGGCAATGTAATCGCCAACCGCAATGCGGCCAAGGTGGCACGGGAGGCCTCTCGCCAGATCCGCCACGACCTCTTTCACGCCACCATGCATCTGACCGCCCGCGAGACCGATCGCTTTACCATTCCGTCGTTGGAATCCCGCCTGACCTCTGACACCTATAACGTGCATCATTTCATTGGTATGATGCAGCGCATCGGTGTCCGCGCCCCCATTTTGCTGCTGGGCGGTATTGCCATTACGATGGTGTTGGATTTCCGTTTGGCGCTGATCATGGTAGCGGTGCTGCCCGTATTGAGTCTATCGGTCTTTTTCATCACCAAGCGCGGTATGCCCCTGTATACCAAAACCCAGCAAGCCGTGGACGGTATGGTGCGCGTGGTGCGCGAGGACTGCCAAGGCATCCGTGTGATCAAGGCCCTTTCCCGTGAGGATTATGAGCGCCGCCGCTTTGACGGTGCCAATCGGGAGCTGGTGTGCAGAGAGCAAAAGGCCGGTGTGACCATGGCCCTCTCCCAGCCCCTGATGAGTCTTTTTCTCAACCTTGGCCTGGTGGCTGTGATCTTTTTGGGCGCCCATTTTGTGGATGCCGACCTTTCCAAGCCCGGTCGCATCATCGCCTTTATTCAGTACTTTACCTTGATGTCCACCGCCATGACGGTCATCACCCGTATTTTTGTGCAAAGCACGAAAAGCGCCGCCTCGGCAGGGCGCATTGGCGAGGTGATCGAAACCTACAATGCCCATCCCCGAAAGACGGGCACCGGGCTGCCGCAGGAGCCCGACGAGGATGCCTTTCTCTCCTTTGAGGATGTGTGCTTTTCTTATAACGGAAAAAAGGACAACCTATCACACGTCTCGTTTTCACTACCGCGTGGTGGCACTTTGGGCGTTATTGGTGCCACGGGTGCAGGCAAATCCACCCTTATTCGCTTGTTGATGGGCTTTTATGATACCGATAGCGGCGAGATCCGCATTGGCGGCCAACGGGTGGAGGCTTATGACGAAAACATGCTGCACGCTTTGTTTGGCACCGTGTGGCAGAACGACTTTATCGGCAACGACACCGTGGCCGAAAATATCCGCTTTGGCCGCGACATTTCCGACGAGGCCATCCGCCGCGCCGCCCGTTTGGCGCAGGCATCCGATTTTATCGAGGCCTTTGCCGATGGATACGACCACCAGCTGACGGCCAAGGGTACCAACGTGTCGGGCGGACAGCGTCAGCGCATTCTGATTGCAAGAGCCTTGGCAGGCGACCCGGAGATCCTGATTCTGGACGATGCCTCCTCGGCGTTGGACTATCGCACCGATGCCAATTTGCGCCGTGCCATCCGTGAGGAAATGCACACCACCACGGTGGTGGTGGCGCAGCGCGTCAGCTCGGTGATGCACGCCGACCACATTCTGGTGCTGGATCATGGGCGCGTGATCGGTGCCGGCCGGCACGAGGAGCTGCTGCAAGACTGCCCCGCGTACCGAGAGATCAGCCAATCGCAGATGGGAGGTGCCTTCCTTGAATAACATGAGAGTTGGCGGCGGTGGAGGCGGCATGGGAAATTCCCGTAGCCTGAACAATACCGTCAAGGATCAAAAGCAGAGCCGCGCCACCAAGCGCCGCGTACTGCTGCGTATGGGAAAGTACCTTTTCAAGCACCCTGCAACGGTCATTCTGGCCTTTCTTTTGATGCTGGGCTCCAATCTGCTGGCGCTGGCCGGGCCTAAGCTCTCGGGCATTGCGATCGATGCCCTTGCCGCCGGCCCCGGAAACGTAAATTTTGACACCGTATACTTATATTCCGCACTGTTGGTGGCCTTTTACGTGCTATCCGCTTTGATGTCCTACATACTGGCAGTGATGATGGTACGCCTTGGTCAAAAGATCATTTACACCATGCGCCGTGAGGTATTTGAACATTTGACCACCCTGCCCGTGGGCTATTTTGACACCAACGCCACGGGTGATATCATCAGCCATATCTCCTATGATATCGACACCCTGAACGCCTCGCTTTCTCACGATCTGCTGCAGATCTGCGCCAGCATCGTGACCGTGGTGGGCGCCCTGGCAATGATGGTCACCATTTCCCCCATTTTGCTGCTGGTGTTTGCCATTACGGTGCCTGCCTCGCTGCTATTTACCCGTTATAAGACCAAGCGTGTGCGGCCGCTTTTCAAAAACCGCTCCATGAAGCTGGGTGCCCTCAACGGCTATGCCGAGGAGATGCTATCCGGCCAAAAGACCGTCCGTGCCTACTCGCGCGAAGCGGTAATCGTAGATCGCTTTGATCGGCGCAATGACGAGGCCGTAGAGGCCTATTACAAGGCCGACTATTACGGTGCCATCATCGGCCCCTCGGTCAATTTTATCAACAACGCCTCTATTGCCATGATCACCGTGTTCGGCGGCATTCTGTTTATGCTTTCAAACACCGTTCCTACCCTCTCGCCCATTTTTGTGATCTCCCTTGGCGGTGTTTCCTCCTTTGTGCAGTACTCCCGCAAATTTGCTGGCCCCATCAACGAGCTTGCCAATATTATGAGCGAGCTGCAATCGGCGATGGCGGCAGCAGAGCGTGTGTTCCGCTTGATGGACGAAGCCCCCGAGACCGCCGATGCCCCCAAGGCCACTATGCTGGAGGGCGTGGAGGGCGATGTCATTTTCGACCACGTTCGGTTTGGCTACGTGCCGGAAAAGACCATTTTGCACGATCTTTCGGTCCACGCCCATCCCGGTCAGACGGTGGCCATTGTCGGCCCCACGGGTGCCGGAAAAACCACCATTATCAATCTGTTGATGCGCTTTTATGATGTGAACGATGGCTGTATTTACGTGGATGGCACCGAGCTGCGCTCCGCCACACGCACTTCCCTGCGACGCTCCTTTACAATGGTGCTGCAGGAAACCTGGCTGTTTCACGGCACCATTTTTGAAAACATCACCTATGGCAAGGAAAACGCCACCATGGACGAGGTCATTGCCGCCGCCAAGGCCGCCCGTATTCACGACTATATCGAATCGCTGCCCCAGGGCTATGACACAGTGCTATCGGATGACGGCGTGAACATTTCCAAGGGTCAAAAGCAGCTGATCACCATTGCCCGCGCGATGCTGTCAGACTCCTCTATGCTGATTTTGGATGAAGCCACCTCCAACGTGGACTCCCGTACCGAGCAGCAGATTCAAGAGGCCATGCACACTCTGATGCGGGGTCGTACCTGCTTTGTGATCGCCCATCGCCTATCCACCATTCAAAACGCCGATGTAATTCTGGTGATCAAGGACGGGCGTGTGATCGAATCGGGCAATCACGATGCGCTCATGCGTGCAGGCGGCTTTTATGCCGGGCTGTACAACTCGCAGTTCGCGTGATTTTTCCAAAGCGAGGAAACCCTATGAAGATCCATTTATTTACGCTGAATGCCTCTCATTCGCACACCGCGCTGGCTATCCGTTGCCTGCGAGATGCGCTGGAGGCAACCCAATATACCGTCAGCATCCGCGAGGCAACCCTGAAGGATCGCACCCATCGGGTACTGGCGGCTCTGTACCGTGAGCAAGCAGACCTTTACGGCTTTTCCTGCTATATCTGGAACATTGATCAGATGTTAGGGCTGGCACAAGACCTGAAGGCGCTATGCCCCTCCTGCCGCATTGTGCTGGGCGGTCCCGAGGTCTCTTATGCCCCCGAGCGCTTCACCGCCCTCCCCTTTGTAGATAGCGTACTGACCGGCGAAGGGGAGGCAGCCATTCAAAAAGCGGCAGCATTGACCGCCGCCGGCCAGCCCCTGCCCTGTGTGATCGTGGGAGAGCCCTATGCAGGCTTTGGTGCCCCCGGCATCCATTATCGCCCGGAGGAACACGTGGGGAGCTTGGTTTATTACGAATCCTCGCGGGGCTGTCCCTTTTCCTGTGCCTTTTGCCTTTCCTCGGCAGAGACAGGAGTGCGTGCCAAATCTGTGGCAGATACCCTTTCGGACCTGTTGGCCTTTGAGGCCTTTGAAAAGTCCTTGACCGTGAAGCTGGTGGATCGCACCTTCAACTTTGATCGGGAGCGCGCCAAGGCGATCTGGCGCGGATTGCTTGACAAATCCTATACGAAATGCTATCATTTTGAGGTAGCGGCCCACTTACTGGACGAGGAGAGCTTTGCAATTTTAGCCAAGTTCCCCAAAGGCAAGATCCGTTTGGAGATTGGGCTGCAATCCACCAACGAAATGACGCTTGCCGCCATTGCCAGGCACACCGATGCCGCCCAAGTGCTGAACGCCGCCAGGCGATTGACCGAGAGCGGCAACTGCCACGTGCATCTGGATCTGATTGCAGGGCTCCCCCACGAGGATCTTACCTCCTTTGCGCGATCCTTTGACCGGGCATATGCTTGCTGTGACGTACTGCAGCTGGGCTTTCTCAAGCTGCTACACGGCACGGCATTGCGGAGGGAGGCCAAGCAGTTTGGCATGATCGCTGAGGCAAAAGCCCCCTATACGGTGTTAAAGACCGACAGCCTTTCCTTTGAGGAGATCGAGGAGCTACACGCCGTTTCCGATCTGATGGAGCGGTTGCGCGACAGCGGCCGTTTTGACCGCACGTTAAAGCTGTTGTTACCCGAAATCTTTACCCCGTTTTCGTTTTTTCAAGCTTTTGCGACCTATTTAAAGCAAGAGACCGGACTGGAACTACAAAAGATCTCCCAACGGGATCTCTACCGTCATCTATCCCATTTTGCCAAGGCTCACGCACCCGAGCAATGCCATTTTGCCATTGGCGAAATGTTGCGGGCAGACTTTGCCGCCGCCGAGGTACGCAGACCGCCCATTGACTTATAACACAAGGAGAACATCATGAACAGAGTGCTGATTTCCGGAGGCTCACGCGGCATTGGTGCCGCGATCGTCCGCGCCTTTGCCAGGCAGGGCGATGCCGTTGCTTTTTTATACCGTGAAAACCATGCTGCCGCCGAAGCCATTGCACGAGAAACGGGAGCCATTGCGATCCCCTGCGATATCAGTGACCCCACAGCGGTACGTGAAGCCACCAAGGCCGCCATTAAGGCGTTGGGCGGCCCCATTGATGTGTTGGTCAACAATGCCGGCATGGCCAAGATCGGTCTTTCCCGCGATATGACCGATGCCGAATGGCGGCAGATCTGCGACACCAATCTGACCGGAGCCTTTTGCTTATGCCGTGAGGTACAGGCCGGCATGATCGTTCAATCCAAGGGGCGCATCATCAATATTGGCTCTATGTGGGGGAAAACCGGTGCCTCCTGCGAGGTGGCCTATTCGGCCACCAAGGCCGGATTGCGCGGATTGACCATGGCGCTTGCCAAGGAGCTGGGCCCCTCGGGCATTACGGTCAACTGTGTAGAGCCCGGTGTGATCGACACCGAAATGAACCGGATGCTGGATGCCGAAAGCCGCGCTGCACTGATAGAGGAGACGCCCCTTTGCCGCATCGGTACACCCCAGGATGTGGCCGCCGCCGTTGTATTTTTGGCCAGCGAGCAAGCAAGCTTTATCACCGGGCAATGCCTGGGCGTGGACGGTGGCTTTGCCATCTGATCCATTATATATAATGAAAAAAGGACGAGGAATTTTAGCAATTCTTCGTCCTTTTTGGTCAGTGGGGGCGATATTCTCTTGTATTTAAAAGGCCGACCCATTTGGGTCGGCCTTTTTATGGTTTATTGTTGGACCTTCTTTTTCTTGATAACAAGCACTGCAACCGTTACCAGAAGGGCGACGCCAAGGACCACGGCGATGATGACCACGGCGGTCAAGCTGTTGGCAGCTGCAGGGTCAATGGAGTTCTCGTTCATGTTCAGGTTGAGGTCGGTGCTACCTGCTATCGTTCCCTCGGTGGGAGTCTGTGCATTGCCACCCATATTGACCTGCAGGGACTGCGCAAGAGCCTCGGGCATGATCACGGTGTTGCCCTGGATCATAACCGATTCGCCTGCCTGATAGACCACGCCGTTGACATCCCAGCTGGGCTCGGTCTCGGGCATAACGGCATATACATCGCCACAGGTGTTGGGGTTGAAGGAAATGGAAGCGGTGGTGACACCCTTTACATCCAGATAAACAACGCTCTGATAGCCGTTGGCAACATCCGTGCCCATACCGTTCAGCGCATCGCTCTCGCCAAGGTTGTGCCAGGGCTGTGCGCCGCCATTTGCAACGGAGTATACCAGGCTGTTGGAAACGTGGCTGATGTAAGGCAGCGCGCCGGTACGCACGGTATTATCGTAGCGGTAGGAGCTTGCCTTAACCGAATCGGTCACGGCACCGTCGCCAAGGTCAATGGCGTTGTAGGAGAAAGAAATGGCATAATCCTCGGGGAGTTTGGTATCCTGCTTGTTACCAAAGGCGTAGAACTCAGCTACATTCTTCAGCATATAGTAGGTGCCTGCTTCCTCGGTATAGGCATCCTCGCACAGCTCGTAGTGGTAATAGGTCTTGCCGCCGATCTCGGCCTCTTCACGGGTGAAGTAGCCCTCCAGAGAAGCACCTGCAGCCAGATCCTCGGCCAGCATCTCAGCACCCTCAAAGCGCTCGGCAATCATCATATCAAATACAACGGGGTTCAGAGCGTACAGCTCCTCGGCGGTATATACATAGAGGCTATCCAGCTGGTAGTACATATTATCCAAAGGAACGGTTACGCTGGTCAGCGCCTTGGCCACGGTAGCGGTTTCGCCTGCCAGGAAGGCCTTAATATCTGCCTTGGTGGCAACACCGTAGGAAACGGTGCCCTCGTTTGCGGCAAGAACGCTCTTTTCATCCACCACGGGAGCCATTACGATAACGGCATCCTTCTCCAGGCCGTGATAGGTGCGGAAGTTCGGAACGGTATATTCAGCGGACACGTTGGTGTAGATCCACACCACCACGCTGTCACCGGGCTGCAGCATATAAGCGGCACCCTGGTTGGTGGGGTTGCGGAGCTCATCGGTAGGAGCATTGCTGAGGAGGGTTGCGCAGGACCAGTCGCGCACACCGCCGAACAGCTTGCTGCCGCTGCTGACAAGGCCGAAGTCATAAATGTTCAGGGGAGCGGAGGACAGATTGGTCAGCTCAAAGGCATCAAAGGCATTCATTTCGGTCTTGGGAACATACTCGGTAATGGCCAGAGATCCGTCAACCTGGTAATTGCCTGCGCGGAAGGCATCCAGCTTTGCAAAGTAATCTGCCTGCACGTCCAGCAGCTTGCCCACGTTGTTCAGAGCGCGGATGGTGGCGGTGTTACGGGAGATCAGCAGACCGGACTTGGCATCCACAGAGGAATCGGCGTGATAGAGGTAATGCGCAGAATAGCCGGGAAGCACATCGCCATCGCGACCCACGTTGAAGCGGATATTGCCATTGGCATCCACCTCAAAGGAATCGTCGCTTACATCAAATTCAGCACCAAAGGCAAGGGAGGGGGTCAGCTCGGCCTTGGAGTCAACCGACTTGCCGTCGGCACCCACAAACCATACGCGGCGCTCGTGAGCGTCCACATCGCAGTCGTTGATCAGCGTAACGGCCTCGCCGTTTTCATCTGCATAAGTAACAGTGCCCATGGGAACAGCCAGCACCTTTGCATCGGACAGGCCGTACTCGGCACGGAAGCCGGCCATGGTCACGCCGTTTACGGTGGCGGCCAGCTCACTGACATTGCCCTCTGCATCCACGGGATAGACCACAACGATCTCACCGGGAGCAAGGAGCGCCTCGTCAGCCGTCATATTCTCCAGAACAGTGCCGTCGGCCAGCGTCAAAGCCTTGCCGATGTACTTGCCAAAGGCAACCTTTTTGGTGGTTTCGGTACCGTTGTAATCCAAAACGGTGTATCCGCCAATGTACTTGGTCAGATCCACGGTCTCACCGCTGCCGTTGTAGATCTCGATGTAAGGAGCCTCGGCATTTTCGGGGAGCGTTGCGATCTCGGTAATGAAGAGACCTGCCTCTGCCGTGGAAGCGCCGCGGTCGGTGTAAATGGTGATCTCATCCACCACGCAGTCGATGCCGGCGGACAGGCAGAAGGCCACGCTGTTACCGCTGCCGGCCTTGAGTGCATCAAAGTTCTGCTGAACCTCGGCAGCCTTGGCCTCGTCACGAATGGTAGCGGCATCGGACACCAGCAGACCGTTGATGTAAATCTTGGGAGCGGAAATGCCATCGCACTCCACACGCACGTTCATTTCAACGTCGTTCATCAAATGAGAGCCCTTGGCGCTCATCAGATTGGCAGTGCCGGGCATCTGCTCCAGATTGCCGCACAGCTTTTCGTAAAGAGTGGGGTTGGCATCGTTATCCACGCGGTAGGCGGTCATGGAAAGAACCTTTGCCACGCTGGTGGAAACGTCACCTGCATCCAGAAGACCGGTGCCGTAAGCGGTGCGGTTGTTACCCCAGCCGGAGATACGGACCAGCGCCTCGGCATAGCGATTAACGGCCTTGTTACTGTCATAGATCAGCGAGAAGTAGCCGTCAGCCGTGCTGGAGGAGGTGGCCAGATAGGTCATGGTGTATTCCACGGTATAAGCGCCGTCGAAAGCATCGCCAAGAGCCTTATCGGTGGCAAGCACCATGTACTCGTCGGCAGTACCGCGATTGCGCAAATACAGACGGCCGTTCTTGATCTCGTACATGAAGGCGCTGTTGTTGCCGGACTCGGTAGCGGCAACGTTGGCGGCGTGGTTGCCTGCCTTGCCGGAATCGGCAGGGAGACTCCAGCCCAAGGCCTTGATGACCTTGTCAGCGCCCTGAACGACGTCTACGCCGTCAAAGGACTCATAATAATGATAAACTCGCCCGTTCTTCTCCTGGGTCAAGGCAGAGGCCTTGGACGTGTCGGCTGCAGCACCGACGGCGAGAGAGGAAACGAGGCTGACGATCATGAGTGTCGCCAGCAGGATGGACAGGAATTTTTTCATCTGTTTTCTCCTTTTCGTTGTTTTCTGGTCGCGCACGTATACGCATATGCGTACGAGGCAGTGATACATGATAAATTTTACTACAATTTTGAGAGCATGTCAAGATATATTATATACTTTTGTAGAAACCACCAAAAACGCCGCCACTTTTTTGCGCACCTCCACAAAGGAATTTTGCAAAAGGTCTTTCACAAATCTATATCTTGTGGTATAATAGAGCCCGAACACCTATTTTATTTGACAACGAGAGGAGGAGCCGTATGTCACAGCAACCGGAGCCCGGATTTTTACCCGTTTGCCGTGCCGATATGCTGGCGCGAGGATGGGATGCCCCCGATTTTGTATACGTCACAGGCGATGCCTATGTGGATCACCCCTCCTTTGGTGTGGCCATCATTTCCCGCGTGCTGGAGGATGCCGGCTATCGCGTGGCCATTCTGTCACAACCCGATTATAAAAGCGCCGATGCATTTCGGGAGTTTGGCCGCCCCCGTTTGGGCTTTTTGGTAACAGCAGGCAACATTGATTCGATGGTGGCACATTACACCGCCGCCAAAAAGAAGCGCTCCACCGACTATTACTCCCCCGGCGGTGTGGCCGGCAAGCGCCCCGACCGTGCGGTGATCGTCTATTGCAACCGCATCCGCGAGGCCTTTGGTGACGTGCCCATCATTCTGGGAGGTCTGGAGGCTTCTCTGCGCCGCTTTGCGCATTACGATTATTGGGATAATAAGATTCGCCGATCGGTGCTGGTAGACGCCCGTGCTGACATTTTAACCTATGGAATGGGCGAAAAAATACTGGTACGTATCGCCGATTTACTGAACAAGGGCGTACCCGTGCGCAAAATACGCGACGTGCGCGGAACCGTATTTATGGCCACCCCCGGCGACGCCATCCATTACCCCGTGGCGGCGGAATTCGACTTTAACGAGCTGAAGGAAAGCAAACGCAAATACGCCGAAGCCTTTGGGGCACAGTACCGCAACCAGGATGCCATCAGCGGCGGTGCGTTGGTAGAGCATTACGACAACAAAATTTTGGTGCAGAACCCTCCGATGCCCCCCTTGGAGCGCCAGGAGCTGGACCACGTTTACGCCCTGCCCTATATGCGCACCTACCACCCCATGTATCAGCCCTTGGGCGGTGTGCCTGCCATTGAGGAGGTGCAATTTTCCATCACCCACAACCGGGGCTGCTTTGGTGCCTGTAACTTTTGCGCATTGGCCTTTCACCAAGGACGCACCGTGCGCTCGCGCAGTATTCAGAGCGTGGTGGAGGAGGCCAAACGTATTGTGGCCACCCCGGGATTCAAGGGCTATATTCACGATGTAGGCGGCCCCACGGCCAATTTCCGCGGTCCTGCCTGCGACAAGCAGCTGAAAAGCGGCGTTTGCACCCATCGCAAATGTCTTGCCCCCACGCCCTGCCCCAATCTGAAGGTGGATCACAGCGAATACATCAAGCTGCTGGAGGAGATCGAGGCGATCCCCGGCGTAAAAAAGGTCTTTATCCGTTCGGGCATCCGATTTGACTATCTGCTGGCCGACCCTGACGAAAGCTTTTTCCAAAAGCTGGTACGGGATCACGTCAGCGGTCAGCTGAAGGTGGCCCCGGAGCATTGTGCCGATCGCGTGCTGGACGCCATGGGCAAACCCCATTTCCATGTCTATCAAAAATTCCGCAAGCGCTATTTTGAGTTGACCAAGGCCATTGGCAAGGAGCAGTATTTGGTTCCTTATCTGATGTCCAGTCATCCCGGCTCGGATCTTGCGGAGGCGGTGGAGCTGGCCGAATGTCTGAAGCGCGATCACTACGCTCCCGAACAGGTGCAGGACTACTATCCCACCCCCGGCACCGCCTCCACGGTCATGTATTACACCGGCATTGATCCCCTGACCATGAAGAAGGTCCACGTGACCACCGATTATCACGAAAAACAACTGCAGCGTGCCCTGCTGCAATTCAACCGCCCCCAAAACGCGCCGCTTGTACGCGAAGCGCTGCAAAAGGCCGGGCGTGAGGATCTGATCGGCTTTGCCCCCGATTGTCTGGTGCGCCCTGAGCGAGGTAGCACCACTCCTCATCCCTCTGACAACCGCAAAGCCACCGGCAAGCGCGGTGAAAAAGCAGCCGGAAGGGGCGAAAAGCAAAGCAAGGGAGCGCACGCCAACACCAAAAGCAAAAAGTCGCAAGCAAACAGCAAAACTGCGCCCGTGCGCGGCAAAATGTCGCAAAAACCCCACAACGGTGCAAAAAATCGCAGTCAAGGGGGCAAGCGCAAATAATACCGCGCAGCCCCATTATCATTCATTTAGTTGAAATATGGAAAGGAATATCACTATGGAACTTAACGTTAAGATCCTGCTCTCCCGCGGCATGGAAATGCCTTCCTATGCCACCGACGGCTCTGCCGCCGTAGACCTGCGTGCCGCCATTGACGAGGGCACCACCGTGGAGATCGCCCCCGGTGAGCGTGCGCTGATCCCCACCGGCATTGCCATTTCCCCCGAAAGCAAAAACGTGGTGGCCATTGTGGCCGCACGCAGCGGATTGGCCATCAAGCAGGGCATTTGCCTTGCCAACAGCATCGGCGTGATCGACTCCGATTATCGCGGCGAGGTCTGTGTGGGTCTTTACAACACCTCCAAGGTGCCCTTTACCGTGCATCGCGGCGACCGCATTGCCCAAATGATGTTCATGCCCGTCTATCAGGCCAAGCTGGTAGAAGCGCTGTCGTTGGATGAGACCGCACGGGGCGCCGGCGGCTTTGGCTCTACGGGTGTGAAGTAATGCGCATTGTTTTAGCCTCCAAATCTCCCCGTCGCCGAGAGATCCTCTCTTTTCTTGGCTTGCATTTTGACATTGTCAGTGCCGATGCAGACGAAAGCTCCGCCATCACCGACCCTGCCCTGCTGGTGCGCGAGCTGGCGTTGCGCAAGGGCCGCGCCACCCGGGAGCTGTTGCGCGCAAGCGGCCAATGGAATGACGACACGCTGATCATTGCCGCCGACACCGTAGTGGCCGTGGGCGATGAGATTTTAGGAAAGCCCCACGATGCTGCCGATGCCAAGCGGATGCTTTCTCTGCTTTCGGACACGGCGCACCACGTGATCAGTGGCATTTCCCTGCTGTACGGCGATCGCGAAATCGCAGATTTTGACGATACGTTGGTGCATTTTTCGCACATGACCCCGCAGGAGATCGACTGGTATGTGGCCAGCGGCGAACCCATGGACAAGGCCGGCGCCTATGCCATTCAGGGTCTTGCTTCCATTTTTATCCGCAAGCTGGACGGCTGCTATTTCAACGTGGTAGGGCTGCCGGTGCATAAGCTGAATGCATTGCTGACAGCAGAGCTTGGAATGGGGATCGTTTCCCTTTCTCAGCAATAAAAGATCCCTTGCGCGACTTGTTCGCGCAAGGGATCTTGCTTTTGTGACGGTGCGGTGTACAAAAATATGAAATAAATATAAATATTTTTTATCTTTCACCCATTGCACACAATTTTGTGCTATAATGACGAGTATAAAATTTGATATGAGGAGATACCAATGCTTTCACTACGTGAAATCGTCAAAACCTATGTATCGGGCGACACGGAGGTCCATGCGCTGAAGGGCGTTTCCATCGACTTTCGTGAAAACGAATTCGTCTCGATTCTGGGCCCCTCGGGTTGCGGAAAGACCACGCTTTTAAACGTGATCGGCGGCCTTGACCGTTATGACGGCGGCGATCTTGTGATCAACGACCGCTCCACCAAGGAATACCGCGATGCCGACTGGGACACCTATCGCAATCACTCCATCGGATTTGTCTTTCAAAGCTATAACCTGATCTCGCACCAGACCGTTCTTTCCAACGTAGAGCTGGCGCTGACCCTTTCGGGTGTTTCCAAGGAGGAACGCCGCCGCCGCGCCATTGAGGCGCTGACCCAGGTGGGCCTTGGGGATCAGATCCACAAAAAGCCCAATCAGATGTCGGGCGGCCAGATGCAGCGTGTGGCCATTGCCAGAGCGCTGGTGAACAACCCCGACATTCTGCTGGCTGACGAGCCCACCGGCGCCCTGGACACCACCACCAGCGTGCAGATCATGGATCTGCTGCGTGAGGTGGCTAAAACCAAGCTGGTCATTATGGTGACCCACAACCCCGAGTTGGCCGAGGAATACAGCACCCGTATCATTCGCCTTAAGGACGGCGAGATCGTGGGCGACACCAATCCCTTTGTGGCCACGGAGGCTCCCGATGCAGCAGAGGAAGCACTCGCCGAGGAAGCGGTCGCGCCGAAAGTAGCCGAGCCGGAGCAACCAAAAAAGAACAGCAAGGGCAAGCGCTCGATGTCCTTTTTCACCGCCCTCTCCCTGTCGCTGAACAATTTGATGACCAAAAAGACTCGCACTCTGCTGGTTTCGGTGGCAGGCAGCATCGGTATCATTGGTATTGCGCTGATTCTGGCCCTTTCCAATGGTGTGAATCTGTTTATCGCCTCCGTGCAGGAGGAGACCCTTACCTCTTACCCCATTTCCATTACCGCAGAGACCACCGACTATTCGGCCATGCTCTCGGCCATGGTGGGCACCAGCGGCGCGGACAAGGAAAACCGCGACCCCAACAAGATCTATGTGGATGACTCCATCAGTAATATGGTAGGGGCCATGACCACCATGGACAAAAACAATCTGGCCAAGTTCAACGAATATCTGAAAAGCCGCTATGACGAGATCAAGGACGATCTCACCGCCATTCAGTATTCCTATGATATGGATCTTCAGATCTTCAACGCCTCCACCCAATACGGTGAAAACGGCGTGCTGCAGGTCAGCCCCTCCGGCATTTTGTCGGAGTTTGGCGATCAATACGGCGGTCTTTCGATGATCACCGACTCCATCAGTATTTTTTCGGAGATCATGCCCGGCCGTGACGGTCAGCTGATCAACGACACCGTTTATGAGCAGTATCAGCTGGTGGACGGCAAATGGCCCGAGAACGAGACCGAGCTTGTGCTGGTGGTAGACCGCAACAACACGGTGGCCAACATCACCCTGTATATGCTGGGCCTGCTGGATCCGGACGAAATGACGGCCATGATGGCCTCGATGATGCTGGGCGAAAAGTACGACGCCAAGACCGAGGGGATGTCCTTTACTTATCAGGACTTTTATAATCTGGATCTGAACCTCGGCTACAACTCCGATTTTTACACCAAGCTGGAGGGCGACGAAAACACCTATGAGGTGGACGGCACCAAGCTGCAAAAATGGGATGACCTGCGCGACAATGATGGCTTTTTGCCCGAGACGGTTTACGACAAGGGGATTCAGCTGAAGATCGTGGGCGTGATCTGCCCCTCGGAGGATGCCTCCTCTACCTCGATCACCGGTGCCATCGGATACACCTCCGCTCTGACCCAAAAGGTGCTGGGCAAGGTCAACGATAGTGAGATCGTCAATCAGCAGATCACCTACCCCTCTCACGACGTGTTCACCGGTCTCCCCTTCCAGCTGGACGACGTAGACACGCTGACCGACGCCCAGAAAAAAGAGAAGCTGGAGAAATACTTTTCCACGCTCACTGCCACCGAAAAGGCCGATCTGCTCCTGGCCATTCGCACCAAGATCTCGGATGCAACCATGGCCGGATATCTGACCGAGGTCAAAAAGACCATTTCCACCACCGAGGATCAGCGCGAATTTCTGATCAATCTGTACGCCTTTAACAGCAAGAACGGCTCGCTGGCCGTGGGCACCTTTGCCAACAAGGCCGTAGCCACCATCCTGCACGCCATTGATACCACCTATACCATTGAGCAATATCAGACCATGGTCGCCACTCAATACGCCGCCGCCTTTGAGCTGGACGGCAAGGAGGTCAAAAAGGACGGCGACGGAGCCGAGGCTTATACCAAGTATGCAGGGCTGATCGATGCCCTTTACAGTACCCCCGAAAAGCTGGCGCAGGCCTTTGACAATATGACCGCCATGACGATCCGCTCGGTCTATCCTATGATCGAGGGCATCAACATTCAAAAGGAGCTGATGGCTCCCACCGCCCCCCATTTCTTGACCTATATGGCCAAAATGCATGAGACCTACCCCACCGACCAGGCCAAGATGGGCTATCTGATGGGAATGTTCTGCATGACCAACGGCCTGTATGACCCCAACACCTATCAGCCCAATCTGAACGATCCGCTGACCCAGGCCTATCTGGCCTATCTGGCAACGGCCGATATCCCCACCGAATTCTCGGAGGCGGTTTACAAGGAATATACCTCCAAGCTGACCTCGGACGAGGTGCTGCGAGCCGAAGCCACCGCCGCTCTGCTGGAGCAATATCTGGCCGGCCTGACCGAGGCGGAATACGCCGCTCTGTATGCCGACCATATGGAGAAATCCGAAAGCACGTATGAAGAAAATCTGATCACCATCGGGGCCAACATGGACGACATGGCTCTTTCGGCCATCCACATCTATCCCGTGGATTTTGATGCCAAGGAGCGGCTGACGCAGATCATTACCGATTATAACAATCAAGAGGGCCTGGACGAGGAGGACCAAATCTCCTACACCGATATCGTGGCCATTATGATGTCCTCGGTAACCATCATCATTGATGCCATCACCTATGTACTGATCGCCTTTGTTTCGATTTCGCTGGTGGTATCCTCCATTATGATCGGTATCATCACCTATATTTCGGTACTGGAGCGCACCAAGGAAATTGGTATTCTGCGCGCCATTGGTGCTTCGAAAAAGGATATTTCCCGTGTGTTCAATGCAGAAACGCTGATCATCGGCTTTGCCGCCGGTGCCATTGGTATTCTGACCACGGTGATCCTATGTCTGCCCATCAATCTGATTTTGAAGGCTGTAACCGATATGAACAATATCAAGGCCGTTTTGCCCTTGGGCGCCGCCTTTATTCTGATCGGCATCAGCATGGTGCTGACGCTGATCGCGGGCCTGATTCCCTCCGGCATTGCCGCCAAAAAGGACCCTGTGGTTGCTTTGCGAACCGAGTAAAAAACAAAAAATCCCGACACATGTCGGGATTTTTTGTTTATTAGCTTTCCTCTCTGGGAGAAATGACGGTCACAGTGCTATCCAGCAGCTTTACCACATCGGAAACGATTTTTTCCATACGGAGCTGCTTGACATAAAAACCGCCGTTGCCATCCACCGTCACAAAGCATTGACGGCCGCCGGGTTGATAAGCGTAGAAGCAGTAGGTTCTGACCACCGATTTTCCATCCACGTTAAAGGTCAGCGTGATGGTCATATCGGCGCCACCCGCAATGATGGCAGCCTGCTCGGCATCGCTGTCGGTGGCCATAGCACCCGACAAGCTGGTGTAAAGCAGCGTCTGATAGAATTGCTTGAATTTGGTCACTTGGGTAAAGGATTCGTTCACCACACCGTACTTGGCAAACAGCTTCATATTAGCACCGTCGGCCGAGCCGGCCACGGCGTTGCCGCCGTCATCCACAAAGGAGACCTCAAAGGTGATGTTGGTCTTGCCGTTCAACTGGCTGATCAGCGCCTGCAAAGGGGTGGAGGAGGCTGCGTTATCGCGCAGGGTGATCTCCATTTTCTCCATATAGGCCACGTTGCCGTCAAAGATCTCACGCTTGACCCAACGGAAGGAATCCCACTCCAAGAACTCCAAAAAGGCGCGCTCGGTCTCTACCACCATGTTGAACAGCTCGTTGAACATATAGTAAACGTAGGAGCCATCCTCTTTTTCCACCATCGGGCTGATCCAGATCTGCTGATTGACCTGCTTATCCTTGACGGGCTTGTAGCCGCCCACCTCGCCAAGACGCTCTTGGTTATAGGTGAATTCAATGGTATAGGCCACACCGTATTCCTGAATAAAGCTGATCAAGCTATCCTCAGGATCGGTATCGTAAAGCTTGATGGTGGCAACAGGTGCCAGATCCATCATATTCAGAAGGCAGGTATCGGCCTGCAGGTCGTCGATGGCATAGCCGGCCAAAACGCCCTTGCCCACATAAGGGGTGCTGGAATAAAAGGTGTTCTGACGCACCTCAATGGGCTCATAGGAGAACTGCACCCGCTGCTCCAAAGTGGAAATATCCTTGGGATCTTTAGCGGCCTGCACCGTGAAATCGGTCATATCAAAATAGTTGCTGGAGCCGATGGTGGTGGAAACCGTGGGGGTGACATAGTCCTCGATCACGCCAAGAAGCGTGGCCGACAGGGTGGAGTTGTATTCCGACTCCTCCATCTGAGAAAGAACATAAACGTCATCGCGCCCCTCGTAGCGGGCATAGTAGCCGGTATCGTCCAGGATCAGATCACCAATGATGACCTTGTGAACGGTGCCATCCTCGGCGGTAAGGATGAAGTAGCGAGTGGCATTGGCGGGATCATCGGGCAAGCCGTATTCGGCATAACCGTTTTGGCGGAAGCCCTCGGCATCGGGATTTTCGGGGGAAAGATCCAGCTTGGCAAGGGTACGGGTATAGCCGGTAACCACCACCAGCGTGGCAAACATCGTGGCATCGTAGGGGGTGGTTTCGTGCCCCTCGATGACCCAGGTATTGTCCTTATCCTTGACAAACTTAAACCGATCCTTTTCGTTGGCCACCTCAATGGAGGTCAGATCGGCACGCTCTAACATGGGGTAGAGTAAGATGTCGTATTCCCCATCGCCGTAATTGAAGATCTTATCCTCGGTGCCGTTCAGCAGAACGGTGGCCACCACGGTGGGCTCGCCGGTCTCGGCATTGACTCGGATCAGGGTGCCATCCTTGGTTTTATAAAAGCCCTCGGAGGTGGTTTCGCACACGTCGCCGTGCTGGTTCTGCACCACCCATACGCCATTTTTTTGTACCGCATAGTATTTGGTGCCATCGGTGTCAACCACGTTGTCACCGTTGGGATACTCCACCAAAATTTTAGAGGTCAGAGCGTAGACGATGGCAAAGGCTACGGCCAGCACCACCACCACGCCAAGGGAAATGAACACCGCCAGGCGCTGACGCTTTAAGGAGGAGCGCCAGCGCTTGGGAGCAGTGGTCGGAAATTTGGTTTCTTGTGTCATGCGTATTTTCTCCTCACCATAATGATAATGCCGGCGATGAAGATGGCCGCCGCAGGAATGACGGTCAGCACTACGGTATACTGATTGGCTGCCTTGGCGGTAATGGAATTGATCTCGTTATCAGTAAAGTACTTGCAATCCAGCGACACCGAGACGCGGGCACCGCCCAGCTCGTGGCAGGCACGGGTCAAAACGGTATGATTGCCATAGCCGCTGGCAAGAGCCGCGGTAGAGGCAAACTTGGTAGAAGCACAGGCCAGCAGATAGGAGTAGCTGGTGTTGCCCTCCTCATCATACACCATACGGCGTGTAACGGCCATATAGGAGTAGGGAGCGCCCTCGGTGATCTTTTGCTCTCCTGCCATGGCGTGTGCACCAGAGGAGGAGGTAAAGACATCGTAATACTCACGGGTGATGCCGTCGGTATAATCCGATCCGAACGCATAGCCGTTTACGTTATCGTCGATCCACTCATAGCTGCACTTGATGGCGGTGGCATCCTGAAAGATTACGCGCTTGGGATAATTGGACTCTCGCAGCTGACGGGTGATGGAAGCGCCAAGGCCGCCCTCTACATAGTTGGCCACATTACTGTGACCGCTGGCATCCAGCGTGTTGCCGGTGTCAGTGACCCAATAGTTGGCCGAAACACCGGTGGTGGTATCGGTATAGCGGGCGATCTCCATGCCCCATTCCTTCAAAAAGGCATCCAGATTGGGCATTTTCTCGATGGGGGTCTCGTGATCAAAGAAGGTCATCACCGAGCGGTTGGAGGCAAGGAAGGCATCCAGCTTGCGCAGCTCGGAAACGTTACCGGCCGCATTGGCCTCCAGAAAATCGCTTTGGGGATCGTAGATCACGATCAGCTTGCAGTCGGCAGGGATCTCCTCTTTGGAAAGATCCACGGGCTTTACCTCATAGCCGGTCTCGTACAGCAACGTCAGCAGGGGGCTGCCGCCGGCGGTAACATCCATCAGACTATCGCTCTCACCGTGGCCGATGGTATAGCAAGCAAGAGGGGTCTCGGTCTGGGTAACCGCCAAAATGGCAGAAACCAAACGCTGCTCGCCATTATAGCCCACCACTTCGGCAGAGGTGGAGGTGGTAGTAGAGGTGGTGGAACCATAGGTGTAGAGCGAATTCAAGGTGTAAACGCGGGATTGGGTCTTCAGCTCCTTTTCACCGGTGTTGGGATTGGTCACCATCGTATCAGCAGTCACGATCACGCTGCTGGAGGTCACGTTCTGTCCTGCGCTCTCCTCATAGCGGCGCACCGCCGAGGGGTTGGTGAGAATATCCACGTATTTGATATGGATATGGGGATAAGCCTTGTTCATTTCCAAGGCGGTGTACAGCGCATAGCGCTGGGTGGCGTTGGCCTCCAGATCCTCCTTGGGGGTACAGAAGATGATGGTCACGGTACGGGAAGAATCCACGGTGTCCAACAGCTCCTTGGCCTCATCGGACAGGGTGTAGATCTCCTCGGCGGTCATATCCAGATACCAAACGAATTTTTCGGAAAGCGCGGTGAAAATGGCGTTGAGCAGGATCACCGCAGCAATGATCACGATCACCAGTGCCAGCGAGACACTGCCGTGACGGAATTTTTTGTTTTGCAGTACATTCATCGGTGACACCTCCTATCAGCCCCAACGGCGCTTTTCGTATACGCGCACCGTCAGAAACAAGAATACGCCCGCAACCGACAGATAATACAGCAGGGCGGAAAAGTCAAACAGACCGTAGGCAAAATGGTCAAAGCGGGAAAGGACCGAGATCCAATCCAGCACGGTGCGGATCCAGGCCACGCCGATAAACTGGTTAAAGACACCCACCAGGATCATCACAGCAATGGCAGCCACGGTGATGACGGCGGCGGAAAGCTGGCTTTCGGTGAGAGAGGAAATGAACAATCCCACGGCGATAAAGCAGGCGCCGATCAGGATCACACCGATCAGGCATCCCACCACCTGACCGCCTACCGGGCCCACGTGAGCGCCGTTGGCCGCAGAGCTTTTTTCGATGATGGCATAAGAGATCAGCGGAAAGAAGTTGATGCAGGAAACCAGCACGGTGGACACGAACAGCGCAAAGGCAGCCAGATACTTGCCGATCACCATACCCGTAATGGTTACAGGGGCGGTCAGCAGCAGCTGCTCGGTGCGCATCTTACGCTCCTCAGAAAAGGAACGCATGGTCAGCAGCGGAATGAGGATGATAAAGGTGAAGATCATGTACTGGAAATACGTGGTGGTGTTATAGCTGGCCTGCTGAATGGTGGTAAAGGCACAGATCAGCGCCGCAGCCGCCAGAAAAATGCCGGTATAGACATATCCCACGGGGCTGGTGAAATACGCACGCAATTCCTTTTTGAAAATTGCAAACATAATTGGCTCTCGGTATAAAAACCGATGCTCCTTTCTTTTGGTTTGAAGGGGAAGCGGAATACCGCATGGGCGTTTTTGCGGGGCCAAGTGGGCACCGCAAAGGAGATTTATTCCTCCTCGCTATACGGGGCGATGTTCTTTTGTGCCTCGGCTGTGGCATCAATGATCGACTGGGCAATGTCCTTTTCCAAATCGGTACCCGTACGGCCGCGGCGGCCCTTGGCTGCACCCTTTTTGGCTCGTTCGCCCTCGCCGGTCTTATCCACAATGGAGATAAACACATCCTCCAGGCTCATGCCAAGAGGCTCTAAGCCAACCAGGGGCCAGCCCTTTTGTGCCAGCGTGTAAAAGAGCGACTTGCGCATATCCACGTTGGGGGCGCTTTCGATGAGGAAGGTATAGGCATCGCCGTCTCGGGCGGGGAGTGCCTCGACATAAGACACATCCGAGCGGTCGTTGAGCATATTCAGCACCTCGCGCTGGGGGCCGCAGATCTTGGCGCGGTAGCGGCGGTTGCCGTCGGCCACGCGGTTGATGTTTTCGGTCAGCTCGTCGGCCACGACCTTGCCCTTATTGATGATGATGATACGGTCACAGACCGCCTGCACCTCCTGCAGGATGTGGGTGGAAAGAATGACCGTATGATCCTTGCCAAGGGTACGGATCAGGTTGCGGATCTCAATGATCTGCTTGGGGTCAAGACCCACGGTAGGCTCGTCAAAAATGATCACGGGGGGATTGCCGATCAGCGCCTGCGCAATGCCCACGCGCTGACGATAGCCCTTGGAGAGATTGCGGATGACACGCTTGTACACATCCTGAATTTTGACGACCTCGCAGATCTCCTCCAGATGCTTGGTGCGGTTAAAGGTACAGCCCTTGAGATTGTAGACGAAGATGAGGTATTCCTCCACCGTCATATCCAGATAAAGAGGAGGCTGCTCAGGCAGGTAGCCAATACGGCGCTTGACCTCCAAGGGCTCGTCCAACACATTAAGGCCGTCCACCATAACGCGCCCTGCCGTGGAGGACAGGTAGCCTGCCAGAATATTCATAGTTGTGCTTTTGCCAGCACCGTTGGGGCCAAGAAAGCCGACGATCTCACCGGGGGCGATCTCAAAGCTGATATCGTCCACCGCGCAATTGGCGCCATAGTTCTTGACCAGATGATCGATTTTAATCATGGTTAAAATCCTTTCGGTTGTTTTTTGTCGCGGCGATCTGCCGCAAACACACGCAAACGGGCGTTGCCCCTATAGATATACAATATACATTATAACATACTTTATGAAAATAATCAACAGTTTACAGAGCCATTCCGTCACCGGTTTGTGATATTTTCATGAATTTTTCAAAAACAGAAGTCTTGATCCTACCTACCGCAAAGACGGGCTTGTTCCCCAAGCTCCCATCAATCATAGCTTTATCTTGTGAAAAAGTATCTAAAATCGCAACACGTATACGTATTTTTGAAAAAGCACAAACAAAAGCAGGGGCAGAATGCTCTGCCCCTGCTTTGTGAAGAAATGGGATTATTCGCCTTGGTCACCGCTACCTTGGTCACCGCCGTCTTGGTCACCGCTACCTTGGTCACCGCCGTCACTACCGCCATTGTTCTCCATGCCCTCTACCGAGGTCTCACCGTAAGCGGAGAGATGGATCACGCGAATCACGTCATCGCTCGCGTTGTCCGTGCAGATGTAGGTCAGATAGGTCAACTTGCCGTCGGAAAGGGTGATGCTAACATTGCTATAGCTGCAATTATTGTATTCTGCAGCAGCGCCCTCGATAACATAAGCATCCGCCTCGGAATCTACCATAAATTTAGAGCTATCCACCGCAGACAAAAATCCGAAATAGTCATCAAGCTTTTTCATAAGATCTTCGTCGCTGTAATATAGGTCTCCGATTTGCATCGTGCCGTTGGCAATCGCAACGGTAACGGTATGATCGTTTTCGCTGACCTCAAAGGTCACATTTTCAAAGGCCGTCTCAATATTGGTAGCCGCATCCAGCGTATCGGCGTCCAATCCCAAGGGCACCACCACTGTGGTAGTATAGCCAGACAGCGTGACCTTGCCGGTGGCCGTCCAGGTCACCTCGCCCCCATCGGTATAGGAAAGCGCAAAGGTCACCTCTGTCACAGTATTGCCAGAAAATTTCATCTTCGCATCGGTAAAGGTCTGAATGGCACCGTCCGGCATTTCCACATTGACCTTGCAATCCTCGGCGGCGGTGTAAACGCCGGTGGCCTTATCAAAGGTCAGTTGCTTGCGTTTGATCTGCGCAAAGAACAGCAGGGTGGCCTTGAGTTCGGCAACGCTTTCGGCATCGCTCTCGCTATAAACGGAGATCTTCTCCCCGTTGGAAGTGCCTGCCTGCGAGTACTTGTTACCATCCATCTTGACCACAAAGACCTCGCTGTATGCATCTCCCGAAACGGGGGTGACGTTCAGCTCCCAGTTCACCGTAACATTATTGAAATTGGGGGCATCCATGGCAACGCCGTACTGGCCGGCCGTCAAGCCGTTGAACGCAATGGGCTCGGTCTTGGTGGCATCGCAAACGGTGCAGGTAAAGGTCTTGACACCATCGGCAGTATCGGTTGCCTCGGTGGTCACCTTGCCGCCATCAAAGCTGTGCTCTGCTTTATCGGAGACCTCGGTGCAGGAGGCATCCTCGCAGGCGTGCCAATGGTGGGTGGCATCGGCGCTCCAATCGGTGCTGAAGCAATGCTCGTGCGAGCAAGCCGTCAAGACCGCGAGAGACGAGACACAAAGCAATGTAGCCAGCGCAAAGCTGATGATTCTTTTTTTCATATGATGTTCCTCCAAATGCAGGAAATGATCGGATTATATATAATCCGGCTACATTATGGCACCGTCCTTTTGAAAAATCAAGAAGTTCCATTTTGTATTCACAATTTATTTACACAGATATTGAATATACGTCATAAATATTCACACTTCTGTATTTTTTGTTATTGACGGCGGTGCATTGCCGTGTTAAAATGAAGGAAACGACTATTTTGGATAAGGAGTATGCCATGAAAAAGTCTTTTATCAATCCTTCCTTCCCCCACCTGCTGCACGGCGGTGACTACAACCCCGACCAATGGCAGGATCGCCCTGACATTCTTGCCGAGGACATGCGCTTGATGCAGCTGGCAAACTGCAATGCCCTTTCGGTGGGTATTTTTGCTTGGGCCTCTCTGGAGCCTGAGGAAGGCAAATACGACTTTTCTTTTATGGACAAGGCTCTGGACGATATCTACAAGGCCGGCGGCCGCGTGGTACTGGCCACCCCCAGTGGCGCGCGCCCTGCTTGGCTTTCCATGAAATATCCTGAGGTACTGCGCACCAACGTTGACGGCTCGCGCAACACCCACGGTATGCGCCACAACCATTGCTATTCCTCCCCCATCTACCGCCAAAAGGTCGCCGAGATCAATCGCCGCATTGCCGAGCGCTATCAGAATCACCCTGCCCTGCTGGTCTGGCATATTTCCAACGAATATGGCGGAAAGTGCTACTGTGAGAACTGCAAAAGAGCCTTTCGCGCGTGGCTGCAGGATAAGTATAAGACGCTGGATGCCCTGAACAAGGCTTGGTGGACGGCGTTCTGGTCACACACCTATACCGCTTGGGAGCAGATCGATCCGCCCATGGATCACGGTGAGCGATATACCAACGGTCTGGACCTGGATTGGAAGCGCTTTTGCACCCATCAGACCACCGATTTTATGAAAGCCGAGATCCGTGCCGTTAAGGCGGTCACGCCCAACGTGCCCGTTACCACCAATATGATGGGTTTTTACCACGGGCTGGATTACCGCGTGCTGGCCAAGGAGCTGGATGTGATCTCCAACGATATCTATCCCACTTGGCGTGGCACACAGGCCGATATTAACACCGCCATTGATGCCGCCTTTATCCACGATCTGTGCCGCACCATGAAGCATCAACCCTTTATGCTGATGGAATCCACCCCCAGCCACGTGAACTGGCACGAATACAACAAGCTCAAGCGCCCCGGTGCCCACGAGCTGGCCTCGCTGCAGACCATTGCTCACGGCGCGGACACCGTGCAGTATTTTCAGTTCCGCAAGAGCCGCGGTGCCGGCGAGCAGTTTCACGGTGCGGTGATCGATCACGAGGGCAGCGAAAACACCCGTGTGTTCAAAGAGGTGGCTGCATTGGGCGCCCGTATGAAGCAGTTGGATGCCATCGTTGGCACAAAAACAGCAGCACGTGTAGCCATTTTGCACGATTGGAGCAACCGTTGGGCATTGGAAAGTGCCCAAGGCTTTCAGTTGAAACACAAGAAGATCGGTACCACGCAGCGGCAGTTTTATCGCTCCTTTTGGAAGCGGGGCATCAACGTGGATGTGATCAGCCCCGAGGATAATTTCACCCGCTATGATCTGGTGGTTGCCCCTATGCTGTATTCGGTCAGTGACGCGCAGGGTCAAAAGCTGGCCGCATACGTAGAGCAGGGCGGCACGCTGGTCTGCACCTACACCACCGCCATGGTGGATGAGACCACGCTGGCTCACCTTGGGGGTTGGCCGGGTGCAGGACTTCGCCGCGTCTTTGGCATTTGGAACGAGGAGATCGACACCCTTTACCCCGACGATTGCAACACCGTTCAAACGCCCTTTGGCAATGTGAAGGCCGTCGATTACTGCGAGCTGCTACACGCCGAGGGGGCCGAGGTCATTGCCACCTACGCCAGCGATTTTTATGCCGGTATGCCGGCGGCCACCGTCAACCGTTATGGCAAGGGAAAAGCCTATTATTTTGCCTTCCGTGACACGGGCGACTTCACCGACGCCATGATGGAAAAGCTACTGAACGATCTGAATATCACCTCGGATTTCGACGGCGCTCTCCCCCACGGCGTGACTGCCCATTCCCGCACGGATGGGGAAAACGTATTCGTGTTTTTGCAGAATTTTAACACCGAGGCTGCCAACGTCAGCACCGCCACAGCTTGGCAAACCGTAGAAAACGGCTCAACCGTTTGCGGTGCCATCACATTAAAGCCTTATGAAACGCTGATCTTGAAAAAGGAACGATAATGCAAACCAATATTATATTGATCGGCATGCCCGGGTGCGGCAAAAGCACCTTGGGTGTGCTGCTTGCCAAGCTGCTGTGCAAAGATTTTATCGACGTGGATCTGTTGATACAAAAGCAGATCGGCATGTCTTTGCAGCAATACATTGACGAAAAGGGCGTCAACGCCTTTTTAGAGGCCGAGGCCGATGCCCTGTGCGCACTGAACTGCCAAAACACCGTGATCGCCACGGGTGGCTCTGCCCCCTTGACAAAGCGGGGCGCCAATCGGCTCTCCGCCCTTGGAAAAACCGTATATTTGCGCCTTTCTTACGAAGAAATCGAGAAACGTATCACGAATTTGGCGACACGCGGCATTGCCATGGAACAAGGAGAGACCCTGCGTGACGTGTATAACGCCCGTTGCCCCCTGTACGAATCCATTGCCGATCTGATCTTTTCCCCCGACGCGGCAAACATTGCCGAAACGGCCACGGCGTTGGCCGCAAGATTAAAAAAATAAAAAATTTTGAAAACCCCCTTGACAAACGCATCAACGTGTGCTAATATATATGGGTACGCCGAAAGGCTACACGCGGCTTTAGCTCAGTTGGATAGAGTGCCTGGCTACGAACCAGTAGGTCGAGGGTTCGAGTCCCCCAAGCCGCGCCATAACAAAAGCCCCGAGGCAATCGCCTCGGGGCTTTTGTTATGCCACAGCGCAAGGAAAGAAATGGAACACCCACTGTATCGTTTCTACGCACGGACAGAGCATTGGTCACGGAGCGCGGCTTATGCCATGCGCTTACAGCGTGTATGTTCCGTTTTCTATATCGTGGATCACCCTGGCAATGGCGTGTTCCTCGTTGCTGACGGTAATGAAATCCGCCGCGGCCTTGGCATCGGCACAGGCATTGGATACGGCAATGCCCAGTTTTGCCTTTTGGAACATGGAAATATCGTTGTTATAGTCGCCAATGGCCACCGTTTTCTTTTTATCCAGCCCCAGGCACTCGCACAGCTTTTCGATGGCGGTCCCCTTTCCGATGCCCTTGGGGAGGATCTCAAACAGGGTCTTTTCGGAGCGGACGAAATCAAATTCTGCCGCCAAGGGGTGAGAACGGAGCGTTTTTTCAATGGCTTCGATCTCCTCGTCCTTCTCGCTGCCGAAAATGATCTTGCCGATGGGATCGGTCACCTCTGCATAAGAACAGACCAGATTTTCCAGCCCCGTCGCATCCCGGAACTGCTTCATCACCGTATTTTCTTTACAAAAATACGTATGATAAAACGTATTGACCTGAATGCCCACGTTGGGAAAGGCCTTGTCAATGCAGCGCATCAGCTCCACAACACCATCCCCCATTTCCTGCATCCAAATATATTTTTGCTGTACGTGGTCGTAAAGACCACCGCCAAAGCAACAAGATCGCCATCAAAAGCGATCCGCCGCAAGGCACCGCTGGATGCAAAACTCAGATCCGACACGCAAATATCGGCAGCGTAGTCAAGCTTCCCCACACAGGCACGCGGCTGCGTGCCTGTTTTCTTTTGTGTTGTGCAGCCAATTTAGATGCCGTTACCATTCAATCAGTAACACTGAATTGTTTTCAATAAAATCTACCGCAGGTGACCACGAAAGCAATCGCTCTTGATCAATCACGTGATATTTTGCGCAAGATAGATCAACGCCGTCTATGGAAAGCGCCTGCTTTTCTCCCGTCAGATTGGAGATCATCAATGCGTGGCGCCTACCATCTGTTGCCGCCAACGCATAAAGGTTCTCCGTATCACAGTGAACTTCTGCCTGCATTCCTAACCGATACAGCGTATGAAACGCCACCATTGAATAATATCCGTGAATGGGTTTGTGCGTAATTGGATTGAACAGCGGACAGTACGGTGCATTTACTGTACGCATATCGTAAATACAGCATACTGCGGGGTAACTGTTTTGCATCGCGATCATCATAGCGGCAATTTCTGCCGAGTGATGAGCCGTTCCAAGCTCCTCCGCAAAGGGATCCCACTCGTTCAGATGTGTTTCAAGATCGCCATAGCCAAGAGCGACAAGTTCCTCATGGATAAATCGATCCTGACGTAAGGTGTCCTTTGTGCTGTTATAGCTGTGCCATGAGAAAAAGTCGATAGGGGTATCGGTTTCTTTCAGATATTTGAAGAAATTGCGGAAGAATTCCAAACGGTAGAGACGTGTGTGTCGTTTTCCATCGTTACAGGAATTATAGGGGAGCTCCCAAATACGATGGAAGCCTGTGCTTCCGTATGCGCCCACCTTCACGTCGGGATGCATTTTCTTGATAAGTTTTGCGGTCGCTTCATACAAACGATAATATGCCTCCGGAGTATCAGTCCATAGATAGGGAGGATTATCGGGCTCTCCCCAAACCTCCCAATAAGTTATTTTATAGAAATATCCGTCTGCCCAACCTTTGGTGTAGTGCCTTACGATATGCTCGCAAATGCTTGCCCATTTTTCTACATCAGAGGGACAGCCCACTCGATAGGTCTTCACCTTTCCCGCATTTTCAATCGTCTCGCCAAGACGGTAGTAGGGTTCTACTCCCGCCTTATGAAGCTGTTCAAGAAGCAAGTCGGTAAAGGTAAAATCGTAGCTGGCGGGATCCTCAACGTCGGCACTGAAATCACGGAATATATTTTGAATATCTACATATTTTCCACAACCCAATGCGCCCCCTACATCGTGCAAACGAGAGTAAGGGATCCCCGCCTCGGTCAGATAATGGAAATATTTATCGCTTGCCGTTGAGATCACGGGAGGCTGACCGCCGCCGTGCATCGGCTTGATAGGTCCCACTTTATTTTGAAGATCAACAAATATATTAGCCATTGTTTCATATTCCTTTCCCAATCGCCTGTTTTATATGACTGCATTATAGCTATCTTCAATAAAAAAGTCAATTCCTTTTCTACCGAAAACTTTTCGATTTTAAATTTCATCATTCTTCTTGTGTAACCGGAGGAAGCGTGCTATAATTTATATATATAATGGAGCGAAAGGATAGCCATGATCACTCTTTCAAAAATAGCAAAGCTTGCGAACGTGTCCGTGTCTACCGCATCAAAGGCTTTTTCCGGAAGCAACGATATCAATGAAGAAACGAGAAATCTAATTTTTTCAGTTGCCAAGAAGCACGGTGTCTTTAAAAAATTTTATAAAGCAAAATTTCCACAGCTTACCGTTGCAGTGGTCGTTCCCGAGTTTTCCGGAGATCACTATTCCACCATGCTGATTGAAATACAAAAGCGATTAGAGATCAGGGGATGCTTGATGTCGGTTTCCGCATTTGATTTTTCCGCTGATAACAGCAGTAAAATCTATGATTATTATTCAAAATACACGAATGTAGACGGCATTATCATGATCGATGCAACGACTCCTTTGTTCGACTACCTTGAAATTCCCACGGCAATCCTTGGAAAGAGTATCGAGACTCAATATACCTCGAGCATTTTCGTTGATCTTCAAGTTTCATTGACTGAGGCTCTTGTCTATTTTAAGGAACATAACGTTACATCGGTGGGATTTATTTCCGATTCGAAAGCAAAATCGAAGCGCTCCGCATTCACCAACACAATGTTGGATGTATACGGTTTGTACGATGCGCGCTATATTGAGATCACAAACACTCGGTTTGAAGAAAGCGGATACGATGCGCTCAAACGAATGATAGAAAAGAGAAGCTTACCCCGAGCAATTATTTGCGCTTACGATGACATTGCGGTTGGCGCGATGCGCTGCCTTTCCGACCACGGCTTCTCAGTACCCGACGATGTCGCGCTGATTGGGTTTGACAACAACAAAATGTCAAAATATACCGTTCCCTCTCTGACAACCGTTGACCCTATGCGCAGTCAATGCGCTGAGTCGTTAGTAAATACCGTTATAAACAAGATCCTTTCTACTCCTGACGACACGTCAAAGGTCATACGATCAGAATTGCGTTGGCGTGAATCATCGGTCATAAAGGAATAAATTGCGACCGTATCATGTTCAAGATGCCGAAACCTTTCGTCGTGTTTATACTATCATTTTAACCGTTTATGGTTTACATATCAATAAACGAAAAAGGCGAGATTGTTTAAGCGGGGATCCCCCCACACGGTGATTTTGGCATTTGGCATCTATTAGAATTGCACTTCGAAAATAGGCACAAAAAATCCCAGAAGCCTTGTGGCATCTGGGATTTCTGCTGTGGCATTTATTTAGGATGCACAATTTGGCTCGTGTGACCGATTTGGATGCACGGCGGCCTTTCTTTATAAGCTTGCTAAACTGAAAACATCACTCATCGTTACGGGCCTTGTACGAAAAAAGCAGCTTAATTGCTTGAATTGTGCTTTAAAAAGAGCATTTTCCGATGGGCTTTTTCCAATGAGCTCTATGTATCTGACGGTTTTGTTATCGCACAGACTGCGCATGCCTTGATTGAAGCTCTCGGCAAACGAGCCGCCACCGGTTAAACCGATCAGGTAGATCATGGCCTTCGGCAGCCTTTGCCGCATGGCCGAGATCAGCCGCGTGTACTCATGGACAGCATTGGGATCCGACTTGTCCTCTTCACCAAGCGCAACAAACACCTTGCTCGGATGGATCTCCACAACGCAGTCGTCCAGGATCTCGATTGCCTCCTTTACGGTCAAGCCCTTTATGCTCCGGTTATAGACCGCATTCTCCAGCTTGCATTTGTTGATCAGCTCATATATCGGAAATTCGGACATATACGTGGAGCCGAAAATGACGATCTCCCCCGGCAGTGTGAGGTCATTGATTTTTTTCATAGCGTTTGCCTTTGCCCGTACGTACTCTTTCATTGTTTTACCTCCGCAGATTGAAGATTTTTTTCACGCTTGGCGTTGATAAAGTATAGTCCAAGATCAATGCTTACCACGATCAGATTGATCAAGTAAAGCGCCACCACGTAAGTCAATTGATGATTCACGATCTTACCGATAATGCCCGAAATGTATCCGATGATG
>JAFTSB010000065.1 GCA_017461945.1 Clostridia bacterium | reverse complement strand
GGCACGGTGTCAAGCTCTTGCTTGGCAGGTCCGTCATAGGCTTTGCCGAGGCAGATCGGGGTGTCGCCGTGCAGCTTGACTGTGATGAAACGCTACACGCGGATATGGCGATCCTCGCCCTTGGTGTTACGCCCGACACCGCACTTGCGAAGGAGGCAGGGCTTGCCCTTGGCATCAAGGGCAGCATCCTTGTGAACGACAAAATGGAGACCTCGGTGCCCGATATCTATGCCGTGGGTGATGCCGTACAGGTGAAGCACGCCGTTTCGGGTGAGGACGCCCTCCTCTCTCTTGCAGGTCCTGCCAACAAGCAGGGGCGCATTGCCGCGGACAACATCTGTGGTAGGGAAAGCCGCTATCACGGCTCACAGGGCAGCTCGGTCATCAAGATCTTCGATCTGACCGCCGCCACAACGGGCCTGAGTGAAAATGCCGCCAAACGGTGTGGGTTTTCGGTGGATAAGGTCATTTTGTCGCCCATGAGCCACGCGGGCTATTACCCGGGCGGCAGCGTGATGACGATGAAGGTGATCTTTGAAAAGGAGACCTACCGCCTGCTTGGCGCACAGATCGTGGGGCGTGAGGGTGTGGATAAGCGCATTGACGTGTTGGCCACCGCCATTCACGCGGGGGTGAAGGCAACTGAATTGAAGGATCTGGATCTCGCCTACGCGCCGCCCTATTCCTCGGCAAAGGATCCCGTTAATATGGCGGGCTTTATGATCGACAATATTGCAAGCGGTACGCTGAAGCAGTGGCACGTGGAGGAGGTTTCTGCTCTTTTGCGGCGTGGTGACGTCACCCTGCTGGATACCCGCACCCGGCGCGAGTATGCCATGGGACATATCGAGAATTTTGCCAATATCCCTGTGGATGAGCTGCGCGAGCGGCTTGCCGAGGTGCCGCAGGGCAAGCCGGTGTACGTGATCTGCCAAAGCGGTCTGCGGAGCTATATTGCCACCCGCATTTTGGAGGGGAACGGCTATACCGCCTATAATTTCTCGGGCGGCTACCGCTTTTTTGCCACCGTCATGCAGGATCGCGCTCTCACCGCACGCGCTACCCCCTGCGGGATGGATGAATGAAAGGAGAATCAGCATGAACTTTACCGAAATTGCAGAACAAAGGCAGTCCTGCCGCAGTTATGATTCCGCTCGCGCCGTGGAAGGGGAGAAGCTGGACGCGATCCTTGCCGCCGCACGCCTTGCGCCCTCGGCATGTAACGGTCAGCCTTATCATATCACCGTTTGCAAGGGCGAATCCGCCAAGCAGGCGGCCAAGGCCACACAGGGAATGGGCATGAATAAATTCGCCGCCGATGCGCCTGTGCTGCTGGTGATCTCAGAGAAGCCCTACGTCGCCACCGCCGCCCTCGGCGCCAAGGTGAAGGGAAATGACTATCGCTCGATCGACATCGGTATTCTTGCCGCCTATATCACCGCCGAAGCCACCGCGCAGGGGCTTTCTACCTGCATCCTCGGCTGGCTGGATGACAAAAAGCTCCGCGAGCTCTGCCACCTTGATGCCCCCGTCCGCCTTGTTATCACCCTTGGCTACGCCAAGGAAGGGGATCCCCTCCGCACCAAAAAGCGCAAAGCACTTGCCGAGCTGGTGGATGTGATCGAAAATTGAAAACGCCATGACAAAGCAAGAGCTGTTTGATTGGTGCCTGAATTTGTACGGCACCGCGCCGGATCATCCGTTTAACGAGGATTTTGAAACAGCGGTCCTGCGCCACGCAGACAATCGCAAGTGGTATGCCCTGGTGATGCGTGTGCCACGGTACAGGCTTGGACAGGGAAGCGACGAGATCGTTGACGTGGTCAACCTCAAGCTGCCCACCGAGATGTTCGGCTCCTTTGGCGCCGCTGAGGGTGTTTATCCCGCCTATCACATGAATAAGCTGCATTGGGTCTCCGTGCTTTTGCCGGACGCGCCCGACGACGTGGTGCAGTTCCTTGCGAACGCCAGCTTTGAGATCACACGTGCCAAGAAAAAGGTAAAATAAGAGTAGCCCCGAGGCCAAAAACGTGCCTCGGGGCGTTGTTGCCTCAAAAGCAGAGGCGCGTTAAGGATCATCTGTGTACTCTGTAGCTGATTTGACAATTGCTTTGCAAACCGGGCATCTTGCGCCACACCGCCCTGTGGGCCACGTGATCTCGCAAAGCATCCACACCGCAAAACAGGACTGCCCCACGAGGGGGCAGTCCTGTTTTGGCTAACAACCCAAATTTTGATACAAGCCTCAATCAAAAACATTTTCTTTTATTTCTGCCAAAATCGACTTTTCAACATTGATCGTTTTTTTGAAAAGCCCTTTGACCGCAAACGGCGTATAAAAAGAAACCTCTATTCCGCTTTTTGTAAAAATATATGTTTTCAAGGCATCGGTCTCACCGCCTGCCGCCAATCCGATTCGTGTACTGTAAGAAAACAAAGCATATGTAAAGGCTTCGTTTTTCAACTTTCCAACGACAGCGGCATACGCCTTGTCAACATCCACAGAGCCATCTCTTGATTGCAGGCTGACAAGCTGATTTGATTCGGGAATCATCAGCATAGGAATCAAACAACGGTCTTGCTTCAAAATATCGGCAGTAGCGGCAATATGATTGTTCAGCAAATCAACAATGCTTTCTTGTACGGTGGTATCGAGCTCTGAAAATTTCATAGCGGAGCCTCCTTTCGTTTGATAAGTATATTATACCATATTATTACAAAAACCGCAATCCTTTGTATCAGAATTGCGGTTTCTATTTGCCTTAAACGAGCGAAAAGGTGTCTGAACATAGGTAAAAACGAACAAAAGGTGTCCAAAGGTCATTCTTCAATCAAAGCTTCTCTTTCTTTTCCATTTTCATCAATAATATAAATAAAACAATTTTCAAATTGATTTGAATAGAATTCACCTGTTTTAAGCTTTTCAGGGAAGTAATTATATTTAATTACTACTGATAATTGATTCGGCAATGATTTTACCGTTAATGGTGCAAAGTCGTATGGCGAATCAGTATTATTGTGAGCGTGAGTGCCATCT
>JAFTSB010000064.1 GCA_017461945.1 Clostridia bacterium | reverse complement strand
GATTATCTTGCAAGCGCCTTTGACCGCCGCCGTGTGCCTTCTGCGTATTTGTATGAGAATGCGCAGGGGCAGAGATTTCTTGTCTATGTATTCCGCGCGCAAAATCAACCCGAAACCAGCGGTATGTATTGGAATTACCGTCGCGGCGAGCAGATCGCATCGGTGATGGAATGGCTGGGCGGAAGGCCCTTGCCCGTGAACTGCACGGGAGAGCCCTATGGCGATTGCAGATGCAACGAGGATGAAAATTCGGTTGCGGTGGCATACTTCAATTGCACAGCAGACGGTATTGAAAAGCTGGATTTCAGATTTGCACGTGACGTGAAGAACATCAAAATAATTGGCGGCAAAGGAGAACAGCGCAACGCGCGTACTGTCAGCATTGAGGATATCCGCGGATTCGGATACGTTGCGCTGGAGGCAGAATACGTTTGATGCCTATGCCTGCGGCATTCCTTCGTCAAAAAACAAAAAAGCACCCCGACGGGGTGCTTTTTTGCTCATTGTATATGCATCACTTCATCCGAAACGCCTTGGGCGTCACGCCGAAGCGACGGCGAAAGGCGTGGCAGAGCGCTGCCGCATCCGAAAAACCGCAACAGGCAGCCACCGCCGTCAGCGGCTCGTTTTGCTTTAGCAATCGGCAGGCGGCGCTTAGTCGCAGCTCAGTCAGATATTCCATTGCTGAACAACACATATTTTCCCGAAACAGCCGGGTAAAATGCCGTCTGGAATAGCCTGTTAATGTTGCCAGATCATCCAGACTGACCGTTTCTGCATAGTGGGTATCCATATAACCCAGCGCCTGTGCGATCACCTGCCTGTATGCACGCAACGACGGCACAGACGGCTGGCAGTTCCGGCACAGAATGGCAACCACCGCCATAAACAGATGCTTGACCATCGGCTCGCTTTCCGGCGAGGCATTCTCCATTTCCTGCTCCATCATGCGCGCCAACGGCTCTACCGCCGCAAGGGTGGCACCGTCTGCCACGGCACGTAGGGCAGAGCCTGATTTCATAGAAAACAACAAATGAAATCCGGGCAGGCCACGCAGATCATCCGACTCGGTAATAAAAGTCTCTCGATCAAATTTAAATATGGCATAGCGATACCCTTTTGCCTCTCGCTGCTCATGCAGCATACCGGGGTACAGCACATAGACGTCTCCCGATTGGATGTGATACTCCTGCCCGTCGATCAGATCGATCGCCTGCCCCTCCAGCACGAGCATCAGCTCGGCATAGCGATGCGTATGCTTCTTCTGAGCGCCGACCCGTCTGCCCACGTGTACCATCTTAACCAGATAGTGCTCATCCCGATCCCTCGGATAGGAAAGGATCTCTGCCATTTGTCTCACCTCTTTTGGCCCAATTATACAACAGCAAGTCCGTTTTGTCAATGACTTGGGCCGATGTATCGATTATAATAAAGGTGGATTCCCCATCGCGCAAATGGTAATTCCGTTATATTAGCAAAAGGAGGTTTTGCTATGAACCTACAACAAATGCAAGAAAAATTTGAAAATATCTCCGAGCTGGGAAAAGACGATATCCGCTTTCACTCGGTGCACGACCACCCCTTTCGAATCTACGGGCTTTTTTTTCAGGATGGAAAGTTTCGCCGCTTGCCCGAGGCAGTCGCCAAAAAAGGCCACGAGACTGTGCTGGAGCATCACGCCTGCACAGCGGGCGGAAGATTGCGCTTCAAGACCGATAGCGCCTACGTTGCCATTGCCGCAAAGCTACCAAATGTAGGCAAGATGGCACACTTTGCCCTGACCGGCTCGGCAGGCTTTGATATGTATGTAAAAAAGGACGGCGTTGACAAATATGTCTGCTCTCTCCGTCCCTCCTTCTATATCACCGACAGTATCGTGAGAATGTTTGATTTCGGCAATCGGGAAATGCGCGAGATCACCATTCACTTCCCTCTTTACAGCGAGGTCAGCGAGTTGTATATCGGTTTGCAGGAGGATGCAACCACAGCAAAAGCACCGCCCTATGCCTATGAAAAGCCGATCGTCTATTACGGCCATTCGATCACCCAGGGCGGATGCGCCTCAAGACCGGGCAATGCCTATCCGGCGATCCTTTCCAGAAAATACAACGTGGATCACGTTAATTTGGGATTTTCCGGCGGAGGGCGCGGCGAGCAGGCAATTGTGGACTATATCGCAGGTCTCGATATGCAGGTGCTGGTCATGGATTATGACCACAACGCGCCCAACGCGCAGCATTTGCAGGACACCCACGAGCGGATGTTCCAAACGATCCGCGAAAAGAACCCCACCCTGCCCGTGATCATGATGACCAGCACCACGATGCCGCGCTTTTCGGACGACCGACCCAAGCGCAGAGACATCATTTATCATACGTATCTGCACGCCAAGGAACGCGGTGACGAAAACGTCTATTTTTGGGACGGCAGTCAGGCATTTGATGCTTACCACGATTATGCCACCGTGGATGGCGCTCACCCCAACGATTATGGCTTTGTGGTGATTGCCGATTCGCTGGAACCTGTACTCAAAAAAGCCCTATCACAATCTTAAAGGAGACCCATCATGAAAATCCAATTTTTAAACGCCGCCTCTCTTGCGGACGGCATCGCCTACGTTGCCCCCGATCTGGGGTTTGATGTTGTGCAAGGGGGCGCTGACCTGACCGTAACCGTCACGGAGGTGGCCGAGCGGATCGTAACCGTCGCGCTTGACGGCGATCACGCCACCATCACCTATGGCGATGGCAAAGCCCGCTTTTTTCGCGGACTTGCCAAGCTGCTGGGTTGGATTGGCGACGGCATAACAAGCAAAACCGATACCGAGCATCCGCTGTTTGCAAAAAACGGCGGCATGTTCAGCGTTTCCAGAGGCGGCGTGCTGCGTGTCGAGACCGTCAAGGCCACCATGCGCGGCATGGCTCTGATGGGGCTGAACTCCTATATGCTTTATTCCGAGGATACCTTTGAGGTTGACGGCTTTCCCTATTTTGGGCATGCCCGTGGACGCTATTCCAAATCAGAGCTGAAGGAAATGGACGCCTATGCCCTTACCCTTGGCATTGAGCTGATTCCCTGCATTCAGGTGCTTGGTCATCTTTCCAACTATTTAAGCCAAAAGCAGGCTTACAGTCACAAGGACACCGAAAGCGTGCTGTTGGTGGGCTCGGACGAGACCTATACCTTGATTGACAGCATGTTTGCCACCGTTTGTGAGTGCTTCACCACCAAACGTGTCCACATCGGTATGGACGAGACCTTTGACCTTGGTGTGGGCAAATATCTGGATAAATTTGGCTATCGCGAGCGCCATGAGATCTTTTTTGAGCATTTGGAAAAGGTCAGAGAAATGGCAAAGGCGCGCGGTCTTGACCCCATGATGTGGAGCGATATGTTCTTCCGTCTGGCAGGCAAAGGGCTGAAGGGTTATATTGATTATGACACACGGGTAACGTTTACCGAGGCGTTCCGCAACCAGATTCCGCAGGGGGTACGCCCCATCTTCTGGGATTACTATAACGCAGACAAGGAATTCTACCGCACGAACATTGAAAAGCACCGTTTTCTGTTTGATCGCGAGCCCATCTATGCGGGCGGCATCTGGCTGTGGAGCGGTCAGGGTCCTTTGTACTCCCGCTCCTTCGATTTCACCTATCCCGCGCTGGATGCCTGCCGCGAAACCGGCGTGCAGGAGATCTTTGCAACGATTTGGGGCGGTGACGACAGCCACTTGATTTTGGCAATGCCCGGCCTTGCTTGGTTTGCGGATTACGATTACATCGGCAGTTACGACGAAACCTCCATGAAGCGTTGCCTGCGCTATGCCTGTGGCGAGGACTATGACACTCTGATGCTCTGCGAGCTGCCCGAGCATCCCGACGGTCAAAAGACCTCTCTCACTCGCGGTCTGCTTTACAACGATCCGCTGCTGGGTCTTGCCGACAAGCATTTTGAGCATTTGCCCATGAAGGATTACTATGCCAATACCACCGCCAGAATGGAGGCAACAAAGCCGAAGAATCCCCTGTTTGCCCCGGCCTATGAACTGATCACACGGCTTTCCGCTGTGCTGGAATACAAGGCAGACTTCGGCGTGCGGCTCAAGCGCGCCTACGATGCAAACGATCGCGCCGCACTGACCGCCTTTATAGAAGAATGCGACAGGATTCTGGAGCGCCTGCACGCCCTGCGTGACTGCCATTACCGCGCGTGGATGCAGTACAACAAGCCCCACGGTTGGGAACTGCACGATATCCGCTACGGCGGTCTTATCCAGCGCTTTGACACCGTCAAACGCCGCCTTGCCGACTATCTGGAGGGGCGCACCGCGCAGCTGGAGGAGTTGGACGAGAAGCGCTTGCGTCTGTACGGAGAGGACGGCGACGGAGACCCCATCCCCAGCTATTACTTCCTGTGGAAGCGATATCGCTTTTTTGCGACTGCCAACACGATCTAAAGCGCGCAAAATCCCCTGCCGACGCACCTGCTTTATCGCAGGCGCGTCGGCTTTTGTGCGAGCGTACACATTGACATTTTACCATTCTTATAGTAAAATAAAAATGCAATTTGAAGCAGGGAGGCTTACTATGCGCGAAGGGACAAGTGGATTTTGGGTAACGAAAACCAACGGAAGCATAGCCATCGGATATGCAGATTACGGCGTATCTCAATTTGGCGGTGGAGATTTTGAAAAAACATATTACCTGGATCGCGAAAACACCAAGCAGTTTATCAGCGCATTAAAAAAAGAATATCGTGGCTCTCTGGAGAAAATGATCGAGGCAGCGTTCGGACGAAATTTCAATGATCCGCAATTTTGGGATTTTTGCAAAAAGAACGGCATTGTATATACCTCCTCTACCTGGAGCGGTTAAGAACCGGCGGCTGCACCCCATTGGGGTGCAGCCCTTTTCTTTGGAATTCACGGTGAAAAGCGCGCAAAATTCCTCACTTCTTTCGAAAAAAGCGCCTGCCCTCTTGATTTTTTGGTGGTATCGTGGCATAATTTAGTAAAGACTATCCAAGGGGGAACTGTAATGGTATACGAAAGAAAAAACGTTGACAAAAAATACAAGTGGGACTTGACAGCCATCTATGCAAACGAAACGGCCTTTGATGCCGATTATGCATTGGCCGAGCAGCGGGTCGAGGCCTTTCGTGCGCACGAACAGACCATGACCAAGGGCGCCAAGGAATTTTTGGCTGCACTGACCGACATGGCACAGCTGGACGCGCAGATCAACAAGCTGTGGGAATATGCCTCTCTCAGCTTTTCGGTTGACACGTCGGACAACCACGCCCAGGCTTTGAACACCAAGGTGAGAAATCTTGCCGTTGCGGCAGGAGAGGCCTGCTGGTTTGTAACGCCCTACACCCTCAAGCTGGATCGTGCAACCGTTGACGCTTGGCTTGCCGAATGCCCTGCTTTGGAATCCTTCCGCCGCATGATCGACAAGACCATGATGGAAAAGGAGCATACCCTCTCCGACGAGGGTGAAATTCTCATGTCCCGTATGCAGGATGCACTGGGTTCGCACACCGGCATCCGCAGTATTTTCACCAACTCCGATCTCCGCTTTGGCAAGATCCGCGGTGAGGACGGTAAAAAGGTGGAGATCACCGACACCAATTATGTGATGCACCTGATGAGCAAGAACCGCAGAGTCCGCAAGGCTGCCTTTGACTGCACCTATAAGACCTACGAGCAGTTTGCCAATACCTTTGCCACCCTCTATGAGGCCAGAGTCAAGGAGGCCACCACCACCGCAAAGGTGCGCAACTTCCAGGACTCTATCACCGCCTCGACCTTTCGTGACGAGGTAACCCCTGTCATCTATAACAACCTCATTGATACGGTACACGACGGCCTTTCCGTCCTGTACGATTACTACGATCTCAAGCGCGAGATCCTGGGTGTTCCCCACCTGCATTTGTATGATATTTACGCGCCCTTGATGGGCGATATCGACGCCAGCTACACCTATGAGGAGGCCGTGGATGAGGTACTGAAGACCGTTCAGATCTTCGGCGAGGAATATGCCTCCAACCTGCGCGCCGGCCTGCTGGAAAAGGGATGGGTAGATGTTTATCCCTGCAGGGGCAAGCGTGGCGGTGCCTTCTCCTCCGGCTCGCCCGACACCGAACCCTATATTCTGCTCAATTTCACCAACAAATACGACGACGTTTCCACTCTGGCGCACGAGGCCGGACACTCGATGCACTCCTGGTTCTCCAACCACTACAACGAGCCGCACAACGCCTCCTACACCATCTTTGTGGCCGAGGTGGCCTCTACGGTCAACGAGCTTCTGATGGCGCACCGCAAGCTGAAGGAATGCCAGAGTGACGAGGAAAAGCTCTACATTCTCAACCAGCTGATGGAGACCTTTAAGGGCACTCTTTACCGCCAGACCATGTTTGCAGAATTTGAAAGAGATATGCACGCCCTTTGCGAAAAGGGCGTGCCGCTGACCGCCGAGAGCATTAACGCGCACTACTACGATCTGGTCAAGCGCTATTTTGGTCCCCGCGTGGTTTGCGACAAGCAGATCGCCTATGAATGGATGCGCATCCCCCATTTTTACAGCTGCTTCTACGTATACAAATATGCCACCTGCATTTCGGCAGCATCGGCCATTGTCAAACGCATTGAGACCGAGGGCAAGGACTATATCGACCAGTATATCAACTTCCTGAAATGCGGCGGCTCCAAGTCTCCCCTGGAAAGCCTGTTGGTGGCCGGTATTGATATGACCAAGCCCGAGGTGGTGAGAAGCGCCATTGACGACTTTGCCGAGACCATCCAGCAGTTCAAGGAAATTTATAACAAATAAGGCAAATCCCTTCCAAAAGAAAAGAGCCGCACCCCGGTTGGGCGCGGCTCTTTTCTTTTATTTTAAAAAGCGAAAATCATCTTTAGCAGCCAAATATAGAAAACTTCTTTTATTTTTTGGGGGCATTGTCATATCTCTCGGGATTATCGGTTTGATCAAGCAAATAGTCGATACTGACTTCATAATACTTTGACAATTTTATCAGCACATCTGCCGTTAATGCTATCACACCCGTTTCGTATTGCGAATATGTGTTTTGAGAAACGTTTAACACCTTTGCGATATCTTTTTGTTTAATGTCGCGATCTTCTCTAATAGCTCGTAAATTTTTAAATCGCATAATCATCACCTCAAAATAATTATGCCTCATCTGTAAAAAAGATATTGACATTTATCTGTAATACAGATATAATAAATATATACTGATGTGTTCAGTAAATATTTTATTGGAGGTTTTTATGCAACCCATCCGCTATATGACATCCTTGCTGACCTTTTATTTAAAGGGAGAAATCCAGCAAGAACGCAACTTCGTCAATTTGAAAATGCCGAACACCATTTTCAATCTCATCCCTCTCGGATCCAAAAAGGAGTCCATTCCTGTCACACAGCTTGCCACGGTAGAATCCGATTTTAAAATGCATTTTGGTGCCTTCTTGAGCGGATTGATCTTTGTCATACTTGGGCTCTTCCTTTTTTCAGTAGAGCTGTGGCCGATTGCTCTCTTTATGCTCATAGTCGGAGCTAACCGAGTTTTGGCCGCGTTTGAAACGATTCTTGTAATTAAAACTACTGCCGGCGACATGAAATACATTTCCTTCTTTGTCTTTGAAAAATCCAAAGCAGATCAAGCAGAAAAAGAAATTCGCACCATCATTTCTAACAGATTGGATGATACCAACGCACGCATGCAAACAAACCGAATCGTCAATGCAATTAACGGTACGGGAGATCAAATGTGATCGCGTTTTCGATGCGAGATCTTTTTAGTAAAAAGCACCTTTGAAAAAGGTGCTTTTTACTTTTTGGGGGCATAGAATTTTCACTGCTCACTCTTTTTTTGCGATTGACACAAGGTAACCTATATGTCGACTGTTTCAGCCATCATCCAACGCATTGAAATTGAGAACAAGGGCCACACCCAACATCGGCGCGATAAATCTTGACTCCCTGCCGCGAGTGTGGTAAAATGACAGTGCTATCTGCGATACGCAAGCAGTTCAGAAAAATTTTCAAAGTCGTTCTGAAGCCATCCCTATATAATTCTATACAGGAGGAACGGTTATGTCTCATTCTTATCCCGCAAGCTGGAAAAACTGTGCCACGTGCGCCTATTGGGTGGGCAAGCGTGAAGCCGATTTCTTCACGCAATGGTCCCGTGTGGAGAGCATTTCGGCCGCAGGCAAATGTATGTGCCGCAAAAGCGGCTTTATGAACCGCGAAAAACCTGCCAGCGCCTCTTGCTCTTACTATTTAAAATGGGCTGTGCTGCAGCAATGACCCCCTTCAAGTAAAACAGACAGGAGATCAACACATGTATCACATTTATAAAATTACAGCAGATCCGGTAATCGACTATGCCGCACAGGAGCTAAAAAAATACCTGCGTATGATGATGCCCCAATGCGGAGAAATCCCGATCTCCTACGCTCCCGATGCCACCAACGGCTTTCGGTTGGGCACAATGGCCGACTTTGGCCTTGACACCTCGGAGGCGGCAGACATCCGGTTGGATGACATCTTACATATCGAAACCGACGCACAAGGGGGCGTGATTGCAGGGAGCAACCCTCGCAGTGTACTGCTGGCCGTTTATCGCTATCTGACCATGAACGGTTGCCGCTGGCTCTTTCCCGGTATTGACGGAGAATATATCCCCATCAAGGGCATTGCCCCCACAACGTATCACAAAATGGCCGATTGCCGCTATCGCGGCCAATGCAACGAGGGCGCCGAATATCAGCCCAATATGATCGAGGCCATTGAGTTCGCCCCCAAAATTGGCATGAACGTCTTTATGATGGAGTGCTTTGCCCCCGACTACTATCACTTTTATTATAACCACCGCTTCAACGATGTCAACCGCGAGCCTGAGCCCGTAACCAAGGAAACCCTGATTCAATGGAAAAAGCAATGCGAGGTTGAGATCGCCAAGCGCGGTCTGCAGTTTCATGACATCGGACACGGCTGGACCACCCTGGGACTTGGCATTGACCCGGAAACCGTTCTGCCCGTGGAGGAATGGGAGGCCCGCCCCGAATTTGCCGAGGCGCAGCCTTTTTTGGCCCTCTACAACGGCAAAAGAACCATTCAAAAGGGCAATCCGTGGCTGACCAATTTCTGCATGTCCAATCCCGAGGCACGCAGACGTGTCACCAAGGCCATTGTGGATTACGCCCAGATCTCCACCAACGTGGATTTTCTGCACGTATGGCTGGCCGATTCGGTCAACCGGCATTGCGAATGCGACGCCTGCGCCCAAAAGACTGCCTCGGACTGGTATGCCATTCTGCTCAATGAGATCGACGCCGAGCTGACAGCCCGCGGCCTTGATACCCATATTGTGATGATCAGCTATTACGATACCCTCTTTGCCCCCGAAACCGAACGGCTGCGCAATCCCTCCCGATTTACCATCCTTCTCGCGCCCATTACCCGCACCTACACCGAGGGTGTGGCGCAAAGACCGGTTGCCATCGACAAGCTCCCCAAATACGAGCGAAATAAGGTCAATCTCCCCAAGGAAAACGATATCGGCATTGCCTTTGCCAAGGCGTGGAAGCAGACCTGCGACGTGGATGTGATCGTTTATGAATATCACTTTTGGGTCAATCAGGTCTACGAGCCCTCAACCCTCCGGTTTGCCAAAATCATTCACGACGATATCAAGGGCTATCAATACCACGGCTTTGGCGGCATCATTGAGGATGGCTCCCAGCGCTCCTTCTTCCCCAACGGCTTCCCCTTCTATGTGTATGGGCAAACGCTGTTTGATAACGCCGTGGACTTTGAGGAGCTGAAGGCCGACTATTTCAGTCATATTTATGGCAAGGACTGGCAAGAGGTGGTGGCGTTTTATGAAAAGCTGGGTGAGTGCTTTGATCACAAATTTCTGGCAGGTGAAAGATCCTCTAACAAAGCGGTCGGACAGTATTATAACCCTGCCATGGCCGATGGACTTCGCCGGGTAAAGGATATTGTCCGTGATTTTGCCCCCTTTGTCGAAGCACACAAAAATATGCCGATGCGTGTGCAAACTGTAGCTTACCGTCTGCTGCGCCGCTATCTGGAATATGTCTGCGGCATAGCCGAGATCCTGATCGTCAAGGCCTTTGGAGCCGGAAAAGAAGCCAAAGAGATGCTTCAAAAATTCCTTGTGGATTTCGGGAAATATGAGATCGAAATGGAGCGATATTTCGACATCTGCATTTTGGGAAAGGCCTTTGATTACCGCATACTTAAAAAAGAAGAAGACCCCATCTATCTGGGAGTGTAATCCAAAAACGCCGCAAGAGAAATTCTCTTGCGGCGTTTTTGTTAAAATACCTCAAAGTTGAAAACGTGTGCAGTAGAGCTGCCATAATCCTCGGTCTTGCGCTCGCTGTGATAGGTGGAAAGAGGGACAAAGCGCACGGCGGTAGCGGTCAGATCCAGGGGGTGCTTGATAAAGCGTTGGTGATTGTCGGTGACCTCCAGCACGGTCTCCCACGCGCCGCTCTCGCTCTTGGCCTCGATCTTATAGTGCTTGATCAAGCATTTGGGAAAGCCAAAGGTCGTACCGTTATAGCTTTTGGGGAAAAACAGCGTTGTGGAGGTGTGGAGCGCATCGGGGTTGCCGTCGGTGTATTCCCGATCCAGATCGCTATCCAGCACCAATCGCACACCCTGCACATGGGTGGGCTGATCAAAGGTATAGGTAATGGCCTTGTTGGTCTTGCCAAAATAGCCGTTATCGTTGCCCCAGATGCGGCGATCCAAGCCGTTTAGCAGTGCCGAGCAATCGCCGTAATCACAGGTTAGCTTGGCGGACTGTGCCAGGGCAGAGGGGCGGCGGCGCAAGCCGGGCAGAAAGCAATCGTCCTCCAGCAGCGCGGCCTGGATCTCATGGATCTTGGTTGCCGCAGCAGCGCGCGGTGTGAGACCGTATTTGACCGCCGTAGCGGCAGCGGTACCCACCGCCTGACCGATCACGCCGATGGTGCCCATCACGCGCGTAGAGCTGAACGCAATGTGCGAAGCACTGATATTGCGCCCTGCAAACATCAGATTTTCGATATTGGCCGAGTATAGCGAGCGGAGCGGAATCCCATAAGGCTCGGAAAGTCTCCGCTTTTGCAGGTGCTTGCCTCCCTTGGCATCCATATGAAAACCACCGGGCAGATGGTTGTCGATCTGCCAGCCACCATAGGCCACCACATCGTCAAAGTGGGGGCATTGCTCCACATCCTGCTGGGTCAGCACGTAATCGCCCACATAACGGCGACTTTCGCGCTTGCCGGGCAAAAAGCCGACCCATTCCAGATCCCAGTTCTCTGCCCCGTGGTCACCGTGATTTTTCATATGATCCCACACACCAAAGGCGATCTTCAACAGCTCATCCCGAATCTCCTCGGTATCGTCGATGGAGTTTTGCAGGCCACCAAGCTCGATCCAATAGAAATTGGTATTGATGGCATAAATATTATGGGGCTTGTTGTGCATCGCATCGTCATCGGGGAAATCATAAGCCCATGCAGGGGGCGTATAGCGCACGGGGTGATCGGTCTCGCGGCATTGCAGCAGAATGCTCATGCCCATGGTGTGCCGATCGGCCACCTCCAAGCCAAATTCCTCACCGTATTCGCTTTTTGCTTCACGGCCCACCTTATACTCCGCGCCCGTTAAGGGTGCCAGAATACTGTCGCCGGAGCTATCCACAAAAATATCGGCCTGGACGCAATGCCACGTATAGGTGGTCAGCTGAAAGCCCTTTATGCTTTGAATTTTGCTGCCCTCCATTTGGGCATCGCAGCAGGTGCAGTTCAAAATCAGATCAATATTTTTTTCAAAGCGCACCATTTCATATAGCAAAGCATCCCACTTGCTGTAATTGCGCTCTGGGTTGCGGTGCATATTCTCCAGCTGCAGCTCCTCCATGATACCGGTCTCCTGCAGGTCGCGTACTCGGGTGCCGGCGCCCGAGATCCACATACGGATCTCGCTGCTGGCATTACCGCCCAGCACGGGGCGATCGTGCATCAGCACTACCTTGGCACCGTGGCGCGCCGCGGAAATGGCCGTAAACATACCGCCAATGCCGCCACCCACTACACAGATATCCGCCTTGTGGAGCTTGGTCTTTAGCATTTCTTTCATCATCCATTCCTCTTTTCTGCAATTTGATCGCGATCCTGCATCGTGTTGGTAGGAAAATAATCCAGCCCCAACTGTTTCATATACAAAAAGGTGTTTAGATCATCGGCCGCACGTAAGCAGACCTTCAGCCCTTTGCTGTGTGCCAGATCGATCTTTTCCATCGGGCAATCCCAGGCGTTTGGAAAGTTCCATGAGATCCCCGCATTTCCCAAGATAGCCAATCTGTCCAACCCACTCTCCTCGGCAAAAATCCAATGCAGAAATGCTGTGGGAGAGCAGGCGCGACTTTCCTCCAAGCGCTTGTACACCGTTGAGCTGATGACCACCTCGTCATCCGAAAAGCCGTACCGGCGAAACGCGTGGATCACGCGCTCGGCATCATCGGTTTTTAACTCGATAAACGGCACGCTGCCAAAGCGTTTGCATATGGCGAGGTAATCGGCAAAGGTCGGAATGCGCAGTTCCTCGGCGAAAAAGCAATCCACGCGCTTGCCGTTCACAATGGGATAACGTGCCAGCTCGTACAGGTTCAGCTCTTCTATGGCCACATCCTCGTTGCAGTATTTTTCAAGGGTTGCATTGTGGCAACACACCAGTGCACCATCCCGAGTGACGCGCACATCGGTCTCAATGGCCCACTGCCCCAAAAGCCCTGCGTAATAAAAGGAAGGGAGCGAATTTTCAGGCGCCAGGGGGCGAAAACCGCGATGGCTGATAAATCGGGTTCTGGAGGTTTCAAAAATATTCATATCTTCACCTTGCAAATCGGATGTTTCGTGGTATAATAAGTATAGCACAGCACAATTTCAAAAATCTTTTGGATTTGTGATCTATTTTTTGCATTTTGTGACATAAGGAGGCGATGCGATGAAGCTATTGACGCATTACGTGCAACAACAAAAACAGCAACAAAAAAGGCGGCACGACCTTGTCAACTGGCGCGAGAACCACTTAAACGATGCCCTGCTATACTCTTATCGCAACACCCTTTACGACAAGGAGACCTATCCGGCGCGGTTGCACTATCACGACTATTATGAGCTGGTGCTGTTTTTGGAGGGAGATGTCGAATACGTCTGTGAAAGTGAGATCTATCGCCCCACACGGGGGGATCTGATCCTGATTCCGCCAAGGGCGCTGCATATGTCCCGTATGGTCTGCGATCGTACCCGATACGAACGGCACGTATTCTATTTTTATCCCGAGGCCTTTGCCCTTTTGGGTTGCCCTGCCTTGGGAGATTTCCTCCACGGTCCAGAGGGAATCCTACGCGCGCCGCAGTATGCAGCCGGAGGGAAGGAGCTGATTGGATTGGCGCAACGATTAGAGGTGACCTTGACCAAAAGTAACTCCCCCCTGGAGCAAGCAATGGTGCTGGGCATTTTGCTTCAATTGTTTTATCACGTCAACCTCGCCCAACATCAAAAGCGCGCCACAGATCACCGATTGCCCTCCACCGTGCTTGAAATTCAGCAATACGTAGACGAAAATTTTGCCAATTTAGAATCTGTCACGCAAATTGCAGAGCACTTCTTTTACAGCCGGGAATATGTGTCGCGTCTGTTTCAAAAGCATTGTCACACCACCGTGGCAGATTACATCCGGCAACGGCGCATTGCCCGCAGTCAGGAGCTGATCGCCTTAGGATATCCACTTTGTGATGTGTGTTACCGGGTGGGCTTTGGAAATATGTCCAGCTTTATCCGCGCCTTTCACGCTGTATTGCACACCACACCGTCGCAATACAGAAAAATGCTGCATTCTTAACTATGTATTGCAATTTGGCAAAAGCTGTGCTAAAATGCAATCAAGCCCCTTAAAAGGAGATTGCTATGAAAATTGCCACAACGACCAGCGACTTCAGCCGCTACTGCGCCACCGATGTTGAGCGTATCCACGCCTTGCACGCAGCAGGCTTTCGTTATATTGATCTCAGTATGTATTCCCTCTCCCCCAATTCCCCTTTGATGCGCGACGACTGGCAAAGGGAGGTCGCCTTGCTAAAGGAGACTGCCGACCGTCTGGGAATGCAATTTGTACAGGCGCACGCCCCCGGCGCCAACTTCATGTCGCCCAGGATAACCGATATGGCCTTTTTGGAAAGCTCGGTTCTCCGTTCCATCGAGGTCTGCGGTGCTTTGGGCATCCCTAACAACGTACTGCATTTCGGATGGGCGAAGGGGCTTTCTAAGCAAGAATCCTTTGAGCGCAATCGGGATTTTTGCCGCAAGCTACTACCTACTGCAGAAAAGCACAACATCAATTTGCTGGTAGAAAACTCCTGTGCCGTTAATATGGGAGATATGTACTATCCCAACAGCGCCTGTGACATTCTGGAGTTTCTTGCCTACATCCATCATCCCCTGGTACACGTGTGCTGGGATACCGGTCACGCCAACTGCGAGGGCCCTCAATACGATGAGATCATGACCCTTGGCAAGGAGCTGTATGCCATCCATTACAACGACAACCGCGGCAAGGCTGACGAGCATATGATGCCCTATTTTGGCACGATGAATCATGACGAGATTCTGTCTGCCCTGCTGGCCATTGATTTCAAGGGGCCCTTTACGCTGGAATGCACCTCCACACTGCTTCACAAGACCGGCTGGCCCAACAAGCGCCGCCCCTTTGAAGCGGACGAGCGGCTTGTCAAGCCACCGCGCTTTATGCGGGATCGGTTAGAGGTCCTAATGTACGACTGCGCCAAATACATGCTGGAATCTTATGGCGTTTTTGAAGAGTAAAACAGAAAACGGTATCTCATTTTTTACACAAAGGAGGACCTGTACATGCCCGTTAAGGTCGGATTGAAGTTTATCGAGATCTGGAAGGATTCTATGGAAAAGCAGGTGTGCCTGTATGAACAGGAGAATGCCGAAAAGGGGCAGATCGTGTTTTATGGCCCCTCTAATTTCACCCGTTGGGCACCCAAATACGGTATGCGCCCCTTACGTGAGGACATCTTGGGAAAAAGCGGAAAGCCCTGTGCCATCAACCGCGGCTTTGGCTCCAGCTGCCCCGAGCATCAGCTGTATTATTACCCCCGTTTGGTCCGCCCCCTGGAGCCCAAGGTGCTGGTCTACACTGCCGCCAGCGGCAACAGTCTGGCCTTTGGCTACACCCCCGAGGAGACCTTTGAGCTGGCTCAGCGCGTGGTGATCTGGGCGCTGACCGACTTCCCTGACATTCACATCTATCTGGTGGGCAATGCCCCCCGCAAGGAGATGGACGAGCTGGAGCTGGAAAAACGCCAACATTACAATACCATGCTGCAGGAATTTGCCGAAAAGACACCGAATTGCCACTTTGTCAATCCCTTGGAGCATCTCCCCTTCCGTGCGCAGGAGCTTTACGTGGCCGACGGTGTGCATTTTAATCAACAGGGCTACGATCTGTATGCCGATTATTTCAGAGAAATCCTGAAGGACGAGCTGGAAAATTATTAAAAAGGAGCTAACACGATGGCCAAAAGCATCAACCCCATTGACGCATTGTATGATGAGAACAATTCCGATAACATTACGCTGTGCAACGAACGGGGCGAGCTGATCGAATTTGAGCAGATCGCGCTGATTCCGCAGGGTGAGTACACGTATGCCATCCTCAAGCCTGCCAAGCCTATGGAAGGCCTTGGCGAGGACGAAGGACTGGTGTTTGCCATTGACACCGCAGAACAGGACGGCAAGGAATATCTGCGCCTGGTCACAGATGAGGCCGTGATTGACAGCGTTTTTGATGTTTACGATGCCCTTTGGGCAGCCGAAAACGAGGATTGACCGTTCTCATTTTCATAAAACAAAAGGGCCTTTGCCGGCAAGCTGCCGGCAAAGGCCCTTTTTTGCGCTTTTTTTAAAATACGTTCATAATTTTTGCGTGCTTGATCCATACTAACTGCAAAGAAATCGCAACACGTATGCGTGTTTCGATAAAAAACAGGAGGGCTTATGAAATTTCGCGTATGGGCTATCGTGCTTGCCTGCGCGCTGTTCCTTGGTAGCTTTGTTGCCTGCGGAAAGCGGCAGGATGCCGACGTTCACATCTTTTATTATACCTTTAGTGACACCTACGTTTCCTCGGTGCGTGACACCCTGGATCGCACGCTGGAGGAAAAGGGCATCTCTCACCAGGACTATGATGCCAACGGGAATCAAACCACCCAGACCGAGCAGATCCGTACCGCCGTCACGCAGGGGGCAAAGGTGCTTTTGGTCAACATTGTCAACACCGGCTCTGACGATGCGGCAAGCGAGATCGTGGGGCTGGCCAAGGATGCCGGTATCCCCTTGGTCTTTTTTAACCGTGAGGTCAGCAATGCCGTCATCCAAAGCTATGACAACTGTGCCTTTGTCGGCACTCACGCCGACGAGGCCGGCAAGCTGCAGGGCGAAATGATCGGCGAATATCTGTTGGAGCATTACGGTTCCACCGACCTCAATGGTGATGGCAAGATCTCCTACGTGCTTTTCAAGGGTGAGGAGGGCAACAACGAGGCGATTTTCCGCACGAAGTACAGCGTGGAAAAGGCCAACGAAATGCTATTGGCCGCCGAAAAGCCCGCGCTGCGCTTTTACGATGCAGCCAACACCAACGGCTATCTGGTGGATCAGAATGGACAATGGTCCTCGGCTGCTGCAAACGACTATATGAACACCGTACTGGCCTCTTATAACAGCAACGGCAACAATATGATAGAGCTGGTTATTTGCAACAATGACAGCATGGCCGAGGGAGCCATTTCGGCGTTGAACGCCGCCGGCTATAACAAAGGGGGAGACTCCCCTGCTATTCCGGTGTTTGGTGTGGATGCCACTGAGGCGGCAAAAACGCTGATCCGAGATGGAAAAATGGCAGGGACGGTACAGCAGGACGCGGCAGGTATGGCCAATGCGCTGGCTCTTTTGTCCGAAAATTCGCTGGACGGTAGCAAAAATCTGATGGACGGCACCGATGTATTCCCCGTGGACGAGAACGTACGAAAGCTGCGGATTCCCTATGGAAAATATCGCGGTTAAGGAGGACACTCCCCTGCTGGAGATGCGAGGAATCACAAAAGACTTTCCCGGTGTGCGCGCCTTGGATCACGTCCATCTGACTGTGCGCCGGGGCACCGTTCACGCTCTGATGGGCGAGAACGGTGCCGGAAAATCCACCTTGATGAAATGCTTGTTCGGCATTTATGAAAAGGATGCGGGTGACGTGCTGTTGGAGGGCAGGCCCGTGGAATTTAAAAGCCCGCGTCACGCCTTGGACCAAGGTGTTGCGATGGTGCATCAGGAACTGAATCAAGCGCTGTCGCGCAGCGTCATGGATAACATTTGGTTGGGGCGCTACCCTGCCCGTTTCGGCTTTGTCTCACAGGGAGAAATGTACCAAAAAACCGAACACGTGTTCAAGGATTTGGGGCTTTCCATTGATCCGAGGCGCATTATGAGCACCATGTCAGTGGCCGAGCGCCAAATGGCTGAAATCGCCAAAGCTGTCTCTTACGATGCCAAGATCATCGTGCTGGATGAACCCACCTCATCTCTGACCGAGGAGGAGGTCGGGCATTTGTTTCGCATCATCCGTATGCTGCGGGAACGAGGCTGCGGAATCATTTATATCTCTCATAAAATGGAGGAGATCCTGCAAATCTCGGACGATATCACCGTGATGCGTGACGGCACGCACGTGGCCACCGAGCCAGCGGCGCAAATGACGATGGAGCGCATCATCCACTTGATGGTAGGGCGCGAACTTTCCAACCGCTTTCCGCCCCGCATTTCCAAGCCCGGCGAAGTGATTTTTCGTACCGAGGGACTGACCTCGCGTTATGCCAACGTAAAAAATGTCTCCATTACCCTGCGACAGGGCGAGATCGTAGGCTTGGCCGGACTGGCCGGAGCCGGGCGAAGCGAGTTGATGGAAAACATCTTCGGCATTTCCGCAAGGGAGTGTGGCAAGCTGTATCTGGGAGACCGTGAGATCCGCAATCGCAACCCACGAGAAGCCATTTCCAACGGTTTTGCTCTGCTTACCGAGGAACGGCGCGCCACGGGCATATTTGGTATTCTGAATATTACCGACAACACCACCGTTACGTCACTAAAAAACTATAGACGGTTGCGCTTTTTGCTGTCCGATCGAAAAAGACGGGAGGACACAGACCGTATGATCCGCCGACTTGCCGTGAAAACCGCTTCGCGAGAAACGCAGATCCGTACGCTGTCGGGCGGTAACCAGCAAAAGGTGATCCTGGCCCGTTGGCTGCTGACCACCCCCACGATCCTGATGTTAGACGAGCCCACTCGCGGCATTGATGTGGGGGCAAAATATGAGATCTATCAGCTCATGGAGGAGCTGGCCGCCGCCGGTAAATCCATCCTGATGGCCTCGGGAGAGCTTCCCGAGCTAATGGGTATCTGCCACCGGATCTATGTCCTGTCCGGGGGCGAGATCACAGGTGAGGTGGATGCCGCCACCGTCACGCAAGAGGAGATCATGACCCTTGCCGCCAAAAATGTCTGATCCCTCGCATCATTTGGCCACGCTATGCGGCTTTTGTGACAAAGGAGTCTTTTGAAATGAAAATCAAAATAATCGAAAAATTCAAGGCTATGGACAAACGGGAACGCCGCATTTACTGCCGTGAGCTGCTGATCAACAATTCCCTTTATATTTTTTTGGTCGCCGCCATTGTGCTGATCCAATGCGTCAATCCGCGTTTCCTTTCCTGGCCCTCTATCATCAACATCATTTCCCTATCGGCGGCCAACCTGCCCATTGCGCTGGGTATTGCCGGTGCCATTATTTTGACGGGTACCGATCTGTCGGCCGGGCGTATCGTGGGGCTTGTAGCTTGCGTATCTGCCGCATTGCTGCAAAGTAGCAGCTATGCGGGAAAGATGTTTCCGGGGCTGAACACCCTGCCCATTTTTGTCGTGTTTTTGATCGTGATCGCCATTGGTGCGCTGATTGGTTTTGTCAACGGCTTTTGTACCGCCACCTTTCATCTGCACCCCTTTATTGTTACGCTTTCTACCCAGCTGATCGTTTATGGCGCGTTGCTGCTCTTTTTGATGACGGGCAACAACAACGGGCAATCCCTTTCCGGTCTGGATCCCTCTTTTACCAACTTCATCAAGGGCAGCGTACTCTCTCTTGGTGGCACGCCCATCCCCAATTATGTGTTTTACGTTCTGATTCTGACCGCCATTATGTGGGTGGTTTGGAATAAAACCACCTTTGGCAAAAATATGTTTGCGGTGGGATCAAACCCCGATGCCGCCAATGTATCCGGTGTAAACGTCAAGCGTGTGATCATTCTGGTGTTTATGCTGGCAGGTGCTCTTTACGGCATGACCGGCTTTATCGAGGCGGCACGTATCGGCTCTAACTCTGCGGCCACAGGCTTGAACTATGAGCTGGATGCCATTGCCGCTTGTGTGATTGGTGGTGTCTCGTTTGTGGGCGGTACCGGTAAGATCAGCGGGGTAATATTGGGTGTTGTACTACTGCGTCTGATCTTTGTAGGACTGACCTTTTTGGGCATTGATGCCAATATGCAATATATCATCAAGGGTCTGATCATTCTGATCGCTTGTGCCATTGATATGCGCAAATATCTTGTCAGACGGTAAGAAGGGCGGCAAAAGCCGCCTTTCTTATTCCTTTTATTCATTTTTCCAAATATTTTATATTATTTTCCAGTTTTAAAATTGATTCTCACCAATATTCTCCTATTTTGTTCTTATTTTTTGAAATCTGTTCCTTTTCATTGCTTTTTTGGCGGTATTGTGCTACAATACATATGAATGAATATCTCTCACGGAGGTGTTGATATGATGCAAGACGTACTGCGCGCGGCCGTTGCCGTGCCCGCTTTGAAGGTAGGCGATGTGGCCTACAACAAAAATGCTATTTTGACGCGCATCCAAGAGGCACACAAGGCCGGCGTGACCTTGCTGGTCACTCCCGAGCTTTCGCTGACCGGTGCTACCTGCGGCGATTTGTTTTTCTCTCCCGTTTTGCTGGAGGCCGTCAAAAACGCCCTGATCGAGCTGGCAGCCGCGGCACCTGCGGATATGGCGGTGGCGGTGGGTGCCCCCTTAAAGATTGCCGACCGGCTGTATAACTGTGCCGTACTACTTTGCGGTGGCGAGGTTTGGGGCATCGTACCCAAAACTGTTTTGAGCACCGCCGAAATGCGTTGGTTTGCTTGCGGTGACGATTTGGACGGCATTCCCGTGGAGCTTGGCGACACCACCGTGCCTGCTGACTGTCAATTGCTGTTTAGTAGCACCGACGGTACCACTCTGACCCTGACCGTAGGTGAGGATATCTTTTCCCCCTATAATCTGGATGGTGATCGCGCCGTGGGCGGCGCAGAGCTGATTCTGAATCTTTCCGCCTGCCGCGAGCTGATCGGCCAGCGCCAGTATCGCCGTGACACTCTGGTCACCCACAGCGCGCGCAACATGGCCGCTTATCTCTTTGCCAGTGCCGGTGCCGAGGAATCCACCTCCGATTACATCTATTCGGGCCATGGACTGATCGCCATGGGCGGCAAAGCCGTGGCCGAAAACAAGACCGTGGCCGACAGCGACTATATGCTAGTCTGCGATCTGGATCTGGGGCGCATTCGTCATGACCGTCTGCGCAACGATTTCAACACCGATCTCATCGACCGTTTGCTGTTGCCCTGCGCCTTGGCCACCTCCGACGGATCGCTGCTGAAGCTCCGTCGTCTGCCCTTTATTCCCGATGAACGGAACGACCGCGTGGCGCGCTGCCTGGAGATCTATGAAATGCAGGCCGCCGCGCTTGCGCGTCGCCTTTCCATCACCGGCGGCAAGCTGACCATTGGTATTTCGGGCGGATTGGATTCCACCCTCGCCCTGCTGGTAGCCGTTCGCGCCATGGAGCGTTTGGGATTGCCGCATACCAACATTACGGCGGTCACCATGCCGTGCTTTGGCACTTCTGATGAGACGCTGCAAAATGCATTGACTTTGATGAACAACTTGGGTGTAACCTCCCGCACGGTTTCCATCAAGGATGCTGTGCTGCAGCATTTCAAGGATATCGGTCATGATCCCACCGACTTTTCGGTTACCTATGAAAACGCACAAGCGCGCGAGCGCACACAGGTGCTGATGGACATCGCCAATCAGGTGGGGGGCATCGTGCTTGGTACGGGCGACCTTTCGGAAATGGCTCTCGGCTGGTGCACTTACAACGGTGACCACATGAGCATGTACAGCGTCAACGCCGACATTCCCAAGACCTTGGTGCGTTGGATCGTGACCAGCATTGCCGAAGAAAACATCTTCCCCGAGGCCAGTGAGGTTCTGCTGCGCGTGGTCGACACTCCCATCAGCCCTGAGCTGCTGCCCCCGGACGCTGTGGGCAAAATCGCACAGAAAACCGAAGATCTGGTCGGCCCTTATGCACTGCACGACTTTTTCCTGTACTGGGCCATCCGGTATCAGTACACGCCCTCCAAGATTTTTGCCCTTGCCAAATTGGCCTTTGACGGCATTTTTGACGGCGCCACCATCAAAAAGTGGCTGACCGTATTCCACCGCCGCTTCTTTAACCAGCAGTTCAAGCGCAACTGCGTGCCCGACGGTGTCAAGGTGGGCTCGGTCGGTCTTTCGCCCCGTGGCGATTGGCAGATGCCCTCGGACGCCTCTGCGGCCCTATGGCTTGCCGAAATCGAGGCCATTGAGATCTAAAACACAAAAAATCGCCCCACGGTATCGTGTTTTCGATACCGTGGGGCTTTGCGTATTAAAGCTCAATATCAACAAAAGCAGGATAATGATCAGAAAGAGCTTCGTAATAATCGGGGGTGTATCGCTCAAAACGGCGGACCGCATTCTTTTCAAAGCCCTTGACCCAGATATGATCAATGGCGTACACAAAGGGACGGGGCGCATAGGGCTTGTGCCCATCGGGGAAGCAATAATGATAGCCATTCTCTTGGCAGGCATATTCCACAGCCACATCGTGGGCGTGCGTGAAGCCGCAGGCATGGGCAGCCGCCATCATGGGGGAATCGTAGGTATCGTTCATATCCCCCAAAAGCACAGCCGGGCAATGGTATTTTTCGCGGTATTTATCGATCAGTGCCGAGGCCAGCTGCACCTGATGGGCGCGCGCCTCGCCGGAACCGGGCTGATAGCTTTTGGCATTAGGATTGCGGTTTCGCCACCATAGGTGCGTGTTGGCGAAAATAAAGATTTTACTGCTCTCCTTGACACGAAAAACCGCCAGATTGCAGGATTTACTGCGAACGTCGTTAAAGCTACCCTCGTATGGCGGAAATTCTGTGGGGTAACAAAGGTATTCCGAATCCACCAGCTCAAACAGCTCGGGACGGTACAGCACAGAGGTAAAGCGAGTCCAATGAACGGCATAGCGAAGCCCCAGCTTGCCCAGCTCAGTCATCAGACAATCCACCATTTTGTGAGAGGCCTCTTGCAAGCCGATGATGTCGGGGCGAAGCTCAGCATATACACGGGCAATGCCGGGCATACGCGCCTCGGCCGAGCAATCCTCGCCTTTTTCCTCCCACGCCGATTTATTGGTGTCGCAATTCCAGATATTATTACTCAAAAGACGCAGTTTGGTCACAAAAACGCACCCCCGTTATTCGATTTTCACGTCGATCCAGACCGGAATGTGGTCGGACAGGCACATATAGTATTCGGGGGCGTAACGGTCATAGCAACGCACTGCACCCTGGGAAAGACCGCGAGCCAGAATGTGGTCAATGGCCTTGTCTGCCGTAGTAGGCGTATACCCCTTATAGCCATCGCCAAAGCAGTAATGATGGCCATTGCCCTCGTCGCGGTGATCGACTGCCAGATCGTAGCAATGGACAAATCCGCGCTCCTTGGCGGCCAAAATACAGGGCTTGCTCCAGTTGGCGTTCATATCGCCCATGATCACGGCGGGACAGTTGTATTTTTCCTGATATTTATCCAAGCAGTTGATCGCAAGCCCGATCTGATAGGCGCGTGCCTCATCCGATCCAAACTGATAATTACGTGAGGCCGGATCGCTGCTTTTCCACCACAGGTGGGTGGTCATGAGAATAAAGAGCTGACCGCTTTCCTTGATGCGGAACACGCCCATGTTATAGGATTTGGTCTTGCTATTGTTGAAGGAGCCCTCATACCCCGGGAATTCCTCAGGATAAATGAGAAATTTGGAGTCCACCAGCTCGAATAGATCCGTGCGGTAAATAATGGGGGTATCCTTACCCCAAAGGAGTGCATAGGGCATATCCGCCTCAGAAAACAGGCGCATCAGCTTGTCGGCCATTTTGGCCGTGACCTCCTGCAGGCCCAGGATATCCGGCTTGGTCTCCATATAATATTTCAAAAAGCCGGGCATACGGGCAGAATAAGAGCAGTCCGCCCCGATCTCCTCCCATTTGGGCTGGTTTTTGTCACAGGCCCATTGATTTGTGCTCATCAAACGCAGCTTCATTTTTGCAATTCCTTTCTTTAAAAAGATAAAGGTGACCTCACGTGCAGTATAACACAAAGCGCGAGCCTTGTCAATAAAATTTCAACACGTATACAATCATAACCACCACTTCAAGTGGTGGTATGCACCGTGCCTTCAAGGCAAAAGTGCTAACGACATCTAAAGGCATCCTGAACAATAAACATTAGTAATTATCGCCCCACTGCCGAAAATTCGGCAAAGCCTCGCCCTTGGGGAGAGGTGGCGGCGGAGCCGACGGAGAGGGGGATTTTCTGCCCTCTCACCCGCCTTCGCGGGAGCTCTCCCATAGGGAGAGCCTATGGCTAAAGCATTTTTATTCCACCACTCCAAGTGGTGGTTTATGTACCCTGGAGGCTACAAAAATAAATATCCCCCCGCTACGCGGGGGGATATTTATTTGTATACGTAAGGCTTTTTATGCGACAACGCCGCTATTCAAGCTTTCGTCGCCACCAGTGGACTCATCACCACCAGTGATCTCATCGCCGCCGGTAGTGTCATCGCCGCCTGCGGGAGGAAGCTCCCCTTCGGGAGTTTCCTCGGGATCGGCGGGCTCGGCAGGGAGACCTGCGGAGTAGGTGTTCAAAAGCTCTTTAAAGGTATCGGTGTAGGGTTCTTCCTCTTCCTCGGCCTTCAGCACCTCGCGAGCGACCTCTGCAAGAGAGGTTCCCTCGGCATCGTACTGTGCGTAGCCGTAGGTAACGTTGCCCTCGGCATCCACCACCTGAACGTAGCCCACAGCCACAAAGTTGCGGGTGTAGTTTTCGGGCAGGATGGAAACCAAAGCAGCGGTAAAGGAAACGTTGCCCTCGCTGTCGATGGACAGGCCCTTGCCTGCCACAATGTCAACGAACTGCACCTTAGCTGCTGCCAGATGTGCGTGATCCAGAACGGTGAGAGAGGCGATCGTATCGGCAGGAACCACAATGGTACCATAGGATACGGTGCTACCCTCGCCAGCCAGAGCCAGCATACCGTCCACCATGTTCTTGGTGATGGTAGAGGTAAAGCGGAGACCGCCAAAGTACTGCTGGAACTCCTCGGAGTACTCTACACGCAGCTCTGCATTGCTGGTGCCTGCAAAGAACTCTGCATTGTTCACGCTGTGATAGTAGAAGGTGGTATCGTCCCAGGTGACGATCGGATCGTAAGCAATGTAGATCTGCTGCATATCGGGATCGGGTGCGCAGATCATATTGCCGCTGGCATCCAGAGCCTCACCGGTGGAGTAAACGTAATGCGTCTGGTTGACGCTTGCCAAGAAGGTACCGCCGTTGACCTCCAACGTGGCGCAAGCATTGTACTTGTAGATCACAGAAGCGCCGGTATTGGATTTGTTGACAAACAGGCCGCCGTTGATCACAATGGTGCCGTAAGTGGACCCACCGCCTACACGGATAACGGTCTGCTCTTTGCCGCGGTCATTGTTGACGTTGCCCATCACAAACACGCCGCCGTTGATCACGATCTTAGCCGTAGACTCGGTGGTGACCTTAGCGCCGTTCAAAGTGGCTGCGCCACTACATTTACCGCCCAGTACACGTGCCACGCAAAGGCTATCGGAGTAGTAGTAGCCGGCATTGATGGTCAACTCGCCGCCCTCAATGCTGATGCCTGCATCCTTGTTGTTGTAGGTGTACATTTCAGGAGCGTTGCCATTTTCGTCTGCCTTAAAGAGCATCGTGCCCTGGAAGCCTTGACCGGTCTGGAAGCAGTAGCCCGCAGAGGTAGCAGGAGCGGTCACATGAACCTTGCCGGAAAGCACGGCCTCAGAGCCTGCACCGGCCTTTGCCAGCCACAAGGTGGACTCGGTGCCGGAATTGGTGTAGAAGGTGGCATCGGAAATGTTCAGGATCACCTTGCCGGTGGTATCCAGCGTGATACAGGACTGGCCATTGCCGTAGAAGTTACCGCCGGTGATGTTCAGCGTGGCAGCACAGCTACCATCCACCACGATAACGTCGGAACCGTAGGACTCGAAGGTACCGCCGAAAATGTTGAACTTGGGAGAACCGCTGTTGAGTTTTATCAAACGGGAGGTCTTTTCTTCAAAGAAGTAACCGCCATGGATGTTGATGGTCATGTCGCCAGTCTGGGTGCTACCGAAAATGTTGGTGCCTGCATTGTTGTAATACTCGCCGCCGTAAACGGTAAAGTCCATATCCACGATCTCACCGCTGAAGTTAAGCATATTCCAGCCGGTAATGGTCATGACAGGGCCCTCACCGGTCTCAGCATTACCAAAGTTGATCTTGGCATGATCACAGCCTCCGCCAACACCGATGATACCGGAGGTGCTGTTATAAATACCGCCTACAACGTTCAGAGTGCTGTTGTCGCCGGGATAAAAGATATACTGCGCACCGGTCTGCGTGTAGATACCGTCGTAGAAGGTTGCGGTAATATTGATGTTGTCGTGGTCACCGATGTAGAACATGTGTTTGCTACCACCGGTCAAGAAGGTACCACCATATACATCCAACGTACCGGTTGCAGCGCCGTTTCCGCCTGCATCGTTATCGTAAGAGATCAAGGTGCCGCCGGGAGCACTGATCATAGGGCCCTCGCCGGTTTCGGGATTACCCACGGTCACGTGGACATTCTGGCTGCGGCGAATGGTGATGACTACGTTATCAGTGGTCAGTGTACGAATGGTACCGCCGTAGATGTTCAGGTTATGAGGACCGTTTGCAATGATGGTCTTACCGTAAGCGGCAGTGCTACCGGCAACTGTACCGTCGTTACGGCGCTCGATAATACCGCCATAGATGTTAATCGTACCAACACCCTCGGTATCGCCGGTGATGCCAGACTTGGGCTGCCAGGTAAAGGTGGGGTTATTGCCATAGTCGCTGTTGGAAATGATACCATCGTAAATATCAACGTTAGCGCTCCAGGCATCATCGTCTATGTAGATGGCTGCGCCCCAGTTGCAGGTCAGAACCTCATCAATCACGGCGTAGTAGATGGTCAGATCCACCTTGCCGTCATTGCGGATGCCGTGGCCGTTTGCGGTGATGTGAGGACCATTCTTGGTGCCCTTAACACCCAGAATCATATGAGAGTTTTTGCCCCATACGTTAAAGATCGTATCGTTACCGGTAAAGAGGCCGCCCTCCAAAAGCATGGTGGTGTTGGCCTTATCCAAACGGAGCGTATTGGTCTTGCCTGCCATGTAGTAGCCGCCAGTGGTCTTGAGCGTTGCATTGGTAACGGCAAAGTAGAACACGCCGCCGGCCTCGTTGACGATACCAACGTTTCCAAACACGGTGGTGCCGCCGGTCAGCCAGAACAGATAACCGTCAAAGCTTGTGGTCAGGGTGTAGTAGCCATCCTTAGCGGAGGAGTTGATGGTCACAACAGAGCTTGCGGGTCTGAAGTGATCGTGGTAGCCATAGTCGGTAGAGGTGCTGACCTCGCCCTCCTTCACCAGCACGTTGCGCTCGGGCTGATGCCAGGTGGTGTCCTTGGTGAGCGTCAGCTCGCCGCCGTTGCCCAGGTGGTACATAGCACGCTCGAACTCAAAGCTATAATAATAGGTAGCATCCTCGTGTACACCGTCGGTGACGCGGTAGGTAGCGCCCTCGTCGATATAGCCGCCCTCCAGCAGGTAGTCCTCGTCATAGGTAACTTCTTCCATATAGAGGAAGCCGCCGCAGTTCTTGACATACTCGCTGGCCGTATCAGCAGGATATTTGGGATTCTCACTGAAATCGTAGGTGTTCACGGTATAGCCGGGGTCGATATTGATACCGTAGGTCTGTGCGATTCCGGTGGTATTATTATTGAAGGAATATTTAACAGAGGGGTTGTTGCCAAGGGGCAGATTCCAAGTCATGGAATCGTCAACCAAATACATGGAGTAGAATTCGCCGCCATAAATGCGGAAGTAACCCATATTGGGGGTACCAAAGCCCAGGGCGGGACGTCTGGTATCCAGATTGTCGCCCTCAACGGGGCAAGCGTTGTAGAAGCGGCCGCCCAAAATGGTGGCATAGCCGGGCTTGCTGGAGGCCGAGGTACGAACCACATTCTTGCCGGTCTTGTCGCCATTATAACTGGGATGGTCGGCCTGAGTCACAAACTCGCCGTCCACAACGATCAGGTGACCGCCGTAGGTGGCGCGGAAGACGCCGGTGTTGCAGAAGGGGCCGCCCTCAAACAGACCGCCATAGACCTTCATGGTAGTGGTGGCCATCTGATTGCCGGTATTCTTCTCGAAAACGTCATCTGCCAAAGGCGAACGGATATTGACAACCTCGTTTACGGCATAGCCATAAACGTAACCGTCGTAAAAGTCAACGTAGCCGCGGCACTGCATAGTGGAAGTGCCTGCACCGGTCACCAGCTTGGTGTTTTCACCGGTGAACTTGGCATAAGCATTGAGGGAGGACTGCATAAAGGCATAGCCGCCAGCCTCGCAGAAGAAATACTCCAGATCGGGGCCTGCCCAGCCGCACAGGATCTGCACATTGTGGGCGTTGAACACCATGGTGGTCAGCTTTTCGGTGGTATCGTCATTCATCAGAATACCGTAACGGCCGGCCTGCAGCTGAACATCATTGAAGTTGATCTCGGTGCCCTCTTCGGCAATGCGGAACATATAACGATCGTTATAGGTGCGCAGGTTGTAAACCACGTGGCCATTGCCGTTCAGGGTCCACTTGCCGGTGAGGTAGATGTTTTCATTCTGGTCAACGAAGGTGTCCTTCAGGATGTTCATGACGCCGCCTTCCTTGATGACCTCAAGGGCGGCCTCGATACCGTCAACAATGACGGGCTCCTCGCCGTGGTTCACCACCTCAACCGAGCCCTCCTTGACGGGCAGGGGTGCGGTCAGCCGATCGCCCTCGGGACCAAGGATGGTCACATCGGGGGAGATATACAGATCGGCAGCATAATTGGTGCCGGAGGTGAGAATGGAGGTGTAGGAATAAGTGGGGATCTGAATGGTACCGGAAATCAGATTCACGGCAGCGCTGGCACCGGTAATGCCGATAGGAGGACGGGTGTAGCGACCGTCGCCGGTGGTAAAGGTCTCCTCAGGGAGATCGCAATACAGCGTACCACCAACCAGGTTCACCGTACCCGAGCTCTGAATAGCATAGCAACGAGTGCCAAGGCCTGCATTGGTGTTATTGCCGTGAATCACGGTGCCCTCGCCAATGTTGAGAACCGATTGGCCATCCACATACACGGCAGAGCCGGAGCCGGCCTTAACGGTGGTATTGATCAGAGTCCACTCCATTTTGAGGTACTTGGTCAAACCATAATCAAGGGTGCGGCCAAGGGGATTCTCAATGTACAGGTTCTTAAAGGTAACGTCGGCATCGCCGTAGGAGTAGTTGAGATAAACCAAGCCGCCATCGGCTTTGATATTGCTGTAAATCAAGCGGTGGCCGGCACCGTCAAGGGTAACATCGACCTCAGGCATCTGGTGGAAGAAATCAAGAGAGTCGTTGGTACCGGTACCGCTGCCCTCCACGTCGGTCAGCATGCGCATGGTGCCATTGGCAGGAACCATATAAGAGCCATATTGGAACTTGAAACGAAGGCTGGTCTCAAAGCTGTCGGCGGTGTATTTGTCAGCCTCGGTACCGGCACGGTGGATGAGATGCTCAGTGCTACCCTCGGTCACATCCAGCAGGGTGCGGAAGTTGCCCTCGGCATCCAGAATCACGATCTCGGCGCCGGAGGCTGCCACCAATGCGGCATCGTCTTCATAAAGAACAGTGCCCTCGGCATTCACTACCTGGCCCTGATCGTTGAACTTGGCGCCCCAAGTAGCGGAGTCAAAGGTGTAGGTAGTCTTTTTTGCCCAGGTGATGGCCGTCATTTTGCTCTCAGCAAAGTGGCAGGGCAGATTTTCAATGGTGCCGGTCTCCTCGGTGGTGGAGGCCAGCACAAAATCGTCAATCACCCGGTTGTTGGCATTGGCCGCACGGCCAGAGAACAGCCGATCGGTAGATTGATAGAATTCACCGCCACCGATATACAGGAAATGGCCGTTATCCCAACCGTTAATCAGCGGAGCATCAACATCGAATTGACCGACATCGGAAAAAGCATCCTGATAGAAGCGACCACCCAAAATGTAGGTATGAGCGTTTACGTTAGCGTTACCAAGACGAATGACGTTGATATCGGCGTGAGTTGCGGTGCGTGCCTCGCCGGTTTGAATGAAATCACCGTCGAAGATAAAGAGGTTAGAGCCCTCGGCAGCGCGAATAGCGCACAGATAATCGTTGATAAAGGTGCCACCATAGATCATCAGCTTGGTGGTATCACGGAACTTATTTGCACTACGAGCCTGCACAGTGCAGTCACCCTCGGCACTGTAGAACAGACCATCGTAGATCGCGACCATACCCTTAGCATAAACCGCCTCGGCATTACCGCCATAGATCTTGGTCTCGGAGCCCTTGATCACCAGATACGCGTCGCTATTGTTGTTGGCAGCAATGCCCACGCGCGTAGTGGAAAGGTGATGATTAGCATACTGGCTATAATCGGGCTTGACGTACGTGCCGGTGGTATCCTCCATCCAGTACGAGCCGTTGGCATAGATCTTCAGATTCTCGGCCACAAGGCTGGTCATCGAGCCCATGCAGATGCCACCGTTGGTGGAAATGATGGTCATATCCTTCCACGTGATGTTGTGGTAATCCAGCATATAGGTCTCATCGCTACGGCCAATGCGGACTGCATAGTCGTTGACACCGCCCGCCTCAGGAGCGTGGGTGTAATGCAGCACATGGTCGTTACCATCCACAGTATAGGTCAAGTACTGATTGTCTTGCGTGGCGCCGCGATCCACACCGAATTGCCAGCATTCGGTAAGAGTCACGTCAGCAAGCAACCGCAGGGTATCGCCGTCGATGATGGCAGCATCACCGGCAGCCAGAGTGGTGTAGTAGCCTACACGCACGCCCTGGGCGTTGATCAGCTCGGCAACGATGCCCTCAGCCGCGATCTCCTCGGGGGTCTTTTCGGGGACCTCCGTACGAGTTTCGGGCGTGGCGGGCTTGCTGACCGTAGCACCGGCAGTAGTGCCATCGGTAGCAGCATCGGAGTTGCCGCCTTGGGTGGAATCGCCGGTCGTGCCGGGCTCGCCGGTAATGGCCTCGCCGATTTCGGCTGCCATAACGGAAAGCACGGTGGCGGGCACAAGTGCCACAACCATCATGACCGCGATAAGGAGTGCTAAAAATTTCTTCATGGTACTTCTCCTTTTCGATGGATTGTCGGGCGATGCGCGTCGCGCGTGACACGCGCTGCGCGCTCCCCCGCGGGAAATAGGGTTGTACATGATTATATTATATAATAAATAACGCGCAAGGTCAAGATTGGTTATGCAGTTTTTCCACTTTCTCGCTTTTGACGAAATCCCCTGCCCCCATCTCGCCCACAAAACCGCCAAATGTCAAAAAATCCGCACCCGTTGGGCTGTTTTTTGGTTTGGTAAATTGCACAAAGCCCCAACCGAATCGAGATATTTCCGACGCCGCCCATGCAAACGGCCGGGTATTGATCACGGACGAATGACGATCCTTTGGTAACGGAAAGAATTCATGCAATCCGTTGGCATTGCCCCTTGCGTCAATGTGCGCAGCCGGAGCGTAGATCGCCGATGCGGGCGATCTACCGGCAGGATTGCGCAAATCGCCCGACCGCGCATTTACAATGAAAGGCCATCTTTGTGGCCTTGACACCTCCCCCAAAAAGGTGTATAATAAGAAAAACGCCCCCAAACGGGGGAAAAAAAGAAGGGATTCCCACCAATGAAGCACGTAGATATTTACACCGACGGCGCGTGCCGCGGCAACCCCGGCCCCGGGGGCTGGGGCGCCATTCTTGTATATGCAGGCCGCGAAAAAGAGCTTTCCGGCGGCGAACCCCATACCACCAACAACCGCATGGAGCTGTGTGGTGTCATTGCCGCCCTTTCCGCGCTAAAGGAGCCCTGCGAGGTCACGTTGACCACCGACTCGAAATACGTTTCTGATGCCGTGATCAACGGTTGGGCCAAGGGCTGGCGCGCACGGGGCTGGAAAAAGGCCGACAAATCCCCTGCTTTGAATCCCGACCTATGGGAGCAGCTTCTGCAGCTATTGGATCAGCACCAAGTCACCTTTGTGTGGGTCAAGGGCCATGCCGGTCACCCCTATAACGAGCGTTGCGACCAATTGGCTACCTCTTTTGCTGACACCTTTCCTGCGCCGCAAAAAACGGTTGAAATGCCTGCCGAGGTGCAGACCTCCCTTGATATTTAAATGCAAAAAGAGCCCCCCATTTTTTGGGGGGCTCTTTTCTTATTTTAATAATTGATGGCGTAATCGTTGAAGCCAATGATGTAGAAGACATCGCCGTCAACCACATACTTGACACACAGCACCGAGGAGGCCTCGTCGCCGTTCTTCAACACAAAGCCATCCAGCAGGATGCCGCCGCACACAGGTGCTTCGCCATCTTCTGCAGGGCCGATGATGTAAAGGGAGGTCACCTCATCCGAGCCCAGAATGGTGGTCAGCATATACCAGCTGATGTCATTCACAGCCATAGAGCCGGTTGCAGGAGGTGCGTAGGGATAGAAAATGTCAGTCAAGCTATCCACATCGCCGCCGCCAACCACGGTCATGCCCATCCAATCCGCGTTAGAAGCAGCGGAGGTCAGCTTGGCGGTGGTCACGTTGTACAGGCTGTCGGTGATGGTTTCCAAAACGATTACATTACCAACGTACTCGCCCAAAACCTCTCTCTGCTCTGCCGTGTAGGGAGAGTAGATGCCGGAGCCCTCGCCAACCTCGTACTGATACGTATCGTCCTGTACATCGGAGGTATCCTCCAAAGCCTTGGTTGCCACGTTGTAAATGGTATCACCGCCAAGGCCACCATTTTCAGCGTAGAGGTAATGATCCTCACCCTCGATGGTCAGCTTGGCATAGCCGGTAGCAGTAAATTTCTTGGTATGGTTCTGAGGCAGGATCTCATTGATGGTACCGGCAATATAGCCCATGCCGGTTTCCTCGTCGTAATCATACCAGTCGTAAGTGCCATCGCCGTTGTCAGCAATGGTGGAGGTCACGTCGATGCGTGCCTTCTCCCACTCGTCCAGACCTGCATGGGTCAGCTTGCCGCCGATATCGGAGACATACTGTGCAGGAACGATCAGCATACCCAGGGTCAAGCTGGCTTGGCCAAGCTCGCCTGCGCCGATCTTGGAAAGCAGCGCGGTGTAATCCTCTTGAGAAACAGCAGTGGTAAAGCGGAGACCCGTGGTGCCGTTGAGACGGAGCATCGGGTTCAGAACGTGATCCATATCCAGGACCAGAGGAGTCAGAACAGCAACATCACCCTGCTTAAAGGTGACCTGTTCGCCTACGTTGAGAAGCACCGAGGTGGTGGTCTCGCCGTTGGTCACGGTGCCGATCCAGCCAAATACGTCAGCGTTGCTGACACCGGGCACTGCAGGAACGTTTACGATGCGATCCTTGGCTGCGGTGCCGTAGATTGCAACGGTTTCTTCGCCATGAGCGAACTGCACGCTGATGCTGTTATCGCCCATCATACCGGCATAATTCTTGTAGTTATCGCCAATAAAGGTCTCGAACCATTCCAAAACCAGCTTGTGGCCGTTTGCGTTCAGGTGGCTGATGTCGTTTTTGCCAACGCAGTAGAGAGAGCGGAAGGCATTATCCTTCATAAAGACGGGCATTTGCTCGTTATCATAGGAGCGGAGAACGCAAATGCGCTCGTTTTGGAGAGAGTCAACATAATCAGCAAAGGCAGTCGCATAATCCTCAGTGCACAGGCCCTGGGTCTTGGGTCTGTTGGAGCCCAAGCCGGTGGCAGCCTCAAGATCGGTCAGATCCCAAGCGGTCACGCATACGATCAAGGCGTTGGGATACTTTTCCTGCAGGCCATCCAGAATGATCTGAACAGCGCCCAGGAAGGTGGTAGGATCCTTAACACCGATCTCGCCGAGAGGAGCATCCACATTATAGTCGTTACGGCCACCCTCGAAGATCACGATATCCGCCTCGTCAGCCATATCCTCATAGCGCTCGACCATGGGGTTCTGCTTATTGCCACTGGCATTGAGAGCCGCAGAAACGGTGCTGCCATCAATACCGTAGTTGGTGTAGTTCATGTTGTAGCGCTTGGCCAGTTGAGCAAACCATGTGTCGGAGGGAACGGCACCGCCACCGTGGAGATAACTGTCACCCAAAGCCACAATGTTCAGGCCCTCCAGCTCTGCATAGGAGGAATCGGAGCCGGGAGTGCTAATATAAATAATGGGAGAAACGAAATGACCGTTCACCGTGTTACCGGTGTTGGCAACGCAAACGCGGAGAAACTCCACATGCTCGGTGGTGGTGTAGGTGTAAACGGCCTTGCCTGCCTGCACGGCGGCATCGCGCTCGGTTACGTTGGAGCCCGTTACCACGCCCTCGGTCATGGTCAGAAGCTTTTCGCTATCCTTCCAATTTCCGGTAAAGCCTGCGCCGTCAAACTTGGCCACGGTGTAAACATCGTTGGTAGCAAAGTTGCCAGTACCTGCGGTTTCGTCATTCATAACATCGACAACGGTCACCGTCGTGCCCTTGCCGTAAACGGGAACGATATTACTGAAGGAGTAAGCGGGAGAGCCCAGCACCAGAGAATCGCTCTCTACGCTGAACAAGCCTGCATACCACTTGGCCATGTAAGGGGTGCCTACCTGTGCAGGATCATAGCCGGCAGCAGCCAGAACGGGAGCCACATTGGCAGCGTTATCCAACACAAAGCTCACAGCCAGCTCTGCCACATCGTCGTTGCGATGGCACAGACGGATGATCTCATTATCGTAGGTCGTGGTGTAAGAGTAAGTATAGGAGCCGTCCTCATTGATGGTAGTCCAGGCATTGTTCTCATAGCCGCCCTCGCAGCCGTAGAACATATCCAGCAAACCGTCATCGCCCACCTTCCAGGTGGAGAAGACATAGGCACCGATGGAGGCTACCTGTCGATTGGCACCGGGATCGGTAAAGGTCACGGTAGTGCCGGCGGTAGGAACGGTAATGGGCATACTGTAAGCATACGCCGTGGAGGTAGGCTTGATTGCGCTGACGCTACCATCCGTGTTGGCATGAGAGCCAACATAGCCCTGGAACCACTTGACATTGGCAATGGTGCCGGCGCCGGCGGTCTCACCCTCTACAAAGGCAGGGGTATAAACATAGACCTTGGGGCACTGTGCGGCACTGCTCGCCAGCTTGCCCTCTGCGGTATAGCCCATGCAACCAAAGCGCACCTTTTCGTTATCCTTGGTGGTAGTGTAGAAATAGGTGATGGTCTTGGTCGCCTCATCGTAATACTGATTCTCGGTATTAGCAGCGCCAAAGGCATACACATTGGCACCGGTGCGGTCGACCTCCCACTCGTTGGGTGCAACCTCTTTCCAAGACGTGAGCGCAAAAGCATTCTTGCTCATCGTTTTGGTATCGCCATTTGCGTTAGCTGCATGCTCGGACCAAACCAGAGTCGTGCCGGCCTTGGGAACGTTGACGATCTCGGAGTAGCGATATTCACCACTCCACTCCGAGCGGGTCTCCCAGCGCCAGCCGTAAATGTTGGTATCGGAGCCGATGAAACCGATGCTCCAATCCAGATCCTGGATCGCTCCGTCTGTGCCGACCTGAATGTCGGAGACGATTGCTGTTTCAGCTCCTGCGGTCAGTGCCAGCATCGGCACCATTGCGAATCCCATTGCGAGAACAAGGAGAAACGCCAGGAGTCTTTTGTTCGTGTGCTTCATGAATTTAACCTCCATAAGCAATTTTGGGCGCGCGTCCGCGCCCTCATACAGACCTAAATATAGCGGTCACACAAACATTGTACCATACCGTGCCAAAAAAGTAAATAGTTTTTTTACACAAAAATATAAGAAAAATATATATAATATGCAAAAAACCCAAGGGGCAAAAAAGGGGGCGTTACGCCTTTGCAGGCGTCTGCTTTGGCCTGTTTTCCTACCCGTTTGCCAGGTAAAACACCAAACGCCCCTCTTGAACCGCAAAAGACCAAATAATGGCCGGTCCTATGCAAAAAATATCGTGACAAGTTCCATGCAATGTGGCAAAACACAAACAAGGGGTAACTGTGCCCACCGGAATGAAGATGGATCATGTTCACCATTTTCAAAATCAAGCTTGGCATCGCTGCCGCATCATGCCATTGCTTCTCCAAGGAGCTTTCCGTCAACCACCGCCGTGGCCTTTGGTCATCATGGGAAGATCCTGCTTAAGGTCTTTGCATCCATCGGTGCAAAGCAGATCGGCTATAACGGTCACTCAGCACAAATGCAACATTGAAAACACTTTTGGCGGCCAAAAAACGCGAAACGGTACGGAATTTTCCGTACCGTTTCGCGTTTTTTTAACCGTTGACCTTCAAAACGACCTTGCCGACGCTCTCGCTGTTTTCCAGCAAAGCGTGGGCGGCCTCGGCCTCGGTGATGGGAAGCACGCGGAAGATGGTGGGACGCAACGCGCCACTTTCCACCTTCGCCCAAACGTCCTTTACCAGCTTGCCAAGGATCTCGGCCTTGACCGCCGGCGTACGGGAACGTAACGTAGAGCCAATCACGCGAACGTTGCGCACGAATACGTTGCGCAGATCCAGATCGGCGTGCGTGCCGCCCAGGGCAGCGATCATGATCCAACGGGCACCGTGTGCCAAATAGTACAAGCATTCTCCCATCTCCTCGCCACCGACACAGTCAATGGCAACATCCACGGGGCGGCCTGCCTCCATTTCGGCCTTCAGCACCTCAGAAAGCTTTTGCTTTTTGGTGTTGACGATAAGATCGGCACCAAGAGGCTCAATGGCCTTTGCCTTTTCGTCGGAGCGCACGGTGGTGATCACGCGGATGCCAAACAATTTTGCCATGGGAATGATCACGCTGGCAAGGCCACTGGCGCCTGCCGTGACCAATAGCGTATTACCCTGCTTGATACCGCCCTCAATAAACATGTTCAGATAGGCGGTGGCAAAGGCCTCCGGAATGGCGGCTGCCTCAACCATGCTGGTGTTTTTCGGGATGGGCATACACATACCGTAGGGTACGGCCACATACTCGGCATAGCCGCCACCGCCCAGCAAGGCGCACACCTTGTCCCCGACCTTAAAGCCGGATTTCTGCGCCGACACGGCACCCATGGAAACGATCTCGCCCGAAACCTCCAGTCCCATCCAATCGGGGCAACCGGGAGGCGGCGGATAGTTCCCTGCTCTTTGCATCAGATCCGCCCGGTTCAACGCAGCATAAGCCACCTTGATCACCACCTCGTCCTCTTTGGCAACGGGATCGGGCACATCGGACCAGACAAGGCTTTTTCTTTCATCGTTTTGAATCAATATTGCTTTCATAAAGAAGTTCCTTTCATAGATCGTGTCTTACAAGTAGATATTCCATCAAAAATCTTGCGGCTATCCGTTACACCATCAACCAACTGCCGCCGATTGGGCTTTGCGCCGGTGCCGCTTATAAGCGACTCCAGTCGAACTGAGCCACCGTGGGGAAGGAGCGGTCGTTTATGATGCGGCCGTAAACGGCGGCGCACTGGTCGGGGCTGTATTTTGCGGTCAGCATAGGCTTGAAATCCAGGCGGCCGCCCACCTGCAGGTGAAGCACAGCGTTAATGTCATCACGGTGCGTAAAATAGCCGGGATGAGACTCTGTCTTGGGGCGTGCATTGGTATGTGCGCCGATCAGCGTGATGCCGGGGCAATGCACCTTGCGATAATAGTCAATATTGAAATTTTTGTCACGGGTGCAGCCAAGCAATGCCATGCGGCCGAACTTGGCCATGCAATCCAGGGCACCATCCATACCGGCACCGACACCGGTCACCTCGATACAAACCTTAACGCCCCCACCGGTCACAGCCTTTACCTTTTCGGCAAAATCAGCCTCAAAGGGGTCAAATACATAATCAGCGCCGCCGTCCAAGGCCTCCTGACGACGAGATTCCACGGGGTCAACACCAATCACCGGATACGCACCTGCGGCGCGAAGCAACCGAATGCCCAGCTGCCCCAACAGGCCCAGGCCCATCACCATCGCCGATTCACCGATCTCCAATCCGGTCTTGCGGATGGCTGCCAAAGGAAAGGTAGCGATAAAGGACAACGCGCCCTCCTCAAAGGAAACGGCGTCGGGCATTTTCACCACCTGCTCCTCGGGCACGATGTTATAATCCTGATGCTTGCCCCAGTAGACCACCACGCGATCACCGGGGGCAACGCTTGTAACGGCTTCGCCAACACTGACCACCACGCCGGCAGAGTTATAGCCGCTGGAGCGTGGGAAGGTGGTGTCGGGTGCGTGTCTGCCGGCCACATTCGCGTCGCCCGTGATGTTGGCACGCTCGGTGCCGGGGCTGATGGTACTGACCTCAGTCTTGACCACCACGTCATAAGGAGTCTTGGGGACTTTCGCGGTCTCAATCAGCTCGGCACAGTTGGGGCGCGGAAAAATGATCTGCTTTATGTTCATATAGGTTACCTCCAATGGTTTGATGATTTCATTATACTCTATTGACAGCATAAAATCAAGATGTTATACTGGTATAAAATAGCACAATCCTATGATTTTGGAGTACAATATGAGTGACCTTCCTTTGCTGACCGATTTTGGCATCAAACAGCTTTCCTATTACCAAATGCGCGCCAGGAAATTCATCACCTTCCCTCACCCCTGCATTGGATATCTGCTCCACGGCAGTGCCGAGTTCTGGCTGGATGGCCAGAACTACTCCGCCCGTGCAGGGGATCTGATCTATATTGCCGCGGAGACCGAATACTATTCTCTTTGGATCGGTGATCCGCAAGTAACGTGGTATTCCATCAGCTTTGCCTTTACCGACCCGATGGCCTTTTCGGATTTCCGCTTTCAGATCCTGCACGATTACCCCGGCGAGCTGCTGCACACGATCTTTCAACAGCAACAGCAGGATCCCCTTCGGGCCATGGCAAGCTTTTATTCTCTGCTGGCCCAGCTTTACGGCAACATGGCGCGCAGCGATTACGTTCCCAAATATTCCAAGATCCGCCCTGCTGTAGAATATCTGCAGACCCATTGCACAGAGCCCGTCAAGGTGGCCGATCTGGCGGCGCTGTGCGGATACAGTGAGCCCCATTTTTTCACCTTGTTTCAATCGCTGATGCACGTTTCTCCGCTGACCTACAAAAACAATTTGCTGATGCAGCGCGCCATGCGCGAGCTTTTGGAAACCCAAGACACCATTGATGCGATCGCCGCACGATTGGGCTTTTCCTCCACCAATTATTTCTGCCGTGTGTTCACCAAATCCGTCAAGCGCACCCCCGGCGAGGTGCGCCGCTCGGGCGAGCGCGCTCCTGTCGAAGAAAATCACCCTTGCGATGACAAAAAAACGTAAAAATAACAAAAAACGCATATACGTATATAAAAAATCGCCCCGGTTACGTAACCGGGGCGATACTGTTTATTTTTGCTTTTCCAGATATTCGCGAATGCGGGAGAAGGTCTCCTCGCTGATGTCGTGCTCGATCTTGCAGGCATCCTCCAGGGCCACATCGTGTGATACGCCAAGGGCCATTAAGGTCTCGGCAATGATGCAATGCCGCTCGTACATGCGTTTGGCAATTTCCTCACCGCTTTCGGTCAGCGCAAGGCCGCCATTATCGGCTGTAGTCACAAAACCATCCGCGCGCAGCTCACGCAGCATCACGCTGACTGTGGGGCGCGAAAAGCCCAAGGCGGCGCAAAGATCCACTGCACGGATCTTATCCTTTTGACGGGAGAGTACATAGATCTGCTCCAAATAGTTTTCGCCGGACTCGTGAATGGACATGGAATTGCTCCTTTTGCTTGAAAATTACAGTTCTTCTTCTGTTTCTTCTTCTTTGGGCTCGACCAAAAGCGTCAGCTTGGTAACACGCTCCTCGTCCATTTGCGCCACAATGACAAACAGATTTTCATAATGGAAGCTATCGCCCACATGAGGGTCGGCCTCCAGCATCTGAACGGCCCAGCCGCCCATGGTGGAATACTCACAGCTAAAATCCTCGGGAGCCACAAAGTCGATCTGCTCAAAGCAGTCGTCAATGCTCATTTCGCCCACCACCTCATAGGTGTTATCGCCGGTGGCGTGACATTCGGTCACGATCACGTCGGTATCGTCCCAGATATCACCGACCAGCTCCTCCAGAATATCCTCCATGCTCACTACGCCAAGTGTGCCGCCAAACTCGTCGATCACGATGGCCAGATGCATCTTGGCCTCGCGCAGTTTAGTAAGCGCGGCGGGCAATTTCATAGTTTTGTGAAGCTTGCAGGGCTTGAGCAGCATCGAACGGATATCCGGCTTTTCTTCATCCAAGGTAGCCTTATAATAACGGGTCAAGGACAAGATGCCAATGATGTTATCAATGCTTTCCTCATAGACGGGCAAACGGGAGAACTGGGTGGGGTCAGAGAGTAGCTCGTTTTTCTTTTCCTCATCGCTGTCAATATCCAGCGCCGTCATATCGATACGGGGGGTCATGATCTTTTCAATGGTGGTGTCGTGGAAATCCAGGGTGGACTGCAGCAGCTCGCCCTGTTCCTCGTTGATGACGCCCTCCTCCTCGACGGTGTCGATGATGGAGACCAGCTCCTCCTCGGTTACGGTGGGTTCATCGTTTTTGTGGTCGCTGCCCCAGATCTTGCGCAACACAAAGAGCAATGCCATAACAATGCCCACGATCGGAGACAGAATAATGGTCAGCACACGGGTGGGGATGGCCACCAGGCGCACCACCACATCGGCCTTTTGCTTGGATAGGATCTTAGGCACGATCTCACCGCAGATCAGGATCACAATGGTCACCAGAATGGTAGCAACGGTAGAAGCCACGCCCACATTTCTGGGAAACAGATCCATCACGATCAGCGTAGTACAGGTTGACACCGCGATGTTGGCAAGGTTGTTGCCAATCAGGATCGCAGACAGCGCCGTGGTAAACTTTTCGGTGATACGGTATGCTACTTTTGCTGTTGTACTGCCGGCATCAGCAGCACGGCGCAGGCGCATTTTGTTGGATGTATTAAAGGCGATCTCCGAGGCGGAGAAATAGGCGGACAGGCAGATCATCACGAAAATGACCACATAGGCCCACCACATTTGAGAAAAGTGTTCTGCAAACATTATACATCCACCTCCTCGCCCTCGGCCTTTGCTGCAGCCAGCTCGGCCAGATCATCCTCGTCAAGGATGTGGATCAGCACCTGTGTCACACGGCCGTCCTCCACGGTCTCGGCCGTGAATTCCAGCGTTTCATACAAAAAGCTTTCCTCCTCTGCAGGCAAATGCCCCAGTGTTTCCAGCATAAAGGAAAGAATCGGCTTAGCCGCAAGAGAGCGGGGCGCCTTGCCAAGGCCCATACGCTCATAAGCGTTGCCCATCAGCATATGTGTATTGATCAGATATTTGTTGCCGCCAAGGGTCTGGAAATTCTGATCGACGATGTCTTCCTCGTCAAAGATCTCGCCCACCAGCTCCTCCAAAATATCCTCAATGGTCACAAGGCCCACCGGCTGCTTATCATCATCCAACACAACCGCCATATGGCGCTTGTGCTGGCGCATTTCGGTCAGCAAATCGTCGATCTTGGTGCTGGTTTTGACCGTATAGGGCGGCACCATTACCGAGCGGAGCTTCACCTTGGGATTGCGGCGGTATTCTGTTAAAAAGGCACGGGTACGCAGGGTACCGATGATACGGTCGGAATTTCCGGACCGAATGGGCAGACGGGAGTGATTGGTGCTGCGAATGGCCTCCAAAATCTCCTCGGTGGTGGCATTGATGCTGATCGACTCGATATCCTTGGCCATGGTCATAATATCGCCCACCACGGTCTCGGAAAACTCCAGCGCCGATTTCATCATATCACTCTGCTCCTCGTCCACAACGCCCTCCTCCTCTGCCGTATCAATGATCTCGGTCAGCTCATCCTCGGTAATGGAGGGCTCGGGCTCCTTGCTGGCAACCAGCCTAGAAACGCCCTTGGAGATCAGATTGAAAAAGGCGGAAATGGGGGTCAGCACCTTCATCAAAAGGCGCAGGGAGCCTTGAAAGAAAAGCGATACACTCTCGCTGCGGTCGTTGGCAAAGCTTTTCGGGATCATTTCACTAAGCAAGAAAATGATCGAGGTACTCATCACACTGCACAGAATAGAGAAACCAAACGAATTGATATACGCCGTATCCTTGTGCAGAGTCTCGGTAAAGATCTCGGTGGCGATCAGCGTAAACACCGATGCACCTGCGATCTTAGTGACATTGTTGCCGACCAGCAAAGTCGTTAATGCCTTGTCGAATCGGTTTAGGACGTACATCACGCCCTTGGCACGTTTGTTGCCATCATCGGCCAGCGTTTTGATCTTAATTTTATTGACAGCCGAAAAAGAACTTTCGGTTGCCGCAAAATAAGCACCGCCGATCACACAAATTGCAAACACGATCCATAAGGGTATACTGCCCATGGGGAAGAAACCAACTCCTTACCTATTTTTTACGCTATCGTCAATTAGCGTTACATATTATTATAACACTTTTGTAATATATTGTCAAGCAAGCTGTAAAAAGGAATCAAAACTCTATATGGCAAAAAAAGAAATGCACAAAAAAAGCGCACACGGTGCGCTTTTTTTGCTATGATCAAGAGCGGATACCATAATGCTCGATCACATAATCCATATCCTTGTCGCCGCGGCCGGAAAGATTGATCAACACCGAGCCGTGCTCCATTTGCTTTGCCAGCTTCATGCCAAAGGCCACGGCATGGGAGCTTTCAATGGCAGGAATGATACCCTCCATACGGGCCAGCTTGAAGAAGGCATCGATGGTCTCCTCATCGTTGATCACATCATATTTTACGCGGCCGATCTCCTGCAAAAAGGCGTGCTCGGGGCCGGAGGAGGGATAATCCAAGCCGCTGGCCACCGAATACACGGGGGCAGGCTCGCCGTTTTCATCCTTGAGCATAATACTGTTAAAACCGTGCATCACGCCTTCGGTGCCGTACTTCAGGCTGGCAGCGTGATCCCCCAGCTTGGGGCCGCGACCGAGAGGCTCTACGCCGTAAATATCCACGGGGTCATTCAAAAAGCCCGCAAATAGGCCTGCCGCATTGGAGCCACCGCCCACACACGCCACAATGGCGCTGGGAAGATGGCCCGTCATATCAATAAACTGCTCTCTGGCCTCAATGCCCACCACACTTTGGAAATCGCGCACCATCATGGGGAACGGATGGGGACCCAGCACCGAGCCAATGCAATAGATCGACTCCTGATACTCCTTGCTATAGGCATCAAAAGCGGCATCCACGGCCTCTTTCAAGGTCTGTAAACCGTGAGTGACCTCGATCACATTGGCGCCCAATATCTTCATACGCGCCACGTTCGGGGCCTGTTTTTTGATATCCACACTGCCCATGTAAATATCACATTTCAAGCCGAAATAAGCGGCGGCGGTGGCCAACGCCACGCCGTGCTGCCCTGCACCGGTCTCGGCAATGACCTTTTTCTTGCCCATGTACTTGGCCAGCAGCGCCTCGCCCATACAATGGTTCAGCTTATGGGCACCGGAATGGTTCAGATCCTCACGCTTGGCATACAGCTGCACCTTGCCCCCAAGGGCATCGGAAAGGCGCTCCAGATGGGTGACCGGGGTGGGTCTGCCCTGAAATTCCTTGCGGATACGGCGCAACTCGGCGATAAACTTGCGGGATTGGCAAATAGAATAATAGGCCTCGGTGATCTCAGCCATAGCGGCCTTCAGTTTGTCGTCTACAAACACGCCGCCGTACTTACCAAAATAGCCGTTTTGGTCGGGATATTGGTTGAAATAGGTATCAAAATCTACACCACTGAATTTCATGGTTCTTCCTCCGTTATATACAAAAATTTCTATGATCTCGTCGGCTTTATCTATTGCAGAGTCGCCATCGTTTGATTCTGTTGCGCATCGCCATTTCCTCCTAAAAACAAAAATCGCCCTTAACAGAGTGAGCCCACTCTATCAAGGACGGATCAAATCCGCGGTGCCACCTTGATTCACGGCAAAGCCGTGCTCTTTGCAGGATACTGCATATCCCCGACAGCTGACGCGTGTCACACGTTGTGGGATACTCGGCAGGCCTTTGTCCCACACCCTCAGCGGTCCATTTGTCAAGCAGCTTCTGACCCGATTCACAGCATCGCGGGCTCTCTGTGCAGGCTTACGTGACGTTATCTCCGCTTCAACGGTTTGTGATGCTTGCAGTATAGCATTGCTTGCGAAAATTGTCAAGTGCTTTTTGAAAATTTTCTTGTTTTCAAGGGCGGAAATATTTTCCTTTTTGCCTGCGATTTGCACCACTTTGATGTAAAAATGTCACAAAAACGCTGACACGTATTGCTTTTTTCTTTTTCCATTGTTTGTAATGGATATTTTTTGATGGTACTGCAAACAATACCCTTGTCAGCCGCAAAAAACTGTAAAACAAGGAGTTTAGATATGAAAGCAACCGGAATTGTCAGACGCATTGATGACCTCGGGCGCGTGGTCATTCCCAAGGAGATCCGCCGCACTATGCGCATCCGCGAGGGCGACCCGACACTGACAACATTGACACCGACCGAGAATTTCTGCTTCGCGATATTCGATCTGTCAAAAAGACTCGGCATAAATTGTGCAAGTGGACGAACAAGAACATAAAAAGCGACTTTTACCGTGCGTATTCGCGGCGGCATAGGAAAGATATAAATTCAATTTGTTTAGAAAAACATATTGATAAATTTCCGATAATGTGGTATAATAGAG
>JAFTSB010000063.1 GCA_017461945.1 Clostridia bacterium | reverse complement strand
GAAAAAATTTTTTGGTTTTTTTCAAGTTTTTTTACCGACACAAAATCTTGTGGTTTACACCCTCTGTAAACCCCTATATGTATATTGAATGAAACGCAAAAAAATAAAAAAAGCCGAGACCGTATAGCAAAATTTGGCACGAAAACGGGTTGTTTGAAAATATTTTTGATGGGGTGGTGTGAATATTGTGCGCAGACGGGGTGTTGGTCGCGGATGCGGACAGTCGAGGACGTCTGTCCCTACAGGATTGTGCGAATGTTTTGCGCAGACGGGATGTTGGTCGCGGACGCGGACAGTCGAGGACGTCTGTCCCTACAGGATTGTGCGAATGTTTTGCGCAGACGGGGTGTTGGTCGCGGATGCGGACAGTCGAGGACGTCTGTCCCTACAGGATTGTACGAATGTTTTGCGCGGACGGGGTGTTGGTCGCGGATGCGGACAGTCCGGGAGGCCTGTCCCTACAGGATTGTGCGAATGTTTTGCGCGGGCGGGGTATTGGTCGCGGATGCGGACAGTCGAGGACGTCTGTCCCTACAGGATTGTGCGAGCATTGCGGCAGGCAAAATGAATACGCGCGCGTGCGCACATACGTAAATAATAAGGAAAGGCCCGTCGACTGGACGGGCCCCTTTGTTATTCCGGCTCATAGGCCGCTCTCCTGCTGTGGTTGTGGTAGTGCGCCAGATGATTGACGGCGTGAATGACCTTATACTCGGCGACCAGAGCCAAAAGTGGGCAAAATCTGCTAAACAGGGTCAAGATCAAAAGAAATCCGCCACCAATGCTATACGGAACACGCCGCATTTGCAGATTGACCGCCAAGCGCTCACCCAACTGATAATACCAAATGCAGGTATAAATGCCGCAGGTCAGCAAAGAAAACACAATCAGGCACACCAGCCCGGCCGTGTTCTTGCCGTCGCCGTGCAGCATATCGTTTACGTCACGGATCACGGTATACTGATGCCACAAGGCGTAAATGCCCAATGTGACAACGCTGAGCACAATCAAAATCAACAGGCTGCGGTCTTCTTTCACGGTTCTCATAGTGTATTCCCCCTTGTGTTTTGGTCAATGATCAGTATACCATAGTATTTTGCGAATGTCAACAAAAAATTTATAATAGTATTTGGATAATAGATCAAGGAGGGGGAACTATGGAGCTATCGTTTCACAGCAAGATCCGGCAGCTGCGCACGCAGCTGGGGCTGAATCAAGTGGAATTTGCCGATCGGATCGGCGTAACCAAGCAATGCATTTCCAACTGGGAAAACGATAACGTTCTGCCATCGATCGAAATGCTGGCTCGACTGGCGGATTTCTTTGGCGTTTCCACAGACGAGCTGTTGGGGCGCGAAAGCAAGCAGCCGCTGCGCGCAGACGGACTCACCAGCGAGCAGATCACCCACATTCGTTTTTTGATCAAGGATTTTGCTGCAGCCAATCAAAAGAGCCGGGAACTGCAGGAGGTCATTCAAAATCAAAAGCTGTTCCATCCGCACGATCGCGGTTAAGGCCAACAGCCGGATGCACCTTGTACGGTGCATCCGGCTGTTTTTTATTGAAATTCAAAGGTCAGCACCGCGCTGCCAAGACCAGCGGCCTTTGCAACAACACGGCAGACGCCGGGGGTATCGCCGGCGCGGATGGCCACAGCTCCCTGCCCCTGCCAAAGCTGACGTTGGGGTGAGGAGACCGGCACGTGGTCGGTATTGGCGCCGCCGGTGCCGCACAGGCTACCGGCGCCGGAAACCGTGAACTGCACCATAGGTGCCGCATCGGGCACCTCGCGTCCTTCGGTATCCAGCACGCGCACGCCGATCAGCGCCATATCGTTGCCGTTGGCGTGGAGATCGGGAGTTTCCAGCTCCAACACCAAGCGGTCGGGCGCACCGGTGGTCACACGGCGAATTTCGGCGGTCTGTTCATTCTGATCATTATACGCGCGCGCAAGCAGCTCGCCGGGGGCATAGGGCACCTGCCATTCGGCGTGGCCGAAGGGGGGAACCTCCACCCTGCCAAGGCTTTCGCCGTTTAAAAACAGCTCTACGGTGGGCTGATTTGTATACGCGACCACGCGGATGGGCTCGCCCTCCAGCCCCCGATGGTTCCAATGGGGCAGCAAATGCACCATGGGCTTTTCCGTCCAAAGGGCGGTATGCTGATAGTAGGCATCCTTTTTGCGCCAGAACAGATCCACCGATCCGCTGACCGAGCAAACACGGGGCCAGGCGGCCTCGCCACGATGCTCGTTAAAATCCCAATGATAGCCGCCCATGATCCAGTCGCGTTCCATGATGAACTGCCAGGTGTGCTCACGGCTGCGAAAGGCGTTGTTGATGGTGGAGTCGTAAGCGGTCATGGCGCCGCAGGCAGGATCGGTGGGCAGATACCAGCCGCGCGTGGTGCCTGTTGCACCGCACTCGGAGGACACAATAGCCTTATGAGGATTTTGGCGGCGGACTGCCTCAAAATGATCCCACTTATAATTGATGCCGATCAGATCGCAATCCTCCAGCACGGTGGCGTGCTCAGGATCGTGGGTAACGGCGGTGATTGTCGGTCTGTCGTCCAGTTTGCGGGCATGGGCCTTCATGGTTTTAAAAATGCGGCGGCCCACATCGGTAGTATGGTGGGGCTCCTCGTTTCCGAGAGACCAGAAGAACACCGAGGGGCGGTTGCGGTCGCGCTTGATGACCATTTCCAGTTGGGCAAGACTTTCCTCGGTGGATTCAAACCAGCGGGTCTCATCCATCACAATAAAGCCGTTTTCGTCCAAGGCGTCCATCAAGGCCTCGGCCTGGGGATAGTGGGAGCAACGGTAGGCATTGGCGCCGTTTTCCTTCATCAGCTTGACGCGATGGCGTTGGATATTATCGGCCACGGCCTTACCGCCAAAGCCGCAGACCTCGTGGGCGCAATAGCCCTTGATCTTATAATGCTTGCCATTGATAAACAACCCTTTATCGGGGTCCATCACAAAGGTGCGGAAGCCAATACGGATCTCGTTGAAGTCGATTTCGTGGCTTCCCTTGCGCAAAACCGTGCGCACGGTATAGAGATTTGGCGCATCGGGCGACCAAAGCGCAGGATCGGAGACCGCAAAACCGGCCTTGAAGACTTTCTTTTCCCGTGGGGGAACGATCCCACCCTTGAAGATCGCCATTGCAGCGGTGTCGCCGGTGGCATCCAATATCTCGCCCGTGGCACAGACACGGTGAGAGACGTCGTCATCGTTGCGCACGGTCAGCTCGGTTTCCACCAACCACGTGCCGTCTTTTTGCAAAACCGGCTTGGCATAAACGCCCCAAAGGTCGATGGAGACCCTTTCGGTCTTGCACAGCCACACATGGCGATAGATGCCGGCGCCCTCATACCACCAGCCCTCATGAAACCGGGACTCCACGTATACGGCCAGGGCGTTTTCGCCCTCCACCATCACGTCGGAGAGATCCACCTCAAAGGTGGTGTATCCACAGAAATTGTGCTTTAGAAGACAACCGTTCAGCCAGACGGTGGCATGACCGGTTACGCCCTCAAACAGAAGGGTCACGCGGCGGTCCAGATCCTCTTTGGTCAGCGAAAAACGCTTGAGATACCAAGCGCTATCCTCATTTACAAAGCCCAATGCCTCGTTATACCGCTGATCGGGGATATCGTTTAGCAGGTAGTCATGGGGGAGACGGATCTTTTCCCAGTTTTCGATGCGATGCTCGTGATGGGTAGAAAAAAGGGATGGAATGATAAAATCCTTGCACGCAGGGCCGAACTTTGCACGCTCGGTCTTGGCGGCCATATAGGCCGTGCCCTTTCGGGTAGGGAAGGGCTGATGCAGGTCGCCCCGATGAAAATACCAATCGCGGTCGAAGAGAAGCTTTTCGCGGCTCATAGCAGTATCTCCTTTGCAGGATAAGTTGCCTTTATTATAGCAAACCTTTCTTTTTTTGCATAGGGTAAAATCGTAGAATATATGGATTTTTCTATAAAAAGCATGTGCGCAGCCGGGATGTCGGCCGCAGTTGTGGGCGAACAACATTTACCCGGGATGCGTCGTGAAATTTGTGCAACGTCGAAAGCTCGCGCCAAGGGCCGGCTGTTCCTTTCATAAATCGAAACCGCCCCGTTGGCGCGAAAACGCGGCAACGGGGCGGTGTTTTGTTACAATTTGAGATCGTTTTCTTTGATCCAGCCGACGCGGCGCAGCAGCAGGCAGCAGGCCCAGCTGAGCAAGGCAGGCAGAATAAAGCAGATCAGCAGCAATCCGATCCAATCCATCGCTCCAACGGTGTCGGGGTACTTTCCGTTAAACCAACCCAGAATGATGCCAATGGGGCCCAGCAATCCGCAGGTGCCCATGCCGGCGTTAATGGCGGCATCGTACATCCGCATTTCAAACACGCAGGTGGCCAAAGGGCCGGTAATGGCCGAGGCCAGCGTAGGGGGAATCCAGATGCGAGGATTGCGAATGATATTGGGCATTTGAATCATGCTGGTGCCAAGGCCTTGGGAGACCAGACCGCTCCAGCGATTTTCACGAAAGCTCATCACAGCAAAGCCCACCATCTGGGCACAACAGCCGGCAACGGCGGCACCGCCTGCAAGTGCCAATCCGGGGTCGCCCGTGGCCATGCCCGAAAGGCCGATGGCGGCACAAATGGCCGCAGAGCTGATGGGCAGGGTCAGCGCAATGCCCACCACCACCGAGATGATCAAGCCCATGACAAAGGGCTGCTGCAGGGTAGCCCAGCCGATAAAGCTGCCTACATAGCCCACCAGCGTGCCGATGTGAGGGGCCACCAGCATGGACAATCCGCCACCCACAAAGACGGTGACAAAGGGGGTGACCAAAATATCTACCTTTGTTTCTTTGGAGACCATTTTGCCAAGCTCGGCGGCCACAATGGTGATCAGCAAAACGGCCAAAGGTCCGCCGGCGCCGCCCGCCGCGTTAGCGGCGTAGCCCACGGCCGCAGCAGAATACAAAACAAAGGGGGGTGCCTTTAGGGCGTGGGCAATGGCAACGCCCATGGCGGCGCCGGCGGCGGCCTGTGCCCAAGCGCCGATCTGTGTGAAGAAGGAAAGGAACGGGATCAACCCCAGCGCCTTGAAAATAGTGCCGATCAGCAAAGAGCCAAACAGGCCAAGGGCCATAGCGCCAAGGGCATCAATGCCGTATCGCTTGGCCGAAAATACCACATCCTTGCGAGCCAAAAACGCCAAAAACGCACAACAGTTCTTGGTTTTTTGTTCGGGCTCTTCTTTTGGATCGGTTGCGGGAGCCACTTGCGCCGGCTGCTCCTCTTTGGTTACGTGTTCGTCTTTCATAGTCATTCTCCTTTTGCTTATCCCCACCTGCCGCTACACTCTGCCAGCCGACGGCGAAAGACCTCCTTTAAGGAGGAGGCCGCATAGCCCTCGGCTTCTTCGGGGCGAAAGGCAGTCATAATAGGCGCATAGGCACGATCGGTAAATATAAAATGCTCGATCAATGGGATCTCCACCAATCGCAGAGCCTCCTCCAACCGTTTGGTGGCGTAAACATCCTCTTTGGAGGGCACCGCCAGCCCGTTGGGGTGGTTGTGGGTCAGGATCACGCCTGCCGCGTTCTTTTTCACCGTCTGCTCTACGATCACTCGCACCGGGATCTCCACCTTGCCCACCGTACCGTCGCAAACGTGGTGACAGTCCAACAGCTTCATGGCATTGTCAAACAGCAGCATATACACGCGCTCGGAGGTGAGGCTCATATAGCGAGGCATCATATAGGAGGCGATCTTTTCGGGCGTATCAAAAATCCGACTGGTATCCTCGGGGTCGTAAAGCTTTTTCTCGGTATAGCGAGAAGCCAACTCGCTGATGGCTTTCAAAAACAGCGCACCGTTTTCCTTGATGCCCGTCACCTCACAAAGCACCGTGGGGTCAGATTCCATCACGCCGATCAACGATCCGCACTCCTCGATCAGTCGGTGCGCCAGATCGTTGGTATCGCAACGAGGCATCACATAAAATAGCAGCAGCTCCAGCAGCTCGTGGTCGGCAAATCCCTTGCCGCCATCCCGCGCAAAGCGCTCCTTCATCCGTTTGCGATGGCCGCTGTGAATATTTTCCTTGTCATCCATAGATGTTCTCCTTATTTTTCTATACTTCATTTTAACACATATCGGTAAAGATTGCCACCCCCAATACAAATTTTTTTAAAAATCCCCCGTTCGCCCTTGCGGCAGGGCGCGGAATATGGTACAATAGCATCAATATCAATCAGGAGGGTACACCATGGATATTCAAAAGCTACTCAGCGAAATGACCCTGGAGGAAAAGCTTGGTCAGTTGACCCAGCTTAACGCCATCTTCTTTAAAAAGGATAACACCGCCGACATCACCGGCCCTGCATCCAAGCTCCACATCACCGAGCAGGATGCTCTGCTTTCGGGCTCGGTGCTGAACTTTATCGGTGCCAAGGATATGAAAGAAATTCAGGACTCTGCCATTGCCCAACAGCCCCATCACATTCCCCTGCTCTTTATGCAGGATGTGATCCACGGCTACCGCACCATCTACCCCATTCCTCTGGGTATGGGATGCACCTTTGACGAGGAGCTGGTAGAGGACTGCGCCCGTATGGCCGGCAAGGAGGCCGCCGTCAGCGGCGTGCATGTGACCTTCTCTCCTATGCTGGACCTGGTGCGCGACGCCCGTTGGGGGCGCGTAATGGAGTCCACCGGTGAGGATCCCCACCTCAACGGCCGCCTTGGTGCTGCCTTTGTCCGTGGTTATCAGGGTGACGATCTGAAGGGCAAGTACGATATTGCCGCCTGCGTCAAGCACTTTGCCGCCTACGGTGCCCCCGAGGCCGGCCGCGACTACAACGCGGTGGAAATGTCAGAGCACGCCCTGCGCGAATACTATCTGCCCGGCTACCGCGCCTGCGTGGACGAGGGTGTGGAGATGATCATGCCCTCCTTTAATACCGTGGGTGGCGTTCCCTCCACCGCCAACAAGCTGCTGTTGGATCAGATCCTGCGCCGCGAGTGGGGCTTTGACGGCATTGTGATCAGCGACTACAACGCCTATCGCGAAATGGTCAAGCACGGCCTTGCCGAAACCGACAAGGATGCCGCAGAGCTGGCCATGAACGCCGGCTGTGACATTGAGATGATGTCCGCCACCACCTATCTGTACGCCAAGCAGCTGCTGGACGAGGGCAAGATCACCATGGAGCAGATCGACCGCGCCGTACTGCGTGTACTGGAATTGAAGGACCGTATGGGTCTTTTTGAGAATCCCTACCGCGCCGCAAACGAAAAAGAGGAAGCCGAGCTCCACTTGTGCGAGGAGCATCGTGCCTTGGTACGCCGCGCCGCCGAGGAGGCCTCTGTCCTGCTGAAAAACGATGGTGTTCTCCCCTTTAGCAAGGATCTGAAGAAGGTGGCCGTGATCGGCCCCTTTGCCGCCGAGAAGGGCATCAAGGGCTTTTGGGCCTGCGCCGGCCGCGACGAGGATTGCGTAACGGTGCTTTCGGGTGTGCGTCAGCTCCTGCCCGATGCCGAGGTCGCTACCACCCCCGGCTGCAGCTGGGAGCTGGGCGAGACCGAGATCCCCGATCTGGAAAACGCCGTAGAGCTGGCCTGCGAGGCCGATGCGGTGATCCTGTGCCTTGGTGAGTACCAAAAGCACACCGGCGAGGGCAACAGCCGCGCCACACTCACCCTTTCCCCTGCGCAAATGGAGCTGGCACGCCGCGTGATCGACGCCAACAAAAACACCGCTGTGGTGCTGTTTAACGGCAGACCTCTGGTGATCACCGAGCTGGCCGAGATCGCTCCCGCCATTCTGACCGTATGGCAGCCCGGCACCGAGGGTGGCAACGCCGCCGCTCGCTTGCTGTTTGGCGATGCCAACCCCTGCGGCAAGCTTTCTATGACCTTCCCCTATACCGACGGTCAATGTCCCATTTACTACAGCCACAACAGCACCGGCCGCCCCGTCAAAAACCCCAAGGAGATCACCCAAAACGGCTATTGCTCTCGTTATATGGATGCGCCTGTGGATCCCCTTTACGTGTTTGGTCACGGTCTTTCCTATAACACCTACACTTACGACAATCTGACCCTTAGCACCGATGTGCTGCACGCCGGCGAGGAGCTGGAGGTTGCCGTAACCGTGAAGAACGAAGGCAAGTACACCGGCAAGGAGATCGTACAGCTGTATATCCGCGACAAGTTTGCCAGCGTGGTACGCCCCGTTAAGGAGCTGAGAGACTTTGCCAAGATCGAGCTGGATGCAGGCGAGTCTGCCGCTGTGATCTTCACCCTCACCGAGGAGGATCTGAAATTCCACACCGCCTCCGGCGCATTTGCCGCCGAGACCGGTGATTTCGAGGTCATGGTGGGCAGCAGCTCTGACGATGTGCTAAAGGCCACCTTCCGTTTTGAAAAATAATACGCAAAGCGCCGCCGCCCATGTGGGCGGCGGCGCTTTTGCTTGTATCCACAAATAAACCTCCGGCTATGCCGGGGGGACTGACTTGCCGCGGCTACCTTTTTTGCGCAGCCGGGAGCGTTGGTCGCGGATATGGCGGACAGTCGAGGACGCCTGTCCCTACAGGATTGTGCGAACATTTTGCACGGACGGAATGTTAGTCGCGGATGCGGGCGGACAGTCGAGGACGTCTGTCCCTACAGGATTATGCGAACATTTTGCACGGACGGAATGTTGGTCGTGGATGCGGGCGGACAGTCCGGGACGCCTGTCCCTACAAGGTTGGTGTGAACATTGTGCACGGACGGAATGTTGGTCGCGGATGCGGGCGGACAGTCGGGGAGGCTTGTCCCTACAGGATTGTGCGAACATTTTGCACGGACGGGGTGTTGGTCGCGGATGTGGACGGACGATGTTCGCCCATAACACGGTATAAAATTTGTGCAATACATTCCGGCTACGCGCAAAAAGCACGCACCCGTTGCAAAAATGCGGCAACGGGTGCGTTTTTTTGTATCAAAGCAGGGTACGGCGCAGCTCCTGGGCAGACTTGGGAGAAAGGTAGGCGGGTGGCACGTCAAAAACGGTCTTGCAGCCACACGCTCCTTCCTGCTGCATACGGTAAGCGGCGCGGGCATAAGCCACCAGCACCGACGAGGTGAACTCGGGATTGGAATCCAACTTCAGGCTGAACTCCATGATATGGCGGTTTTCCTGCTCCCACCCGGTTTTGCCGGAACGGATCACAAAGCCGCCGTGAGGGATGCCGCTGTGGTCGCGCTTCAGCTCCTCGGCGGTAATGAAATGCACCACGGTGTCATAATCGGCAAAGTAATTGGGCATTTCCTTGATCTCTTTTTCGATCCTTGCCAGATCTGCCCCCTCACAGGGCACCACAAAGCACTCGCGCAAATGCTTCTGGCGCGTGGTCAGTTGGGGGTCCTCGCCGTTTCGAACCGCTTGCAGAGCGGCCTCCACGGGAATGGTATACTGTTTGCCATCGGCAACCCCCTCCACCCGGCGAATGGCATCGGAATGACCTTGGCTCACGCCCTTACCCCAGAAGGTGTAGGCCGTGCCTTGGGGCAGGATAGCCTCGCCCAGCAGGCGGTTCAGCGAGAACATGCCGGGGTCCCAGCCCACCGAGATCATGGCCACCTTGCCGCCCTCCTTGGCGGCGGCATCCACCGCTTCAAAGTGCTGGGGGATCTTAGCGTGGGTGTCAAAGCTATCCACCACGTTGAATTGCTTTGCCAGGGCAGGGGTCTGCACAGGCAGATCGGTGGCAGAGCCACCGCAAATGATCATAACGTCAATGCTGTCGGCCATATCGGCGGCCTTGTCAGCGGCGGTGGCCGTCACACCCGGGGTGTGCAGGATCAGCCCGGCGGGGTCGCGACGGGTAAAGACCGTGACCAGCTCCATATCCGGATTCTGTGCAATGGCGGCCTCCACCCCTCTGCCCAGATTGCCGTAGCCGTAAATACCAATTCGAATACTCATATCAATGCCTCCCCTTGGCGTAAAGTGAACGGTTAAAAACATACTATTATTGTAGCACAACCCAAGCTGTTTTGCAATCGGGTCAGCGCAAAAATTAAAAAACAGACTTGTTTTTGAAAGGATTTTTGATGCACGGTGGGTGTGGTGCCGGTTTCGCTTTTGAACACGCGGCAAAAATAACGGGCATCGTAATAGCCATACATGGCCCCCACGTCAGCCATTGAAAGCTTGGGCTGGTAGCGCAGCAGATCCGATGAAAAAGCGCCCCATTGTTGCAAAAACGCAACAACGGGGCGTGATTTTTTACTCAATGGTTACGAAAGACACCACCGGGAAGTGATCAGAGATGTAAAGCCCCTCGACGGGGATATCCTCCACGGCATAGGATTCGGCCGGATCGGCAGGCAGATCAGAAAAGATGTAGTCGATCTTGGAATAAGGATCGCGGCGACCGTAATTGTGGAAGGTTGCGGGCACGGTGGCGGTCAGATCCACAGCGTTCAGGTATTCACACTCCGAAATCACCTTGATCTCCGGGGCATCGGGCCAGGCGTTCAGATCGCCCGTGAGAATAAAGGGCAGCTTTTTCTTGTCGATATATTGCAGGATCTGAATGGCGCCGTACATACGGGCGGCAGAGCCCTTGTGATCCAGATGGGTGTTGACAAACAAGAACCATTGATCGGCCTCCCGGTGCTTCAGCACAGCGGCGGTAGCAACGCGGGGGCAGCTGCTCTGGTCAGCCCCAAAGCGGCTGCCGGGCACGCTGGGAGCCAAAGACAGCCAGAAGGTCTCGGCCGAGATCATTTCAAAGGCGTTTTTGCGATAGGCAATCAACGAGGCCTCGTCATTCAGCGTCTTGCCACGGCCACAGCCCACGATCATATAATCGGTCAGCTCCTCGCGCAGCCAATCAGCGGTATACACAGCGGCCTCTTGAAAACCGATGATATCGGGATTTTCCTTTTTGATGCACTCTAAAATACGCCCCTTGCGGTTAGGCAGATAGTTGATCTCGTCGCCCTTGACGGGGGTGCGCAGATTAAAGGTGCAGATTTTCAGCTTTACGGACATGGGTTTGTCCTCCTTTGCTTTGATAGCTCCAGTATAGCACGGCGGCAGGACGGTGTCAAGAAAGAGCAGCGGAAATTCGGAAAAATTTTCTGCCCGGAAGGCCCGGACACGGTGCGCCCCTGTGGGGGCAGGCGTATCGTTTGTGAAACCCCTGTGAGCAGCCATAAAAACAACCCCGTGCGCGAAAATACGCGCACGGGGTTGTTTTTATGGCTCCATCAGGCTGCAATAGGCCTTGAAATACCGTTTGCCGAATTCGCGGCAGGAAACCGCATCAAAGTGGATGCCGTCGGGCTTCATCGAAAGGCCGCCGGAGGGGGCCACAGCACAGTAGGGCAATTCTTCCGCGATCTCGGCAAAGACCCGATTGAGCTTGGCAGGGCGATCACCGCGCTCCCACTTGGGGGCGATCTGCTCGGAAAGCTCGCCGATGATAATGGGCAGGGTCTCGTCGCCCAGATCCCGGCGCAGGGCGGTCATCATGGTGATAAATTTTTGCTTGTAGGCAGCCACGCGCTCGTCATTTTTACAATCGGTCTCGCCCTGGTGCCACAGAATACCCTTGATCACCGAGGTGCGCTGTGCCAGCTTGCATTGCATCACCGCGTGATCGTAAAGGATCTCCCCGGGCATCCATTGGCCAATGGCAGTGCCGCCGTCGGCACAGGGAATCAGGCCGGTTTTGACCTGGTTTGCCTTGGCATACGCATCGGCAAAGGAGTTGGCCAGGCTGATGCCGCTGTGAAAGGCCCCCTCGAAAATGGGGCGATCGGGATTGACCGGGTCGGCCATCTTTTGCCAGCGCCCCATGCGCAGCATGTGGCAAAGCTTGTTGTGGATGGGCTCTACGTCGCCAAACTCGCCGCGGCCTGCCATATTGGATTGACCGATCATCAAAAAGGCATGAAGCTCGTCATCTTCTTGCTTGATTCCGTCCTTGATATCCATGCTTTGTTCCTCTGTTTCTTTAAATTTGTAACAAAAACAGTAATACGATCGTGCTTTTTACACACGTTTGCGGCATCCGTCGATCTGAATATTCTGACCGGAAATATAGGCTGCGCTGTCACTTGCCAGATAGCAGATCAGATCTGCATTTTCCATGTCGCTGCCCCGTCTGTTCATATAGCACAGCGATCTTTCGGGGTCCTCATAGGTCTTGGCCGCATAAGGATCGAGATCCTCGGAGGAGTTGACCGTTCCGGGTGAAACACAATTGACGGTGATGCCCTTGTGGGCGACCTCCTTGGCCAGCGCGTGGGTCATAGCGATAACCGCCCCCTTGGAGGCCGAATAAGGGGTCATATTGCGGTTGCCGTATACGCCCGCCACCGAGCCCACGTTGATGATCCTGCCCCAACCACGCTCCAGCATACCGGGCAGCACCCCATTGGTGCAATACACCGTACCCATCACGTTGACATTCAGATACCGTTGCCACTCCGCGCTTGTGAACTCTCCAAAGGGCTTAGCACCACGCCAGACACCTGCGTTATTCACCAGAATATCCACTCTGCCAAAATGGGCCAGAGCGGCCGCACACGCTGTATTCACCTGTGCCTCATCGCTCACGTCGCAGGCATAGACCTGCACATCCACACCGTATGTGGCCGTTTCGGATTTGACACGCTCCAGCCCCTCGCTGTTCAGATCCAGCAGCACAAGATCGGCCCCGCTTTCGGCAAAGCGCAACGCCGTGGCACGTCCAATGCCCACCGAAGCGCCGGTGACCATAACGACCTTACCTTTAAAATTCATACCGTTCCCTCCGTTTTCACTTGATACTTCCATTGTACCACAAAGCGCACAAAATGGAAATAGAAATTTCGGTTTTGGCAAAAATCATCAAAAAAAGCAACCCCGTTCGCGCAAAAACGCGCAAACGGGGTGGAGTTTAAGATACCGTTGGCTCCTGTGACCCGGTTGCCTTTTTCCGCCTCCACGGGATGGAAACGGGAATACCGGCGGCCATCAAGGCTGCCCAGACAAGGATCAGATTGCCCCAGCCGATGGCCGAAATGGCATCGGTAAACAGCAAATTGGCAATGCCTGCGGCGGTATAGCTCATAAAATCCAAAAAACCCGTGGCGCTGGAGACGGCACCCGTCTCGCGCAGACTGGGACAATAAATGCTGAACAGCATCGTGGCGGCCCCTGCCGAGGTGAAAAGCGCCAAGGTGAGCAGCACAATGTTGACCCAAGGCTGCGACACGGCGTACATCAGCACAAAGCAAAGGGTGCTTGCCCCAAACATAAAGATCAGGGTGGGGGTCATTCGCCGCTTCATGATCACCTCATAGATCAAAAGATTATTCACATAGGGAGAAAGGGATTTGATCAGCGTGATTACCGAGAAAATGGCGGCGGCATCCACGGCGGAATAACCCAGATGCTGGGCAAGATAGGTGGGGATCCAAAACACCACCGAGGTGCGCACAATACCGGTCAGCACCGAAATCACCGTAAAGCGGATAATGGAATGACGGAGCAGGGCTTTGACGTCAATTCCCCTCTTTTTGTTAGAAAAATCATTACCCGTTTCGCGCTTTTTGTATTGAACCCATCCTTTTCTCTCGCAAAACACAAAGAACAGAAAACACCCGACGCCCATCACGCCAAGGGTGGCGCTGCAAACCACAAAGGCGGTCTGCCAATCAAACAGCACGGCGGCAACACCCGCAAGGGGCACCCCAAAGATCGAGGCAAAGGTATAGCCAAGACAGCACCTGGTGGCATAGCGCGGTAAGGTGTTTTCGGTCACCACCTTGGTGATGGGGGCAAACAGCATCGAAAGAAAAAAGCCGCTGACACTATACGCCACGGTGACTCCAATGGCTGAGGGCAGAAAGGGCAATGCCAGATTGCAAACACCCGACAGCACCAGTCCGCCACTGACCATATATTTGGTGGGAACGATATCGCCGATCACACCGTTGATCAGCTGACCGATGGCATAGGTGATCATACAGGCGGTGGACATCATACCAATGGCATCCAGCGTAAAAATGTCGCTTTCCAGCATTTGGGGCGTTACCGCACTCAGCAGATTGCGCGCAAAATAGCAGGCAAGATAGGAAAGCATACAAATACCACCAAGGGATATGGCTTTTTTAACCTCGGTATCCTGAAATACTTCCTTCAGCTTCATATCCACCCTCCACAACAAATTTCCTTTTGATTATACGCTCATTTGGAGGCAATGTCAATGGCGACGAAAAAAAGAAGCGGTATAAAATCAAAGACAGAGACCCAAAATACGCTTGACAGCACAGGCTTTTTCTTATATACTGAAAGCAACACCGCAAAAAGGAGTATACGTATGCAGAATTTAGTGAAAGCAGTTGAAAAGAACAGACAACTGATTCTGGATGCCGAGCGATTCATCTGGCAGCACCCCGAAACCGGATATAAGGAATATGTTACCTCTAAGTATATGGAGGATGCCTTTGTGGCCCTTGGCTATGAGATCGTGAAAGCCGAGGGGATCACGGGCTTTTACACCGTGTTGGATACCGGGCGTGAGGGCCCCGAGGTGCTGATTTTGGGCGAGTTGGATTCCATCATTTGTCCCGGCCACCCCGAAAGCGACCCCAAGACCGGTGCCGTGCATTCCTGCGGACACAACGCCCAATGTGCAGCCCTGCTGGGTGTGGCCGCCGCCCTGAAGGAGCCCGGCGTAACTAACGAGCTTTGTGGCCGCATCCGCCTTTGCGCCGTACCTGCCGAGGAGCTTTTGGAAATTGAATACCGTACCCAGCTAAAAAACCAGGGCAAGATCAAATATTTTGGCGGCAAGAGCGAATTTCTTTCCCGCGGTTACTTTGACGGGGTAGACCTGGCCTTTATGGTGCACACCTCCACCAGCTTTGCCACCAACAGCGGTTCGGTGGGGTGCATTGCCAAGCAGATCGTTTACAAGGGCAAGGCGGCTCACGCCGGCGGGGCGCCCGATCAGGGCGTGAACGCCCTTTATGCCGCCAACTGCGGTCTGAACGCCATCAATGCCATTCGCGAGACCTTTAAAGAAAAGGATCAGATCCGGGTGCATCCCATCATCACCAACGGCGGTGTGATGGTCAACGCCATTCCTGCCACTGCGGTGCTGGAAAGCTATGTGCGCGGCAAGAGCTTTGATGCCATTGTATACGAAAACAGCAAGGTCAACCGGGCGTTGATCGGCGCAGCGCTGTCGCTTGGCGCCAATATTGAAATTATAGATACCCCCGGCTATGCACCGCTGGTCAACGATTCCAATATGATGCAGCTGTGCAAAGAGGCCGCCGATCTGGTGATGCCAGAAACCGACTTCCCTGTGCGAACGGCCTTTAGCTCGGGCAGTACCGATATGGGCGATCTTTCCTGCCTTATGCCCGTGGTGCATCCTTACGCCGGCGGTGCCATTGGCACGGGGCACGGCGACGATTATTATATTGCCGACCCCGAGGCCGCTTGCGTAACCAACGCCAAGTGGCAGCTGATGATGCTGAAGCTCCTGCTGCAAAACGGCGGCCAGCGCGCACGGCAGATCGTGGCCGCTCACAAGCCTCTCTTTGCCTCCAAAGAGGCGTACCTTTCCTATGTGGACAGCTTGAATTGCTGCGGTGACCGCATCACCTATGGCGAAAACGGAGAGACCTTGGTGCGTCTGGATGCCGCCCCCTGCAAAGAAGAATCCGACAACCGCGCGATTTAAAGCGCCATAGCATGACTGCATAAAAAAGTGAAACGGTAGCGAATTTTCGCTACCGTTTCTTGATTTATATTATTTTTCATTGGTATGATGCGTGCTTTTGTACAGCTCGCGCCACACATCGGTGTGTGCCTCGCAATCCAGGTAGTGAGCAAATTTGTGGTTGTGCTTGACAAGGCCATCGGCATCCTCTCCCACACCGGCTTCGGCAACTGCTTTTTCGTATCGGGAGCGCATGCTCTCACAAAAAGCGCGCCAGCCATCCAGCCATCGGCCGTCGGCCAGCTCTGCATTACGGGCGGCAAAGTCGACCATCAGCTGCTCCTTCTCTGCACCCTTGGCAAGCTCAATGCCCTGCTCATTCATAACATGGGGCACAAAGGCGATCCCGTGGGTAACCGAGTCATATTGCACCGAAAAGCCGCTGCGCCAGCACTCGTCCTCTCCTCTGCCGACAAAATGGAAGTTACCCTGACCGTAGAGGATGTGGCACCCCTCATAAGCCTCATAGCAGCCGATGCAATGGCTGTGCTGACACAGCACCAGATCGGCCCCTGCCCTTGCCATAGCGCGGCAGACATGCAGCAATCGGGGAGACGGATAACGGCAGAACTCCTTGCCGCCGTGATACAGCACGATCACCCGACCTCCCTGTGCCTTGGCGATGCGGATATCCTCAAGGGTATCGAACACATCAAAGGGTCGCGCGCCCATGGCGTTCTCCATGGCATAGGAATACTCATGCTCACAAACCGCGATAACCGTGATGCGTTCCCCGCTTTTTTCGATGACCAAATTTTTGCGAGAATCGGCGTAATTTTCGCCAAAACCCGTATACGTAATGCCATTTTCGCGCAATGCCGCCAGCATATCCATCACGCCGGGGCGACCGTAATCAAAGGTATGGTTGTTGGAAAGACCGCAATAATTCACCCCCAACCGGGCAAGGGTAGACGCCGTGCCCAACGAGGCCTTCAGGTTGGGCCCGATCTTGGTGATGGGGGTCTCCTTGTCGGTGAGGGCACACTCCAGATTCACCAGATTCACATCATTCCCATCAAACAGCGTGGCCACATCACCAAACAGCGTCTTCACATCGCCATTGGCAAAATAGGCGTCGGTCAGCGCCGTGGGGCAAACGTCTCCGCAAAGCAACAGCTTCATTGCCATTCCTCCCTGCATCGTTTTTTCAGTATATCACCGCTGGCGCGGCAGGTCAACGTGCGCCCCGGCAAAAACGGAGGAATTTGCGTGTCCTTTCAAGAGAATCATCAAATTCCTCCACCGTATGGTTATTTTTCCAATATTTTCTGTAGCTCTGCCATTTGAGCAGCCGTGGGAGTATCGTACTTTTCAAAGGGGAATTCCATTCCCATCTGATCGTATTTGGTCTTGCAGATCTTTTTAAAGGGCAGCAGCTCCACCTTGTCCACGCAGGCAAATTGCCCCCGTAACGTAGCGAGAAACGCCATGCTCTCCTCGGTATCGTTAAGGGTGGGGATCACCACCTGCCGCAGCGTGGTAGCAATGCCCTTTTCGTTCAGTTGCTGCAAAAAGGCCAAAGGCTTTTCCAACGGACAACCTACAAATTGGCGGTACTGCCCGTCGGTGGGATATTTGATATCCAACAGCACCCGATCGGTCACATCCAACAGCGCGTCAACCTCTTGGCCAAGAACGCTGCCCGAGGTATCCAGACAGGTGTGAATACCGTTCTCGTGACACAAAGCAAACAGCTCGGTCACAAAAGCGGCCTGCAAAAGGGGCTCGCCCCCCGAAACGGTGATGCCGCCCTCCCGACCAAAATAGGTGCGGTAACGCATTGCCCTTTGGACGATCTCGGTGGCGGTCAGCTTCTGCCCACCCTGCATCGCCCAGGTGTCGGGGTTGTGGCAGCAGCCGCAACGCAGGTTGCAGCCCTGCAGGAATAAGACAAACCGGACCCCCGGCCCATCAAGGGTGCCGAGGGTCTGGATAGAATGTACCCTTCCCACCATGTTACATGGTCTCGTGGAAGGTGCGGCTGATCACCTCACGCTGCTGCTCGCGAGAGAGCTTGTTGAAGTTGACCGCATAGCCCGACACACGAATGGTCAGGTTGGGATAGGCTTCGGGATCGTCATAGGCCTTGAGCAGAGTCTCGCGGCTGAGAACGTTGATGTTGATGTGGTGCGCCATCTTGGCAAAGTAACCGTCCAGAATGCTGACAAGGTTGTCCACGCGCTCCTCGTCTCCCCGGCCAAGAGCATCGGGGGTGATGGAGAAGGTATTGGAAATACCGTCGCGGCAATCGGCATAGTCGATCTTGGCCACCGAGTTCAGCGACGCCAGAGCGCCGTTCTCCTCGCGATTGTGCATGGGGTTGGCGCCGGGCGCAAAGGGTGCGCCGGCCTTGCGGCCGTCGGGGGTGGAGCCGGTATGCTTGCCATACATGACGTTAGAGGTAATGGTCAGCACCGACAGCGTATGCTCGGCGTTGCGATAGGTGGGGGTCTTGCGCAGCTCGGTGATGACCTTGTGGGTCAGCTCCTTGGCAATAAGATCCACGCGATCGTCATCGTTGCCGTACTTGGGGAAGTCGCCTACGGTCTCAAAATCCACAATGTAGCCGTTGGCATTCTTCACAGGATGCACCTGCGCGTACTTGATGGCACTCATCGAGTCGGTGATCACCGACAGACCTGCCACACCAAAGGCCATAAAGCGATGCACATCGGTATCGTGAAGGGCCATCTGGCTTTTTTCGTAAGCGTATTTATCGTGCATATAATGAATGACGTTCATGGTGTTGACATACAAGCGGGAAAGCCACTGCAAATAGATGTCATAGCGCTCTGCCACCGTCTCATAATCCAGAACGTCACCCTCGATCACGGGCATTTCCGGGCCGATGCGCATACCCGTGGTGGCATCGTAGCCACCGTTCAGGGCGATCAGCAGGAGCTTGGCCAGATTGCAGCGTGCGCCAAAGAACTGCATCTGCTTGCCCACCTTCATGGCGGACACGCAGCAGGCGATGGCATAGTCGTCACCGTAATCGGGGCGCATCAGATCATCGTTTTCATACTGGATCGAGTCGGTATCCACCGACACCTTGGCGCAGAATTTCTTGAAGGGATCGGGGAGATCCTTGGACCAAAGAACCGTCAGGTTCGGTTCGGCCGAGGAGCCCAACGTGTACAAAGTATTGAGGATACGGTAGCTGGATTTTGTAACCAAGGTACGGCCATCCTCACCCATGCCGCCCACCGATTCGGTGATCCACATGGGGTCGCCGCCAAACAGCTCGTTATACTCGGGAGTGCGCAGATGACGGGCCAGGCGCAGCTTGATCACAAAGTCGTCGATCAGCTCCTGTGCCCCCTCCTCGGTCAGCGTTCCGTTGGCCAGATCGCGCTCGATATAAATATCAAAGAAGGTGGCCACACGGCCAAGGGAGTTGGCGGCACCGTTCTGCTCCTTGATGCCGGCCAGATAAGCAAAGTAGGTCCATTGAATGGCCTCTCTGGTATTGGCGGCAGGAACGCTGATGTCATAGCCATAGGAGGCGGCCATTTCCTTCATATAGCCAAGGAAGGCGATCTGCTGGAACAGCTCCTCCTCCAATCTCACCTCGTCGGTGTTGAAGTTGCCCTTTGCCAGGGCCTTTTTATCCTTTTTCTTTTCCTCGATCAAACGATCCACACCGTACAGCGCCACGCGGCGATAGTCACCGATGATACGGCCGCGGCCATAGCCATCGGGCAGGCCGGTGATCACGTGCAGCTTGCGAGCCAGGCGCATCTCGTCGGTATAGGCGCGGAACACACCGTCATTGTGGGTGGTGCGATAACGAAAGGCCTCTTCCACGTTCTGCCCCAGCTTATAGCCATAGGCCTCGCAGGCGGCGCGCGCCATACGAATGCCGCCAAAGGGGTTGACGCCACGCTTTAAGGGGCGGTTGGTCTGCAGACCCACGATCAGCTCGTTCTCCTTATCCACATAGCCGGGGGCATATGCACAAAGGGAGGTCACCGTATTGGTGTCTACATCCAGCACGCCACCGAACTGACGCTCCAGGGCAAACAGATTCTGCACCTTTTTCATCAGCTCATTGGTGCGATCAGTGGCCGAGGCCAAAAAGCTGTGATCGCCCAGATAGGGCTTATAGTTTTGCTGAATGAAATCACGAACGTTGATCTCGTCCTGCCATACACCGGCCTTAAAGCCGTTCCAATTTACATGCTCCATATGTATTCCTTTCACTGCGAAAGCCCAGACGGTCGGCCTGCATTTCTTGTATTTTTACATTCCCTTGCGGTAACTCCGCTTGACCGTTTGAACACGGTCGTCCGTCAGTCGTGTAAAGGTTTATTTTATTATAACTTAAAATGAATCAAAAGTCAAGTAAAATTTAGAAATATTCTAATTTTTAAAAAATTTGCTTTTATCCGAATATGCCGGCCAGCCGCAGCAGCAACGCACCAAGAAAGATCGAGACAGACGAGGCAATGGTGGTCCAGACCACCAGCTGGCCCGCAAGGGCCGCATCGTTATCCATTTCCTGTGCCATCGTCAGGCTGGAAACCGCCACCGGTGTGGCAAACAACGCCACAAAAGCGGCAAAATGGGCACCGGTAAGATGATCTCGCAAAAAAAGATAAGCAATGCCAATACCCAGCAGGGGCGTGACCAGCACGCGCGCCAGCGTGCCGGCAATGATCTCTTTTTTCAGTGCCGAAATGGCAGAAAACTCAAACTGTGCGCCCAACACCAAAAGCGCCAGGGGCGTGGAAACGCCCGACAGATATTGCAGCACCGTATACACGGGCTGGATCTGTGTCAGACGGAAGTTGATGCCGTTTTTTACCAGCAGGGCGCGAATGGCAAGGGCCACCAGCCCCGCAGCGATGCTGAGGATCAGAGGATTTTTGACAATACCCAGCAGGATTCTTTTCACACTCGGCTTTTCGTCGCCGCCGTGAAAGATCGAAAGGCTGATCACGGCCAACACGTTAAACAGCGGGATCACCGCCGCCGACAACAGCGTGGCCACCATTTCGCCCTCTGCCCCGAACAGCGAGCCGGCCAAGGGCAGGCCCACCAAGGCGTAATTGGAGCGAAAGGCCACCTGCACCAACGGGCCGCGGCGCTCGGGATGCTTGGTCAGCAGCATTGCCGCCGGAATAGCCAGCAGAAAAATGGCAAATACCACGATCAGCGCATAGCCGATATATCCCAACTCAATGCCGCCGAGATCCCGGATCTTATAAACATTTAAAAACAGCGTTGCAGGCAAAAAGACCCGAAAGACCAGCTTGTTTGCGGCCTTGGAAAGTTCGGGACCCATCAGCCCAATTTTCTTTAATGCGTAGCCGACAGCCACCATTAAAATAATGGGCATAACCGCATTGATGGCAAAAAGAAACGAATCCAAGCGCACACTCTCCTTTGATAAAACAGCAGACAGAGCCTAAAAACTCGCATCCGTTGCCTTTTTTTCATCACAATCGCATCAAGAACGCTTACCAATATTTTTGGCAACGTCCACCGATAACCGGTGGCCGGTGGGGTCGCTGTGTACGGTGGCATTTTCATACACCGGCTGATCACCCAAAATGGCGCACAGCTCGGTGGCTGTGGCCTCTCGGTCATAGGTGGTAAAATTGAGGCGCAGGATATCCCCTTCGTGAATGGTGCCGCCCTCATAGGAATCCTTTTCGGCCTCGCCCTTTCGCACCGAAAGCACGTGGCAAAAGGCCGGCCAAAGAATATCACGAGGCTCCTTGCCGATGGCAAAGCAATCGGGGCGCACCGTCAGCTCGACATCCACAGTGCAACGAGCCTTGCCCTTGTGGGCCTTATGGATCTCGCGCTCCATAGCGATCTCGTTGATGGAGGTAACACCGATGGTCTCCACGATCACGTAGGAAATCAGAATAGAAACAAAAATAGGCAAGACGTTATCAAAGCCCGAGAACACCTCGATGGCAAAGATAGCAGCGGTCAGAGGGGTACGTACCGAGCCGGCGAAGAAGGCCGACATTCCCATCACCACCATCAAGGGGAAAAAGTGCGCATCCATAGCACCAAGCGCAATGAGCAGTTCGGCAGTCATAGAGCCGATCAAGGCGCCAAAGACCAGAATGGGGGTAAACAGACCGCCCGTGGCGCCCACGTCGTTGGCAAGGATCACCAGCACAGCGCGCACCAGCAGCAGCCCAAGGGCGATATACCAGATCTCGCGATGGGAGATCAGACTTTCAATCAGATGGTGCCCGGTGCCGATCACATGATACTCCGAAAAGAAGCAACCGATCAGAGCCACCAAGGCAAAAACAGGGGCGATCTTTAAAAAATGGGGAACGTTCTTGGCTTTTTTATGCAACGTATTGCGGATCAGCATGGTCATAGCAGCCAGCAGATAGGCACCGATGCCGCAAAACAAACCCACCAGTATGGCCATCCAGATGTGCCGGAGGGGCAGCGCTTGTGTGATGGTAAAGTGGAACAGCGAGGTCAGCTCCTCTCTGCCCGTCAGATAGCAAAGCACATGAAGCGTACCCATGCCCGACAGCACGCTGGAGATCGAGGACATGAGCAGCAAGGGGGAAAAGCGACGGTGCGCCTCCTCCAGGCCAAACAGCACCGCCGAGATGGGGGCACAGGTGGCCGCGGCAAAGCCGGCGGTAGCGCCGCCGGTCATCAGATAGCGTTCCCACCCCTGATGCTTTTTGCCGGTCAGCAGCTTGGTGGTTCCGCTGCCAATGGCGGTACCCATTTGCACGGCAGGGCCCTCGTCATTGCCAAGGGGGATGCCGCACAGATAAGAAAGCAGCGCCGAGGTGAACACGAACACCACGTTTCGCAGCCATTGAAAGGTGATAAGTCCACGCATCAAGGCCACGGCGGTGGGAATACCGCCTCCCCGGGCGTGGGGGGAATAGCGCTGGCACAACGAAACCAGCAGTGCCACCAGAACCGCTCCCGCCACCACCAAGGGGATTGCCCAGTAATGTGTACCCGCAAACCGAAAGATCTGCTGGGAAAGCAGGATCACCTCCTCCGAGATCACGCGAAAGGCAAAGACCAGCGCGCCGGTCAGCACACCCGCAATGACGGAGAATACAACACTGGGCATCATGATATGGATCAAATGATTTTGAATTCCGGATTTCATAATGCTCCTACGTATGCAAAAAAACGCATACGGTATGGTTTTTTAGTTCTTTAAGCTGTGAATGGGTGCAGGAATACGGCCGCCGCGTGCCACAAAGCAAGCAGGCGAGTAGGGCTTGACCGACATGACCGGTGCATAGCCCAAAAGGCCGCCAAAGCTGACCGCGTCACCCTCCTTTTTGCCATAGGCCGGGATCACACGAACCGCGGTGGTCTTGGTGTTGGCCACACCAATGGAGATCTCATCGGCAATGATGCCGCAGATCACATCCTCCGAAACGTCGCCGGGAATGGCGATCATATCCAGACCCACCGAGCAAACGGCGGTCATCGCCTCCAGCTTTTCCAGAGTCAGGGCACCGCGCTCCACAGCGGCGATCATGCCGGCATCCTCGGAAACCGGGATAAAGGCGCCCGAAAGGCCGCCCACGTGAGAGGACGCCATAACGCCGCCCTTCTTCACGGCATCGTTGAGCATGGCCAGCGCCGCCGTCGTACCGCAGCCGCCGCAGGACTCCAAACCCATCTCCTCCAGGATATGGGCCACCGAGTCACCAATGGCAGGGGTGGGTGCCAACGACAGGTCGATGATGCCAAAGGGGGTGTCCAAGCGCTCGGCGGCCTCGCTGGCCACCAGCTGACCTACGCGGGTGATCTTAAAGGCGGTCTTTTTGATCACGTCTGCCAGCTCAGAAAGATCACAATCCCCTGCACGCTTGATGGCGGCGGCCACCACACCGGGGCCGGAAACGCCCACGTTGATCACGTGATCGGGCTCGCCCACACCGTGGAAGGCACCGGCCATAAAGGGGTTATCCTCGGGTACGTTGGCAAAAACCACCAGCTTAGCACAGCCAATGGAGTTGTTATCACGGGTAAGATAAGCGGCGCGCTTGATGGCCGAGCCCATCATACGGATGGCATCCATATTGATGCCGGCCTTGGTGGTGGCCACATTGACCGAGGAGCAGACCATCTGGGTTTCGGCAAGTGCCTCGGGAATGACCGAGATCAGATTCTTCTCGCCCTGGGTCATGCCCTTGTGGACAAGTGCCGAGTAGCCGCCGATGAAGTTGATGCCCAGATTTTCGGCCGCGCGCTGCAGGGTGTGGGCCAGCTTGAGATAGCCCTCGGGAGACATTTCGCCGCCAATGAGAGAGACCGGGGTGACGGACACGCGCTTATTGACAATGGGAATACCGTATTTTTTCTCAATATCGCAACCCACGCTCACCAGATTCTTGGCGGTGCGGGTAATTTTATCGTATACCTTTTCGCACACACGGTTCTCATCCTCGCTGACGCAGTCCAGCAAAGAGATGCCCATGGTAATGGTACGGATATCGAGATTTTCCTCACGGATCATCCCAATGGTTTCCAAAATATCGGTGATGTTCAGCATATTGTTACCTCACAGAGCCATCAGATGTGATGCATGGTGTTAAAAATATCCTCGTGCATGGCGCGGATATCCAGACCGCACGCCTTGCCAGCATCGGCCATCTTGTCGGCAAAATCGGCAAAGGGAATGGTCAGCTTTCCGATCTCCACCAGCATGATCATGGCAAAGTACTCCGAAAGCACGCTTTGGGTGATATCCACGATATTGGCATTGTACTCGGTGCACATGGCACTGACGCGGGCGATGATGCCTACGCTATCCTTTCCGGTAACGGTAATAACAGCTTTCATTTTTGTGATCTCCTAACTTTAGATATATATTATTATACATTTATTATACAAGAAAGCGCGCGAGATATCAAGAGGGAACAAAAACATTTTCGTTTTTTGTCGCCTGTCACACAGAAAAGATTGAAATGAACTGTTTTTTGTGTTATAATTACAGTGTGTTTGTATGTTACGCCAGAAAAGAGGTGCTGTTGTGAACGAATTTTCAACCTATGAGTTTGTAGTAGAGCAAAAGCTGGAGGGAAAATGGATCCTTGCCCGCATCGCGCTGCTATGCTTTTATGTCTTTTACGTATTGGGGTTCTTGCTGCTGGGGCTGCGCTATCGACTGATCGTGCCCCTGATCGCGCTGATCCCCATCTCCCTTTGGATCATTGTGTTTATCACCTGGCGCTATGTAGACGTGGAGTATGAGTATTCCATTACCTCGGGTGAGCTGACCTTTTCCAAAATCTACGGCAATCGTAGTCGCCGCCGCCTGCTGGTCGTTACCCTGCGCGATGCCGTGACCATCGCTCCTTTAGACGGAGACATCTATTCGGCCAAGGCCACCGCGTGGAAGCCGGAACGGGAGTACTCCGCCATCTCCTCACTTTCCGCCCCCGACATTTATTATATGCTGTTTGAATACAAGGACCATAGCAAAAAGGAGAAGCGCCGGGCTATCCTTTATTTCGAGGCCACGCAGCGTGCCCTGCAGATCTGCCGTTTTTACAATCCCTCGGGCACGGTGGTCACAAAAACCCAACGATAATCGCAAAAAGGACAAAAAATATGAATACGTATCCCACTTTTCAAGAAATTTCCGAGTTGCTGCGCTCGCTGCGTCCCTTTCTGCTTGACCCTACCTCGGCAGGCGACGTCATCGTAAAAAACCGCAACGATTTTGTGACCGCCGCCGATTTTGGAGTGCAAAAGCGCCTGCGAGAGACGCTTGCCGTACGCTATCCTCACATCCGCTTTATGGGCGAGGAGGATGCCGACCATACCGTTGACCCTGCCACTCCCACCTTTGTACTGGACCCCATCGACGGCACCACCAACTATATCTTTTCCTACGGTCTGTCGGTGGTTTCACTGGCGCTGGTCTACCAACACCGTGCAGAGCTGGGAGCCATTTATAATCCCTATACCGATGAGCTTTTTTGGGCCGAGCGCGGAAAGGGTGCCTTTCTGAACGGGGCCCCCATTCACGTGGTAGATGCTGCCACACCGGGTGAGGCTCTGGCTGCCATAGGAACCTCCTCCTACTACAAGGAACACGTAGACAGCTTGATGGCCATCACCCGTCAGCTTTATATGGATTGCATCGACATTCGCCGCTCCGGCTCAGCCGCCACCGACGTTGCCTATACCGCCTGCGGTCGCGTAGGCCTTTATGCAGAACGCAAGCTGCAGCTATGGGATTACGCAGCCGGTGCGGTGATCCTGGAGGAGGCCGGTGGCATTATCACCGATTGGCAGGGGAATCCCCTTTCCATGACCGGCGAAGCCAACATAGCCGCTTCCAATGGCGCATTGCACCCCTATTTGCTTTCCGTACTGAAAAACGATTAAAATCCGTATACGTATACAAAAAAAGAGGTAATTATGTTGAACAGAGCTGACATCCGCATCCGCGATCCCTTTATTCTGACCGACACCGAACAGGGCTGCTATTATATGTATGGCACCACCGCCCTGCAAGCGGATTCCCTTCACACCGGCCCCAGCTTTTTGGTCTATAAGACCCACGACCTGGAGCATTTTGAAGACCCCAAGGTCATTTTTGATGGGACGAAAATCGACTTTTGGGCCGATCGGGATTATTGGGCGCCCGAGGTACACAAATATAACGGAAAATACTATTTGTTTGGCAGCTTTAAAAGCGAAACCGCCTGTCGCGGCACACAAATTTTGGTTTGCGACACGCCCGACGGCACCTTTGTTCCACTTAGCCAATCGCCCGCCACGCCTGCCGACTGGGAATGTCTTGATGGCACCCTTTGGGTGGAAAACGGCACCCCGTATCTCGTGTTCTGCCACGAATGGCTACAGGTAAAGGATGGCGAGATCTGCGCAATGCCTCTCACGCCCGACCTTTCCGCCCCTGCCGGCGCTCCGGTTTTGCTGTTTCGTGCCTCCGACCACCCCGACGTAACCTCGCTTGGCAGCAAGCGGCCCGATTGCTATGTGACCGACGGTCCCTTCCTCTTTACCGAGGGTGACAAGTTGAAAATGATCTGGTCCAGCTTTCACCAAGGGCGCTATCTGGTGCTGGAGGCTGAAGCCGACCGCGTTCTGGGTCCTTGGCACCATCTGCCGCCTCGCTTTGACTTTGACGGCGGCCACGCGATGCTGTTTCACACCCTGCAAGGCGAGCGTATGATCTCCCTGCACAGCCCCAACAAAGCCAACGCCGAGCGTGCTATGTTCTTAAAATATTAAAAAACACGCACCGTTACGCTATTTTTCGCGCAAAGGAGTCTTTTATGCCAAACACCACCACCGTTGCCGTGATCGGTGCAGGACACGCCGGCATCGAGGCTGCGCTGGCCAGCGCCCGTATGGGCGTGGACACCATCCTCTTTACCATGTCTCTGGAATCCATCGGCAATATGCCCTGCAATCCCTCCATCGGCGGCACCGCCAAGGGGCATCTGGTTTATGAGATCGATGCCTTGGGGGGCGAGATGGGACGCGCGGCCGATGCCGTTACCCTACAATCCCGCACGCTGAACCTTGGCAAAGGCGCGGCTGTGCACAGCAAGCGCGTGCAGGCCGACCGCAAACGCTACCATATTTATATGAAATCGGTGCTGGAGCACACCCCGAGCCTGCGACTGGTCCAAGCCGAGATCACAAGGATCCTAGTGAAGGATGGCCATGTGACCGGCGTTTGCACCGCTCTTAGTGAGGAGTATGCTTGCCAATCGGCCATCATCGCCGCCGGTACGTACCTGGAAAGCCGTATTTTTGTGGGCTCCGCCGCCCAGGATAGCGGCCCCGATGGCTTTTTGCCATCCAAGGGGCTCTCCGCCTCTTTGCAGGAGCTGGGCATCCGACTGATGCGTTTTAAAACCGGAACGCCGGCGCGCATCAACCGTCGATCGGTGGATTTTTCTGCCCTTGAGCTACAGCCCGGTGAAGAAAATCCGCTACCGTATGCGGTTTCCACCCCCGAGGACTATATGCGCGGGGTGGAACAGATTCCCTGCCACATTCTTTACACCAACGCCGAGACCCACCGCATCATACGGGAAAATCTGACCCGTTCCGCCATGTATGGCGGTCATATTCATGGCACCGGTCCCCGCTATTGCCCCTCCATTGAGGATAAAGTAGTCCGCTTTGCCGATAAGGAACGCCATCAACTGTTTTTAGAGCCCCTTGGTGAGGAGACCGAGGAGCTGTATCTGCAGGGCTTTTCCACCTCCATGCCCACAGACGTGCAGCAAAAAATGCTGAAATCGCTGCCCGGTATGCAAAACGCCGAGATCATGCGCTATGCTTACGCCATCGAATACGATTGCTGCGATCCCACCCAGCTCACCGCCACCTTGGAGTTTCAAAGCATCAAGGGGCTGTACGGTGCGGGGCAGTTCAACGGCACCTCGGGCTATGAGGAGGCCGCCGGGCAAGGACTTTTGGCCGGCATCAACGCGGCGTTGGCCGCAAAAGGAGAAGAAGCGCTGACCCTCCCCCGTTCGGGCTCATACATCGGGACCCTGGTGGACGATCTGATCACCAAGGGCACCAACGAGCCCTATCGTATGATGACCTCGCGCTCCGAATATCGATTGCTGTTGCGGCAGGATAACGCCGATGAGCGTCTGACTCCCCTCGGCCACCGTGTAGGGCTGATAAATGAGACCCGTTATGCGAAATTCGAGAAAAAAATGGCCGTTATTGAGGCTGAAAAGGCGCGACTTTTTTCCACGCACGTTTCCCCGGAGCGCGCCAATCCCTTTCTCGCCACCCTGGAATCCCCCCCGCTAAACACCGGGGCCTCGCTGGCCGATCTGCTCCGCCGCCCCGGCGTTACCTATGCCGCCTTGGAGGCGTTAGACCCCAATCGCCCCATTCTTTCCCGTGCGGCGGCACAGTCGGTGGAGGTGCAGATCAAGTACGAGGGCTATATTGCCCGGCAAACGGGCGAGGTTTTGCGCCACATCAAGCTGGAATCCCGCGCTCTGCCGCAGGATCTGGACTACTCCAAGATCGCCGGTCTGCGCATTGAGGCAGCGCAAAAGCTTTCCCAGCGCAAGCCTGCCACCATTGGTCAAGCCTCTCGCATCAGCGGCGTTTCGCCGGCTGACATTTCCGTCCTTTTGATCTATTTAGGGCTCCATTAAGCATCCATCGGCCCCAAACGGCCGAGCGCGGCATCGGTTCGACCGCACGGAATGAATATCGACCGACCGCAAAAGGACAGAGAATGTCAGTGCGCCCCAAGTAAACGGCACGCCGGCAGTCTCTGTCCTTGTTTCTATGTAAAGGAGCAGATGCACTCCTTGCCCTTTCGACAAATGGCCGCCTCCTTTCAGGGGGCGTTTGCCCTCCTCCCACAAAGAATTCCACGGATTTGGCTTCTTCGCCCTCGCCGTGTTTTAGATAGAACCCCCCAAGCTTTTTCAAAATCTGCCATCAAAAGGTCTGTTTTGTGCCTATTTTTGTAACGCCATTTTTGCGAAATTATCGTTTTTTATCATGGTTATTTCCGCAACTATATTGGTGTTTTCAATACCGTTATGGCGCCAATCGCTTTTTCTGCAGAGCTTTAAAACATCGCATTTCTTCACTTTTAAATCGCAAAAGGGCACATTTCGCCCTCTTTTGAGCCGTTTTAGGACATTTTAAGGCGTTTTCGAGCGTTTTGCACTATTCGCCCGTGTTTGGGCCGAAAACGCCGATTTGGCGCCTTTTTAAGGCTCTGGCGCGCATTTGGTGGTTTTTGCCGATGCTTTCCCTAAATGCGCCCCAATACGGCCACTTACGGCGTTCTTCTTGGATTTTGCCCTCTTGTGCCCGGGTTGCTACCATTTTTTACCATTTCTCTGTGAACTGCCGATTTCTCGGGTTTTTCGGCGTTTTCGCGCCGCCTTGGCGTCTCCCGGCGCTTTTTCTTCCATTTTTTGGTAAATTCAGCAGTGGCGAGGGTTTCGCGTTTGAAATTTACCATATTTTTCCATTTTCAAGCTTTCGCTTCGTTTTGACTGATTTTTACCATATTTTGGCAATTATAGGCGCCACCAAGGATCGTTTGTGTGATTTTTACAAAACATCAACATTTTGATTTTTTTGTCTTAGTTCGGGCTGTTTGATTGATTTATGCATTATAAGTCAACAACATGCCATCAGAATCGCCGTTTTTGTTGATATTTTAAAAAATAACAATTTGTTGCAAGAATCCTTTCTCTGATTATGTTGCATTTGTAACATTTCGAGAGCAACCGCCGTTTCGGCGCTCCGGCAAAACGGCGGCGCCCGGGCGTGTATTTTGCGTCTTCAAGCCAAAATGCCATCAAGCGTCGCTCTTCAGCGCTCGCACCTTCAGCGCTCGCACCTTCGCCGCAGCCCCCTTGGCCGTCGCGCGCTGCCGCGCATAGCGATCCCGGCCAAGCTGCAGCATTAAGAAAGTGGCGTAACGGGAACAAAAAACGCGATTTTTGATTGATTTTTCATATTTTCAAAGGAGATTTTCATATGATTTGCTACGAGAATTTTAGGGCTGTTTTCGATACCGTTATGGCACTAAATGGATTTTCTCGATTTGCTGACGAGGACAAGTCAAGGATGTTCTATCAGCTCACCGAGCGCATGCTTTCGGTCAACGAAAAAATGAATCTGACCGCCATCAAAGAGGAGTCTGCTATCGTTTTGCTTCATTATGTAGATTCCCTGACAGCAGAGGCTTTTTTGCCCCAAAACGCCCGAATTGCCGACATTGGCTGCGGCGCAGGCTTCCCCTGCCTTCCGTTGGCCATTTGCAGGCCGGATCTGTCGATTTTGGCCTTGGATAGCACCGAAAAGCGCATTCAATACGTAAAAGAGACCGCAAATTTGCTGAATTGCAGGGGTTTGACGGCGGTTTCGATGCGCGCCGAGGAAGGCGGGAAGGGAATCTACCGTGAGGCCTTTGATTGCTGTACCGCCCGTGCCGTTGCCGCTTTGCCGGCACTTTCGGAGCTTTGCCTGCCCTTTGTGCGCGTTGGTGGCACGTTTCTGGCAATGAAGGGCAGAAAGGGCGAGGAAGAGGCAATGGCAGCGCAAAACGCCATCAAACGCCTTGGCGGCGAGATTGCGGCACTCCACCCCGTGAAATTGTTGGGAGGAGCTGAGGAAGAAACGCGTTATCTGATCGAGATCAAGAAAATTAAGGCCACGCCGGCAGAATTTCCGCGCCCTTGGGGAAAGATTCTGAAAAAACCTCTTTAAGCCCATTTCAAGGCCGATTTTCGGCCTAAAACGGCTAAAAATGGGCATTAAATAAAATTTTTCTCAACAGACTCTCCATCGTTTAAAGCAAAAATATTTAACGCCCATTTTTGCAGCAGTTTGGCCCATTTCGGCCGCTAATTTCTGTCCAACCCAAAAGAGAGCTTCGCCCTCGCTTCTTTCTCGTTTGCAACGTGTACAATCGCGTTCCCAACAGCTGACCCACACGCAAAGTGACAATTTCGGTCGCAAAATCCACGTCCTGTCGACATTTTTCTGCCATTATTTTCATTTATCAACAATTTACATTGAGTTCTCTTTGCAATTTCCATTTTTTACCATTTATAAAACAACAAATTCCCCGTTAGTGATGGTGTAAAATGAAAGAAAAAACCAGGAGAAGGATGTAAAATGCCCACAATCGCAGAAAAACAAGCCACATTTCACACCGCATCAGAGCAAGAATGCCGCATTTCACTGCATCCAAGCCAGATATACGCCCCCGAAGCCTTAAAGCAAGCCAGTATCAGCCAGAACGCCATCATTCGTTTGGCCACTTCGATCCGCAAATATGGCCTTTTGGAGCCCATTTGCGTACGAAAAAGAACAGAAGGGCAGGGCGCAGAGCCCTATGAATTGGTGGGGGGAGAGCGTCAACTGGCCGCCGCCATATTGGCTGGATGCACCCAAATTCCTTGTATTCTCCAGCCGGAAAGCGCCAAAAGCAGGGAGTTGGACCGCATTTTCTCCATTTTGCGTCAAAAAAGCCTCCATTTCCTGGAGGAGGGTAGCACGTTTTACCATTTGATCCAGGAATATCACATGACGCAGGATCAGATCGCCCAAAAGCTGGGCATATCTCAATCCTCAGTAGCCAACAAGCTGCGTTTGCTGCAGTTCAACCAGCAGGAGCGTCGCCAGATCATGACGAATGGGCTAACCGAGCGCCACGCGCGTGCGCTTTTACGACTAAAAACCCCAGAGCTACGCGCGTTAGCCATGGAAAGGATCGCCAAAAACCGCTTAAAAGTAGCCGAGACCGAGGATCTGGTCGCTATTCTCCTGCAAGCACCCCCGGTAGAGCCCCAAAAAGGGCCTTCAGAGCCCACGCAGCGCTCTGTTACAGTAGCAATGGCAGAGCAGCCCTTAAAGGGCGTTTTGCCCCGCAAATTTGCCATTCAGAGCCTGGAACCCCTCTACAATTCCATTGAAAAGACCTTGTCCATCTTTCGCAAGACCGGGGCAGAGGTCTCCTGCACCCGTACAGAGGGGGATTTTGGGGTTAGAATCACCATTGAGGTGCCCTATAATACCTAAATAGCACAAAATGTTCCACGTGAAACACACCCAGGCCTTTGCCTTTCGGGATGTTCACGTGGACTTTTTGTTTCACGTGAAACACAAGTCAGCAGCCGCGTCACGCTGTTTCACGTGAAACATTTTTTTTAGCCTTTGGTAAGGAAGAATGTTCCACGTGAAACAAGTCTTATTGTTTTCTGTTTCACGTGAAACAAATGACTTACGGCCGTTCAAGACATTCAGTACTAAGAAGGGCAACTGGATTCATAAAACTTTTTCTTATTTCTTTCATTTTCCTGTTGCAAAACGCGCGCGTAAATGGTATAATAATCCCACGGATCAGCACAATAACGGAAGGGAGGTGCTCCCCGTGGGTAGAATCATCGCCCTTGCCAACCAAAAGGGCGGCGTGGGAAAAACGACGTCGGCCGTGAATTTAGCGGCCGGACTTGGTATACTGGGCAAAAAGACGCTTTTGGTTGACCTTGACCCCCAAGGGAGTGCCACCAGCAGCGTTGGTGTATCCAAAAAAGCCCAGCGCTTTACCATTGCAGACCTGCTGATCGGCGGTTGTCGCTCTGATAATGCCGTCATTCACACCGAATTTCAGAATTTGGATCTGATTCCGGCGAACATTACCCTGGCCGCCACAGAGTTTGATCTGATCGAAAAAGAGGACGCCGAGGCCCGATTGCGGCGCATACTCTCCACCTTGCGCGACGATTACGACTTTATCGTGTTGGATTGCCCCCCTTCACTGGGAATGTTGACCATCAACGCTATGGTTGCTTGCGACAATGTGATCATTCCTATGCAGTGCGAATATTTCGCGTTGGAGGGCTTGGTACAGCTGATGACCACCATTGGACAGCTGAAACGCCGCTACAATCCGCGTTTGGTGATCCTCGGTATCCTTGTCACCATGTACAACGGACGGTTGGCCCTATCCCGTGACGTGCTGGCGGAGCTGCAAAAGCATTATCCGGACCGCGTATTCCACGCCAAGATCTCCCGCAACGCACGGTTGTCGGAGGCCCCCGGCTTTGGTATGCCGGTATATTATCACGACGATTGCTCACAAGGAGCAAAGGAATATCTGCGTGCCACCAAGGAATTGTTGGAGCGCATTTGCTGTTAAAAAAGATAAATGAAGGAGGAAGCCACAATATGGCAAAGAAGCCCGGCGGTCTCGGCAGAGACTTTTACGCCATTTTGGACGATAATATTACAGAAATGAAGGAAGGCACCACCACAACGCTCCGGATTTCGGAGATTGAGCCCCGTGCCGACCAGCCCCGTAAACAGTTTGACAGAGAGGCTTTGGAGACCCTTGCAGACTCCATTGCCGCATACGGCGTGCTTCAGCCCATTCTGGTGCGCCCCAACGCCAACTTTGAGGGCACCTTTGAGATCATTGCAGGCGAACGCCGCTGGCGCGCCGCAAAAATGGCAGGACTCACCGAAATTCCTGCCGTAGTGGTAGACGGCGACGATGTAAAGGCCGCCCAAATCGCCATTATTGAGAACGTGCAGCGCGAGGATCTGAACGTTGTAGAAGAAGCGTTCGCCTACCAGGCATTGATGGATCGCTTTGATATGACCCAAGAGCAGGTCTCCCAGCAGGTGGGCAAGTCCCGTTCTGCCATCGCCAATATCCTGCGTTTGCTGGACCTGCCCGAGGAAGTGCTGGATATGCTGAAGGAAAACGAGATCAGCGCAGGTCATGCACGCGCTTTGTTGGGCCTGAAAAATGAGGAATTGATCCCCGTTTTGGCTCGCCGCATCGTGTCCAAGCAGCTTTCCGTGCGCGAGGTAGAGGCCATTATTCGCCGCGAAAACGTGGATCCCATGCCCGATCTCCCCGATATTTCCGGTGGTGCGCAGAGCCGCGCATGGATGAAGGACCTGGAGCGCCGCACGCGCGAAAGCCTTGGGCGCAAGGTAAAGATCACGCAAAACGATAAAAAGAAGTCCATCGAGCTGTTCTATGACGATAACGAGGATATGGAAGCTCTGCTGACCCTGCTTTGCGGCAAGGATTTCTTCAACGAAGATTAAACGAAAGGACACCCGATCATGTTAGATATTAAGCGCATTAAAGAAAACCCCGATTACGCCAAGGCGCGCCTGGCCAGCCGCCAGAAGGATTACAGTGCCGAAATCGACAGACTGCTGGAGCTGGACGTAGAGCGCCGCGCCCTGATTGCCGATACCGAGGCAAAAAAGGCCGAGCAGAACAAGATCTCCAAGCAGATCCCCATGTTTAAAAAGGAAGGAAAGGACGTTGCCCCCATCTTTGCCGAGATGAAGATCCTTTCTGACACCGTCAAAGCCGACACCGAGAAGATTGCTGCCATTGATGCAGAGATGGAGAGCATTCTGCTTTCGATCCCCAATATTCCCAGCGAAAAGGCCCCCGAAGGCAAGGACGATGCCGACAACGAGGAGCAGCGCCGCTGGAGCACCCCTCGCGAATTCGGCTTTGAACCCAAGCCCCACTGGGATATCGGCAAGGATCTGGGCATTCTGGATCCCGACACCGCTGCAAAAGTAACCGGCACTCGCTTCCATTTTTACCGCGGAATGGGCTCCAGACTGGAGCGTGCCGTGATCAACTACTATCTGGACACTCACACCGACCACGGCTACACCGAGATCTTCCCCCCTTATATGGTCAACCGCGACTCTATGAGAGGCACCGGTCAGCTGCCGAAATTTGAGGAGGATGCCTTCCGCGTAGCCAACAACGATTGCTTCCTGATCCCCACCGCAGAGGTTCCTGTGACCAATATGCACCGTGATGACATTCTGGACGGCGCCGATCTGCCCATTTCTTACTGCGCTTATTCGGCTTGCTTCCGTGCAGAGGCCGGCTCCGCAGGCCGCGACACCCGCGGTTTGATCCGTCAGCACCAGTTTAATAAAGTAGAACTGGTGAAGTTCACCACTCCCGAAAGTTCTTATGAGGAGCTGGAAAAGCTGACCAACGACGCCGAGCGCGTGCTGCAGGGTCTTGGTCTGCCCTACCGCGTGGTCAAGCTTTCCACCGGCGATTTGGGCTTCTCCAGCGCCATGACCTATGATATTGAGGTGTGGATGCCCTCCTACAATCGCTATGTGGAGATCTCCTCCTGCTCCGATTTTGAGGATTATCAGGCACGCCGCGCAAACATCCGCTACCGTGAGACCCCCAAGGATAAGCCCAGACTGGTTCACACACTGAACGGTTCCGGCGTTGCGGTAGGCCGCACCGTTGCTGCCATCCTTGAAAATTACCAGAACGAGGACGGTTCCGTAACCGTTCCTGAGGCTCTGCGCCCCTATATGGGCTGCAATATCATCAAGGCAGGGAAGTAATATGACGGTAACACTACCGTTTCTGGCCTCGATTTTTGCCATCGAAGCCGGAGAATATGTCCATTTCACCTTTGATGCCGGAGCTCGCGCCACGGTCCGAAACGTGATCATCGGCTTTGCCATTGGTATTTTGATTGCCGCGCTGTACGCCTTTTATCAAAAAAACGTGCCCGGCGCCATTGTAAGAGCCTTGCTTCGTGAGGAATGTCTGTCGCAGGAGAGCGCCAAAACACTAACCGAGCTAAAACTGAACAAAAATCCGCTGTACGCCTTTGAACTACAGCACAATACCTTTCTCAAACGGTTGATCGTCACCGCCGAAAACGGCGAGGAGACCGGCGAACTGCGCTATTTCATTCCCGAAGAACTGAAATACAAGGCTGAATTCCGTTATGAAAAGAAGGGGAGCGGCATTGTCAGTCTTGTGTTGACCCTGGTTGCCGTGATCGTTGTATCGGTTCTTTTGATCCGGATCATCCCTTCCATTCTGGGAGTTGTCGATCATCTGATGGGATAAATCCAAAAATGGCGAACGCATTTGCGTGTTATCCTGAACGGAGAACACGCTGTGCGTTCCCTTTTTTATTGTATTTTTCGCGCGGCGCCGCCGCGCTTTTGTTTCCCGTGAAACATTTTCCCGACTTTTGCGATTTACGCGCGTCGCACGCATGCACCGCATCTGTTTGTGGGCGTATATACACCACTCCGCCAAAAGATTATTTTCATAAATTTTCAAAAAGTTGTTGACAAATCAACATTCTTCGTGTATAATATTCTTGTTGACTTGTCAACTACATTCTTAATTGTTGACATTTGTGCTATTTTACAATTTTGTAAAATCTTCTTTTTCTTGACATTTCGCCGACATCATGATAAAATAAATAAGAATAGCCAATACTGTTGGCAGAGAGGTGCACTATGAACGCAAAGAAAACCGAACGCATCTATACGCCCATCAACTCCTTTAAGCATTTGGTGGAGCTGTTTTCCGGCCGTGGTGACAAGGTCGCCTTTAAGTATCCTGTGGGCAAGACCTATGAGACCCTTTCCTACGGTCAGTTTTCTAAAGAGGTCTTTTCCGTGGCCGCCGGTCTGGAGGCTGCAGGCCTTGCCGGCAAGCGCGTTGCTGTGATCGGTGAGACCTCCCATCAGTGGGTCGCCACCCATCTGGCCACCGTGGCCAGCGGCGGCGTGATCATCCCCATGGACAAGGAGCTTGCCATTGCAGAGATCGAGGGCTTTTTGGCCGGTGTTGATGCCGAGGCCATTGTGTATTCCGCCTCCTTCAACGACAAATTCAAGGGCGCCATGGAGAACCACCCCTCCCTGCGCGTCTTCATTCCGATGAACCCTGCCGAAGGCACCGAAAGCGAAAAGATCCTGCCCTTTGCCAAGCTGCTGGAAATGGGCGAAGCCAAGCTGGCCGAGGGCTATACGCTCCCCGACCGCAACAACAAGGATCTGGCCATTATGCTCTTTACCTCCGGCACCACCGGAACCAGCAAGTGCGTCATGCTGTGTGAGAACAACATTGTCTCCACCGCCAACGCCGCCTGCGCATCGGTGAACTTCTTCCCGGATGACATCACCCTGTCGGTATTGCCCCTGCACCACACCTACGAGATGACCATTATGGTGGCCAGCCTGATCTACGGCATCACCGTTGGCATCAACGACAGCCTGCGCAATCTCATGCGCAATCTGGCTGAGATCAAGCCCACCGCGCTGGTTCTGGTTCCCCTGTTTGTCAATACCATGTACAAGCGCATTTGGGATACCGCCAAGAAGAAGGGCAAGGATAAGCTGCTCCGTCGCATGATCCCCGTTTCCAACGGCATGCGCAAGATCGGCATTGATATGCGTGCCAAGATCTTCTCCTCGGTCATCGGTGCCTTTGGCGGCAGACTGTGCAAGATCATCTGCGGCGGCGCGCCCCTCAACCCCGAAATGGTCAAGAACTTTGACGCCTTTGGCGTTCAGATCTGCGAGGGCTATGGCATCACCGAATGCTCTCCTTTGATCTCGGTTTCCCCCTACTTCGCGCAAAGACGCGGCTCTGTGGGCCCTGCCGTTCCTTGCTGCCAGGCGCGCATTGGCGACGGCATGATGGGCGAGAAGGGCTTTATGGAGGGCGAGATCCAGGTCAAGGGCGAGAACGTGATGCTGGGCTATTACAACAACGAAGAGGCCAATCAGAACGCCTTTACCGAGGATGGCTGGTACCGCACCGGCGACGTTGGTTATATGGATGACGACGGTTATATCTATATCACCGGCCGTCTGAAATCGGTCATCGTGCTGGAGAACGGCAAAAACGTATTTCCCGAGGAAATCGAGGAATATCTGGAGGGCATTGAGGAGATCGCCGAGTGCGTGGTCGTTGGCCGCAAGGGCGAGGATGGCGAGACCGTCAACCTGACCGCCGTGGTCTACCCCAACAAGGATCTGTTTGCCGAGGGCACCTCTATGGAGGAGATCTACAACACCATTTACGATAAGATCCTGGCTTTGAACAAGAAGGTCGCCTCCTTCAAAAAGATCAAGGCATTGGAGCTCCGCGATACGGAGTTTGAAAAAACCACCAGCCGCAAGATCAAGCGCCACTTGGTGCATTGATCCTGCCCTTAACCCCCTCCGCCCCAGCGGAGGGGGTTTTTTCGCCTTGCGGGGGTATCGGAGCGCGCAAGCCACGGTTACCCTGCAGGGGCAAGCGGTGTTCACCCGGGATACGGAGCAAAATTGCGCGATATTTCCCGGCCAAGCCTCACGCATTGCCGGCGCAAGACCGCCCATTCGCTTTCACAACGCCCAAAAACAGGCCTTTTTGCCGTTTTGGCGCAGAAGGCGTTCAGTTATCGTTTTTGATTTTTCCCTTTTAAAACAAGCCTGTTTTTACCTCCGGAGCAATGGTGTGCAGGCCCTTGCGCTCAAACACACGTTTCACGCTCTTTCCTCTTTACAAACAAGGTAAACTGTGCTAAAATGAAATCAATATCACGAATGCAAAGGAGTGCTATTATGTATCGAGATACCAACTGCCTGCTGCAGGCACACCGCGGCGTATCCACCGATGCGCCCGAAAACACCATGGCCGCCTTCCGCCTGGCGGTAGCGCAGGGCTATGACATTATCGAATTCGACCCCAAAATGACCAAGGATAACGTGCCGATCATTCTCCACGATCGCACGCTCAACCGCACCGGTCGTGTGGCAGGGGAGTCCTTTGGCGAGGAGAAGGTCAACATTGCCGACCTGACCTTTGCAGAGCTTGCCGATATCGACGTGGGCCTGTGGTTTGACAAGGCCTATTGTGGCGAGCATATTCCCACCCTTTCGCAAACGCTGGACTATCTCAAAAGCGTCGGAATGGAGGCAAAAATTGACAACGTGGTACAGAGATTCACACCCGAGCAGATCGAGATCGTGTTTGACGTGATCGAAAAGCACGGTGCCGAGAATGTAGGCCTCACCTGCTCCGAGCTGCCGCTGCTGGAAAAATTTGCAGCTCGTTTCCCCAAGGCGCCCCTGCACTACGACGGGCCGGCAGACAAGGAATCCCTGGACCGTCTGGCCGCTTTTGCCGCCGGACATAAGACCACAGTCTGGTCCCGTCAGGATAACAAGCGCACCGCCTGGTGCAAGGTTCCCCCTGTGGATGCCGATATCGCGGCACGCATCAAGTCCTATGGCTTTTTGCTGGGCGTTTGGATCCTTGGCAACGACGAGGAAATGGCCGAAGCGCTGCAATTTGGCGCCGACATTGTAGAAACCACCGGCGGCGTGAAGCCGATCTGAGTTCAACAGATATGATCCGTAAATTTTGGAGTAATTGTCTTTCACGACTGACGCCCTTAAGTCTTTTTGTGGTACTCATCTTCTTTTCCCATCTCGTCACCCTGATTGCAAGCGTCTGCTCAAACGGCTATGCCGTGGACTCCTTGTTTTTCATTATGGGTTGGGATCGGTTTATGGATTTTTTTAACTCCATGCGAGACGTGTCGCTGGGGGTGGGCGCTTATACCGAAAGATCCGTGATCTATCCCCCTATGGCCAATTTGATTTTTCTTGCCTTTTCCCGCCTTTTTCCCGACAGCTATCTTTCTACCGATTTCGACGACCGTATGGAGTGGGTGAATTACACCGCATCGTGGGTTGCCGTTTCGGTGTTTATCACCGCCCTTGCCCTTGTGCTGTTCGCCCTGTTTTATTTCTTTGGGAGGCACGAAAAAAAGCGCGTCAACACACTGGTCGCCGTTTGTGCCATCTGCTCTGTGGGTGTGCTCAGCGGCCTTGAGCGGGCCAACCTGGCCATGCTGGCCATTGTCTGCACATTATTTTATTTATTTTCGCTTGAGCGCGATTCCAAGGTTCTGCGCGAGCTGGGATTGATTGCCCTGGCCTTTGCCTTTTCGCTAAAGCTCTATCCCGCCGTGTTTGGCTGGTTGTTGATCACCGAAAAACGCTATAAAGAAGCCGTGCGGTGCATTATTTACGCACTTTTGATGCTGATCCTTCCTTCCTTTGCCTTTGGCGGCCCTATTTGCCTTTGGTGGATCGTCAAAAATCTGATCCGCTTTTCCAGCTGGAAGTCCTCGGGGTCGTTTTCCGCCCAAACCTGGATGCTTGCCCCCTACATCTCCTATGTGTTCTACGCCTTTTTGATCTTCTCGGTCGGCGTTTTTCTTGCCGCCTCGTTGATGAGAAAGGATCGTGAGCGGGGTTTTTATAACAGCACCCATATGGTGGCCCTTTTAATGGCATTACCCTCTATCCAAATGTCGTATTCGTGGCCCTTCTTTTATTTTCCCCTATTCGCCTTGTTTGAACAGGACTGGAGAAAAAGCACCCTGCCTTATTACGTACTGATGGTTTTGCCGCTTCTCCCCATTCCCATCCGGATCGGGCCGCACTCCTTTGCAGAGGCTGTGATCCCCACCCTTGCCCTGCTTTTGCTGATCCTGTGCGACACAGAGGCCATCCGCACCATACGGCAATGGCACAAAAAAAAGAGCGCGTCTGCAAAAGCGCTCAAAGGGGAACAATAGCAATTATAAAAAAAGGCGGAGAACGCAAGGTTCTCCGCCTTTTTTATTAAAAATTTTTCTGCCATTCATTGACAACCGGCGCACCGCTTTCTGCTTTTTTTACCCTTAAAACGATGTACAAATGCTTTGATTTCCGGCACGGCATCCAGCAAAAACAGCACCATCATCGTCGTCAAAATCAAGGGATTCAATAGGGTTTGTATGCTAGAATCAAGTCGATAGTCGAAAAAGGCAAATCCCTTTGGCACGCAGGCAAGCAGCGTCATCAAAATCACGTATTTGCGATCCTTCGCCTCACCCAGGCACAGCACCATCACAAGCAAGGGTAAAAAGAAGGTCAGCATATAGTCAAAGGTGTTGGAGGGCAGGAGCACGATCAGGCAAAGGACAATGCCACAACGCTTCCAAAAGCTTTTGTGGAACAGGAACGAAACCACGCCGACGGCGGTCAGCAGTATCGAAAAAATCTTTGATATCACCGACATTACGCTCAAAAATCCATCAAAACCACCATGATATTGACGACCCACAACGGCAAAGGAAAGAGCGCGAAAAATGTTGGAAAAGGAGTTGGAATGCTGCTCAATCATATAAAACGGAATTTGCGTATTGGCTACAGCCTGCGAATTCTTGTTAAAGTTGAATACGCCCTGAATAAAGCCAAACAACTTTTCGGTAAAGGTGCCATTCAGTGCCAGCATGGGCAATAGCAGACCTGCCAGGCCAACGCCGCCTCCGATCAGCAGGGGTTTGTACTTTTTATCCATCAAAAAAATAGCAAAAAAGAAAACGGGATAAACTTTTACACAAGCACAGATAGCAAGGGAAATGGCAGAAACGGTGTCGTTTTTTCCATAAAAGACCACAAACAAAAGAAAGGAAATAATGGCCAAATAGATATAATTGCCACGCTCAAAGGTAAAGATCATAGTGTAACTCAACAGTACGGCCGCCGTAATGCTAAAGGGCAAAAAGCGATCCTTTGAGATCTCACCATGATTGTGACGGATATAGCGCCCCATCACATAAGAAAAACAGGCCAGAATGATAGCCGCAAACAAGAAATATATCCACCGCTGGGCAAAAGAGTCAGTCTCCAGGCGCAGCTCATTATAATTCAGCGTTAAAAAAATAGAAGGGGTAAAACGCGCAAAAAATTTGCCAATTAGTAACACCAATGGGGGATAGTTGCCGCAGCTACCGGCATAGGTGCCATGCTCCAGATAGCTGTTGCCCCACATAGCGGCACGATTTACCTCAAAAAAATCACGAAACCAGTCGTTGGTTCCATTGCCGTAATTGTCGTGCAGCATAAAATCCAGCGAGATCCCAGGAACATAATGCTCGGCAAATAAGAACGCGGCAAAATAGATCAGCCAACCAAATATCAAGACCTTAAAAAAGGTAACTGTTAAGCTTTCTTTTGCACCATCAGATCTTCCAAGCTCCAATCGCAAAAGAATCACCGTCCTTTAAAACGTAGATTTGATAGTACCAACATTTTAGCACACCCGTTATCGCTTGTCAAGTACAAGCAAAAGAGGACAATCCATTTGTTTCAAAAAACCACCCCCGTATGGGCGTTTTCACGCCCATACGGGGGTGGGTGCTTAAGAAGTCAAGTTACGAATTATTCGTAAAGCTTGCCCATCTTCTTCAGTCTCTCGTAACGAGCCTTGGCGTTCTCCTCAGCCTTAACGAACAGATCCTTTGCTCTTTCGGGGAAGGACTGTGCCAGGCGAGCGTAGCGAGCCTCGTTGGAGATGAATGCCTGGTAATCGGCAGTGGGATCGCCGCTGTCGATGGTCAGCTTGTTGCTCTCCAGCGTGGGGTTGTAGCGGAACATATTCCAGTAGCCTGCCTCAACTGCCTTCTTCATCTCAAGCTGGCAGTTCTGCATGCCGCCCTTCTTGATACCGTGCATCTCGCAGGGAGCATAGCCGATGATCAGAGAAGGACCGTGATAAGCCTCAGCCTCGGTGAGAGCCTTGAGGAGCTGGTTCATGTTGGCGCCCATTGCAACCTGTGCCACGTAAACGTAGCCATAGGACATTGCGATCTCGGCAAGATTCTTCTTGCCAATGGCCTTACCGGCAGCGGCAAACTGTGCCACCTGACCGATGTTAGAAGCCTTGGAGGCCTGACCGCCGGTGTTGGAATAAACCTCGGTGTCAAATACCATCACGTTGACGTCCTCACCGGAAGCCAGCACGTGGTCCAGACCGCCGAAGCCGATGTCGTATGCCCAGCCGTCACCACCGAAGATCCAAACGGACTTCTTGGAGAGGTAATCCTTCTCAGTGAGGATAGCAGCGGCAGTGGGGCAACCCTCGGCAGCAGCCTTCTCCAGCTCTACGATCAGAGCCTTGGTTGCAGCCTCGTTTGCCTTGCCGTCGTCCTTGGTATCCAAATAAGCCTTAGCAGCAGCCTTGAACTCCTCGGATGCCTTGTCAGAGGCCATCATCTCCTCAACCTTGGCGATCAGCTTCATGCGGATAGCCTTCTGACCCAGAGCCATGCCCAGACCGTGCTCGGCATTATCCTCAAACAGGGAGTTTGCCCAAGCGGGACCCTTGCCGGATTCCTTGTTGACGGTGTAGGGAGTAGCGGGTGCGGAGCCGCCCCAGATAGAGGAACAGCCGGTTGCGTTAGAGATATACATACGCTCACCAAAGAGCTGGGTAATAATGCGTGCATAAGAGGTCTCGGCACAGCCTGCGCAGGAGCCGGAGAACTCCAGCAGGGGCTGCTTGAACTGGCTGCCCTTAACGGTGGCGTTGATCAGCTCGGGCTTCTCGGAAACGTTTGCAACGGCATAGTTCCAAGCCTCCTGCTGACCGTCGGCCATCTGGCTTGTCTGAGTGGTCATCATAATGGCGTAATCGGCAGGATTGGGCTTAACGCCGGCAGCTGCTGCCTTCTTATCAACGCCCTGGTTAACGGGACAAGCCTTAACGCACAGGGTACAACCCATGCAGTCCAGAGGAGATACGGCAACGGTAAACTTATAGTCGGTCTTGAGAACGGGCTTGGAGGCGAACTTGGTGGATGCGGGAGCAGCCTTTGCCTCGGCCTCGGTCATAGCGTAAGGACGGATGGTGGCGTGAGGGCAGACGAAGGAACAGTTGTTACACTGAATGCACTTCTCGGGGTTCCAGGTAGGAACATAAACAGCCACGCCGCGCTTCTCATAGGCGGTAGAGCCCTGGGGGAAGGTACCGTCAGCGTAAGGCATGAAGGCAGAAACAGGCAGGCTGTCGCCGTCCATCTTGCCAACGGGAGTTACGATGTTGTTGACAAAATCAACCAGCTCTGCACGGGTACCGGTAGCGGGCTTTTCAGCCTTATCCTTGCCGGCATTGGCCCACTCTGCGGGAACCTTGACCTCGGTGTAGGCAGAAGCACCCATCTCGATGGCCTTGTGGTTCTGTGCAACGACCTCCTCGCCGAACTTGGAGTAGGACTTGGTGGCCATATACTTCATCTTCTCGATGGCCTTGTCAATGGGCATAACCTTTGCGAGAGAGAAGAATGCAGACTGCAGAACGGTGTTCTTAACCTTGGGATTGCCAACTTCCTTAGCAGCAATGGAGGTTGCATCAATGATATAGAACTTGATGTTGTTGGCAGCGATATAAGCCTTTACAGACTTGGGCAGCTTGGCATCCAGCTCCTCGGCGCTCCAACGGCAGTCCAGCAGGAAGGTACCGCCGGGCTTAACGTCCTGCACGATCTTATAGCCCTTGAGGATATAAGAAACGTTGTGGCAGGCAACGAAATCAGCCTTGGTAATATAGTAAGGAGCCTTGATCTTGGTGTCACCAAAGCGCAGGTGGGAAATGGTAACACCGGAGGTCTTCTTGGAGTCGTACTGGAAGTAAGCCTGAATGAACTTGTCGGTGTTGTCACCGATGATCTTGATGGAGTTCTTGTTTGCGCCAACGGTACCGTCGCCGCCCAAACCCCAGAACTTGCAGGCGATGGTGTCTGCGGGAGCCGTGTCGGGAGCAGCCTTCTCGGGCAGAGACAGGCCGGTCACGTCGTCAACGATGCCAACGGTGAAGTTGTGCTTGGGCTCGCGCTTCTTCAGATTCTCAAAGATAGCGAATACAGAAGCGGGAGTGGTGTCCTTGGAGCCCAGGCCGTAACGGCCGCCAACCACCTTGATCTTGCGACCGGTGTGTGCAAGAGCGGTCATAACGTCCAGATACAAGGGCTCGCCCAGAGCGCCGGGCTCCTTGGTGCGGTCCAGAACGGCGATCTTCTTAGCGGTGGCAGGAATTGCCTCAGCCAGCTTTGCAGCAACGAAAGGACGGTACAGACGAACCTTAACCAGGCCCACCTTCTCGCCGGCAGCCATCATATAGTCGATGACCTCCTCGCAAACGTCACAAACAGAGCCCATAGCGATGATCACGCGCTCTGCTTCGGGATGGCCGTAGTAGTTAAACAGCTTGTAGTCGGTGCCGATTTTGGCGTTGACCTTCTCCATATATTCCTCGACGACGGCGGGAAGCGCATCGTAGTAGGGGTTGCAGGCCTCGCGGTGCTGGAAGAAGATGTCACCGTTCTCGGCAGAGCCGCGCAGAACTGGATGCTCGGGGTTGATGGCACGGTCAAGGAATGCCTTAACAGCGTCCATATCCACCATCTCTGCCAGATCATTGTAATCACAATCATCGATCTTCTGCACCTCGTGAGAGGT
>JAFTSB010000006.1 GCA_017461945.1 Clostridia bacterium | reverse complement strand
TTTATAATCCAACACGATTTCTTTGCTGATATCCCGACCTCCTACAAAAGCAACAAAACGCTCGACATCGCTCATATATTTAGCCACCGTGGCCCTGCTTTTTTCTTCTCGTTGCAAATAAGCAGCAAAGGCGCTGATCTCGCTTGCTCCTATTCCCATTTCTCTCATTGCTCCCCCTCCTTTTTTCTTTTATTATCTCACAACCAAGAAAAAATTGCATGTTCTTTACAAACACGGGCAAATATGCTACAATGGTACTTGAAATACAACCGAAAGGGGTAAACAAATATGGGATTTTTAAAAGGAAAAACCGCCATTATCACCGGTGCGGGCTACGCTGTTCTATCGGACGGCAGATGCGGCTCTATTGGGTATGGCATTGCAACCGCCTATGCCAAAGAGGGTGCCAATCTCGTCATCACCGGCCGCAATGTAGCGAAGCTGGAGAAGGCTAAGGAGGAGCTGGAACGCCTTTACGGCATTCAAGTATTGGCGCTGCAGGCCGATATTGCCGCCGGATCGGACAACGAAGCCACCGCAAAGGGCGTGGCAGAAGCTGCCATCAAGGCCTTTGGGCGCATTGACGTGCTGATCAACAACGCGCAGGCTTCTGCCTCCGGCGTGACCATTCAGGATCACACCACCGAGCAATTTGACCTGGCGATGTACTCCGGCCTTTACGCCACCTTCTATTATATGAAGGCCTGCTACCCCTACCTGAAGGAAACCAAGGGCAGTATCATCAATTTTGCCTCCGGCGCCGGTCTGTTCGGCAATTACGGGCAAGGCTCTTACGCCGCTGCCAAAGAAGGCATCCGCGGTCTTTCGCGCGTGGCAGCCACCGAGTGGGCAAAGGACGGCATCAATACCAACGTGGTATGTCCTTTGGCCTGGACGGCACAGCTGGAGGGCTTTGAAAAGGCATATCCCGACGCCTTCAAGGCCAACGTCAAAATGCCCCCCGCCGGACATTACGGTGACCCCGAAACCGAAATCGGCAGAGCTTGCGTGCAGCTGGCCAACCCTGATTTCAAATATATGAACGGCGAAACCCTGACGCTGGAGGGCGGCATGGGTTTGCGTCCTTAATAAAAAACGCGACACAAGTAGCTTGTGTCGCGTTTTTTGATAACCGTATAGACGTTTTATTGATTTTTTGCCGCTTCGTAGGCTTGCTGCATGGCAAGGGCGTCCTCGGCCATGGTGCCTGCTGATTCACAAATAATGCGGGGGCAAAGTGCATCCTTGACCAAGGCCTCGGCCAAAGGGTCAAAGCTGGGGCCGTACACCTCATCCACAAAGGTAAGGTGGCGTTTTTCGCCGGCATCGGTATATTCGATCTTGGAAAAATGGCAGTGCATATAACGCGCCTTCTCGTCGCCCAAAGCGTTGCCGATTTTGTCAAAAATGCGGCGATAGCTATCGCAATTCGGGAAAAAGCCGCCCCGTTCACGGGCGTTCAAGTGTCCAAAGTCTACAACGGGGTGGAAATGCGGATCCAGCAGGCAGAGCTCGATGACCTCATCCAGAGTGCCCAGTTGATTGATCTTGCCCATGGTCTCAAGGCCTAGATGGATCGGTGTATCTCCCACCGCCTCCAGAGTTTTGAGCAACGTATCCTTGGCCAACATCATAGCCTCAGCACGGGAGATCTTGGCGGCGCTGCCGCAATGAATGACGATGGTGTCGGCCCCCAGAGCCTCTGCTGCCTCCAAGGAACGTTGAATGTAATCGATGCTTTTTAAGCGTTTTTCGGGATCCACGCCGGAAAGCGAAATATAGTAGGGCGTGTGTAGCGACATTTCAATGCCGTGTTCCTTGGCCTTTTCGCCGATCTTAGTCAGCGTAGGGATGCCTGCCGTCAAACCGTTTCCGGCCTCAAATTCATAAGCGCCAAGGCCAAGACTCTTCACAAAGCCGGGGGCTTGAATGGTAGCTTTATAGCCGGCATCGTAAAAGCTTTGACTGTTGCCGCCGGGGCCAAAAATTGCTTGCTTTCTCATATTTTTTTATGCTCCTTTGTCAGGGGACTTCCCTGCCGGATATCCGGCTCGTTTGTGTGTTTTTTATAATACCGTTTCAATATTTTTCGTTCCATCCAGCGTTTGAACCGCGTGCCGGCATCGGTGCGATCTACAATGGGGGGTACCAGAAAAGCACGAATGCCCGTCATATGTGCGCAACACACGTCGGTAAAAATCTGATCGCCCATGAGTACGGTGCTTTTTTTATCGCCGCCAAGGCGCTTGATCATTTTTTTTGCATTGCCGGGCAGGGGCTTGTGTGCATCAAATTTGACGGGAAGCGCCAGCGTTTGGTTAAACAGCTCCACGCGATCGGCGTGATTGTTAGAAAGGAACGCCGGTTGGATTCCTGCCTGTACAAGACTTTGCAACCAGGCACGAATGTGCTCGTCGGGCTCGGGCTGCTCATAAGGTGCCAGCGTGTTATCAATATCCAACAGTAGTACACGGACGCCCATATCCTGCAACAGCGCAGGGGTCACCTGTCGGTAGGACAAAAATGTCCGATCGGGCCGAAAAAGAGACATTGGCCCTTCCTCCCTTCTAAGTTTACATCTTTTGATATTATTTTATCACATTTATGTGACGAAGGCAAGCCCCGCGGCGTGCTTTTCGCATTTTTTGCAAAAACGCTGAAAAAATTTAAAGTTTTTTTCATTTTGCCCTTGACAATACCGACGGAATGTGCTATTATAGTAAGGCAGTTTTATAACCGCCGTACGCGGGTGTAGTTCAATGGTAGAATTCCAGCCTTCCAAGCTGGCCGCGTGGGTTCGATTCCCATCACCCGCTCCATTGCACGCGCCTTTAGCTCAGCTGGATAGAGCAACTGCCTTCTAAGCAGTAGGTCGGGGGTTCGAGCCCCTCAAGGCGCGCCACTGCAATAAACTGAATATGGTGAGTGTAGCTCAGTTGGTTAGAGCGCCAGGTTGTGGCCCTGGAGGTCGTGGGTTCGACTCCCATCACCCACCCCAGAAGAGAAAAGCACCCCAAATGGGGTGCTTTTCTCTTTGGGTGGCGTGGTGCGGCGGAGAATCCACCAAAAAGCTCTCGGGCGCTGTCCTTCGCCCCATTCTTGCATTTTGGCAATTTCTGTGTTATAATGAGGAGAAACCAAAGCAAAGGAGCCCTGCTATGGAACCCGTACGCGGTCTATCGCCCGAAACCATTCGGAAATACAATTCCCGCTTAATGGATATTTACAGCCTATATATGAATCTGCTGCCAACAGCCATCGAGCCCGATGCAGTACGCGAGTTAGCCGCAGAATGTCACATTCCTTTGGCAGAAGCCTTTGCGCACTATCTGGCCGCTTTTGTGGGGCTGGATGCCGGTGGAGCGGATCGCATCTTTTTTCACTATTGGCTGCTCCCCTCCCTGCAAGAGCAGAACCCGACGCTATACACCAACGATGCCTATTTCAAAAGCATCACGATCCCCCACGATACTGCAGGAAAGTGGGAACTGAAAACCGAGTCGTTAAAGCCCTTCGAGCCCTTTGTCTGCAACGATCTTGTGGTCACTGAGGAAGGACGTATGATTCCCCAGATCGGTTTTTTTCAAACCGAATATCCCTTCCCCGCCGTGCTGGAAAACGGCAGAGAGTGGATGACCCTGCAGCCCAATGAGATGGTAACCACGTGGCCCGCCATCAAAATGGCAAAGGGACGCGTTCTACCCTATGGTTTGGGACTGGGCTACTTCGCCTACCACGCCAGCCAGAAAGAAAACGTGGAGTCCGTCACCGTGGTAGATATCAGCCAGGATGTGATCGATCTATTCCGCACTCACATTCTCCCCCAGTTCCCCCACAAGGAAAAGATCACGCTGATTCGGGAGGATGCCTTTGCCTTTGCCAATACCAAAATGGAGGGCAACTTCGACTTTGTGTTTGGTGACATTTGGCACGATGCCGGCGACGGCCGCGATTTGTATTTGCGCATGAAGGCATGGGAGCAGCGCTTTCCCAAAATCAAATTCAGCTTTTGGCTGGAGGACACCATCAAATGCTATCTGAATGAGGATCTTTGGCATCTGCCAAAATGACCAAAAAACCGACTGCAAGACGCGCTTGCAGTCGGTTTTCTATTTTTGTTGAAATATATTCCAATTTTGATGCGGAATATTCCAAGTGAAGAATTTTAATTTTCTTAGTTTTGCGATCGGTGATCAGATATCCGCTTTGGCAAACAGCGTGCCATCCTGCAGGCGACGGATTTCAAAGGCTTTTTCGGCCAAGATCATATAGCAAGGGGGCGTATCGTTCTTGGGCATCGAAACCGAGCCGGGATTCAGGCAAAGCTGGCCGTCACGGCACGCGGTCACACCTGCCGCATGGCTATGACCGTGGATCAGAATATCCCGCTCGCCCATGGGAGGCGGCGTCTGCTCGTTAAACCGGTGGCCGTGGGTCAAATAGCAAAGGCGGTCACCGTCCAAGGGCAAAATAGCGTAATCGGCAAGGATCGGAAACTCCAACACCATTTGATCCACTTCGGTATCGCAGTTGCCGCGCACCGTCATAATTTTATGACGATATTCGTTGAGCAGTGCGATCACGCCCTTGGGGTCATAGGCAGCCGGGAGGTTATTGCGAGGGCCATGGTATAAAAGATCTCCCAGCAAAATCAACCGGTCCGCTTGTTCCTTATGAAACACATCCATCACGGCTCTTGCAGCGGCCAGATCACCGTGCAGATCCGAAGCAAACATCCATTTCATCGTTTTATCTTCCTTTCTATTCCATAAAATAACGGGCGAGCCTGCGGCTCGCCCGTTTCGCTGAATCGATCAGTTTGTGGTGTTGACCGATTGCTCTTCTTGATTTTCGCTATCAGCGGCCTCTTTTTGCGCTTGCTTGGCACCCTTTCCAGCTTTTTCGATATCGGAGGTAGCCATAGCATGCTTGTGTTCGATGGGTTTCCATTCCACGTGTGAAAACAGCGCACACACGGAGATCGGAATGTAAGACATCATAAAAATGGGGAATGTAAAGAGATGTAGGATCGCCTTCCACTTGGGGCAGTGGATTTTGCGCCATTCGGGAATCAATGTCAGCAGGCCAATCACCAATAACAAGCAATAGCCAAATGCCAAAAATTCCACATAGCAGCCCAACAGGGTCGGTGACCAAAAGCCGTGTATGACACGATTGATGATCAGCGTGGCGGTGACGGAAAGTAGTTCAAAAGCGGTCAGCAAAAAGGCCGGCATAATGGTCATGCACATATCAAAGCAGGCCCAATGCATTTTTGCGGTACCCTTTAGCAATCCCTTACCATAGTGACGATAAACCTGGAAAAAGCCCTTGGCCCAGCGGGAGCGCTGACGCCAGGATTGGCGGAAGGTTTCGGGCTGCTCGTCAAAAAGCTCGGCCTCGTGACAATAGCCCACACGCTCGCCATGCAGCACGGCATCCGAGGAAAATTCAATATCCTCAGTCAGCAAAAAGTATTTCCAACCGTCGTTGCGCTCCACAATAGCGCTATCGATCAAAAAGCCTGTGCCCGAAATGGCACCGCTGGTTTTCAGCATAGCACGCACGTTGTTCAGGTGGCGCGCCTCGTGCATGAACCACAGCGCATAGCCGGCGCTAACCCACGAATTACCGTAATTTTTGGAATTGCGGTAAGAGGTCAGAATGCGGTTACCGGCACAATAGGCCTTGTCCATTTCTTCAATATAATTGGTGCGCAGCACGTTGTCGGCATCAAACACCATGTAAGCGTCATAGTAACGCAGGCCCTTGGCCTCTTTGATAAAGTTAAGCAGATATTGCAAAGCATATCCCTTGCCGACCTGCTCTTTGTTATGACGCTCATAAACCGTGGCGCCAAAGCTGCGCGCCACTTCGGCCGTCTGGTCGGTGCAGTTGTCGGCAATGACGTAAATGTCGATCAGATCTGTGGGGTAGGTCTGGCCCTTAATGCTTTTCAGCAGCTCGGGTAGCACCAGCTCCTCGTTGCGGGCAGCAATCATGACTGCATAGCGCTTGGTCTGATCGGTTTTGGGATACTTCAAAGGCCGACGCACAAATGATATGAAAATATATACGAATTGATACGTATATATCGCCGCGAATATGATCATCACGGCAAAGCTTATGTAAGAGCCGATTGCCTCCGGTGTGGTAAGGCCTTGAGGGAAAATTGACTCTCTGATAGATTGAAAAATAAAATTCATAATCCTCATCGGCGGCGCTGTAACGCCCATTAAATTTGATTGTTCCGTACCTTTTTTTCGCTAACGTATATAAAAATTTTGTACACGCCGTATACCGCAAGAAAGGGCACAAAGGCTTGTATCAGCCACATAAAAAGTGGGAAAAGTGCGCCGGTCAAACGATAAAGAACCGTGACCGGTGTCCCGGGAAAATCCTTGGACATAAACATCAGGTTTGCCACAGCCATATGGGGGAAAAGCCGATCCCACACGGTATTAAAGATCCACGCTACAAGGCACATGGCGCTGACCAGCCCCGCACAATGCTTCAGGTCGCTCATAGACAATCTGCATACACCGCGCAAGAGCAGCAATAGGCCAAGATAGACCATCAATCCGTGCAGTAAAAAACTGTGAAACGAAATGAAATGGAACGCCGGATAGCGTGGGAGCGATGTATTGGGGCACAGCAAAAAGCAGATGCCGCCAACAATGCTGCCGCTGGACAAGAACACGTCGCCGATCCTTTGTACCACTCCCCGGCCGACCGAGCTGAATAGCCCTGCATACAGCACGAGGCTGCAATAGTAAAGCGGAATATAATCGTTGGGATTACGCGACCCTGTCACGGCCAAGACAAAGATGATCTTGAAAAGCTCCAGCCCCCATAGTATGGCGGTTACAAGGCGCACCGTACGACGCACCTCACGGGCGTTCATATGGCGAGAGACATACAGACCAACTGCGATCAGAATCGCCGTTGTCAACAGCAAGATCATATGGCCCCAGGTAAAAAGGCCGCAGGGCTCCACCGTATAGGGTGGACAAAAAAACATGAAACGGACCTCCGTTTTTTATTTCTCGTCGGTGTCCTCGGCGTCAAAATTGATGCGGCATTCCTCAATCACCAAGGGGCGCTTGGTCATCTTGGCGCGCATGGTGAGCAGATACTCACCAATAATGGATGTAGCAATCATATTGAGAGAGCCAAAGAAGCCAATGATCGGCAGCAGCCACAGTTGATCGTGGAATCGCACGTCTACCAAATGTAATACCAGCAAGGCGATGGCACCCAGTACAGAGGCACCGCACAGGAACACACCAAGGCCGGTCAGAAAACGGATGGGGGTTTTGGTATAGGTGGTAAAACTTTGCAGTGCAGCATCGTAGAGCGTATTGAAATTGTTGTGGGTCTTGCCGGCACGGCGCTTGGCCTGCTCGTAAGGAACAAACTTCTTTTTAAAGCCAAGCTCGGCAATCACGCCGCGCAAAAAGGGGTTGGGATCGTCGAGCTGACGCATCACATCCACAAAGGTGTGATCGTAAAGGCCAAAACCGGTGAAATGCTCGATTTGCTCTACCGACGACATCTTGCGGATCATCTTGTAATAACAAGTGCGCAAAAAACGCATCAGCTTGTTTTCTTTGCTGGTTTCTTTGATAGCGCAAATGACCTTATAGCCCTTCTCCCACTCGGCCACCAGCTTGGGGATCATTTCAATGGGATCCTGGAAATCGGCGCACATCACAATGGTGCAATCCCCCATGGTCTGGCAAATGCCGTAATAGGGAGAATTGAACTGGCCAAAGTTGCGCACGTTGAAAATGGCGCGCACGTTCTGATATTGAGCGCACAATGCCTTTAGTTTTTCGCGAGTGGAATCGGTAGAACAGTTGTCGATAAAGGTAATGTCAAAATCATATTGCGGCAGAGATTTTGCAAACTCTGCGCAGATCGCCTCGGTCAGTGGAATGACGTTTTCCTCCTCGTTATAGGTAGGAACCAGCACGCTGACACACTTTTTTGGCGATACCGTTGTACCGTTTTCTGTCACAGTCATAGTTTCTTCCATCATAGCACCTCGTTGTTCGAGTAATGATCCGGTCACTCCAGATTTTCGGGCGCATCCAGCATTCTGCCCTCGCGCTCCTCGTTTTTCGCCCATCGCAGTCCCAGGTAAATCGCCGCCAACCAACGAATCAGATTGGCTGCCACCATGGCAACGGCAAAGCCCCAAAGGCCGCCAAACACCGTGGCCGGAATGCCAATGCCGAAAAAGCAGACACCAAACAAACCATTTATATAGATCTGATAGGATTTTTTAGCAAAGCGAATCAACAGCACCATCACGATGCCGGTGATGAAAAAGATAACCTGCGCTAAGCTGCCCAGCAGCAGGTAAGGGGTTACGATCTCCAACTCATTGGGATAGAGCCACAGCAACACAATATAGCCGCCCAACACACAAACGCCGGTAAACACGGCAAAAGAAGCAAGGGAGATCAAGGTCACCCACTTCATCATACGGCGGGTCAGTTTGCCCTCGTAACGGGCCAAATATCCAATCAAAACGCCATTGAGAGGCGTGATCACCAAAGACACCGTCTTGCCCACCAGGGTGGCCAGATAGTAGACCGTGACCGCCGAAGCACCGATCAGGAACTTCAGGATCAAGCGATCCACATTAAAGATGATATTGGAGATTCCTTCGGATACAAACAGAATCAAAATACAGCGCATCACCCGGCCAATGGCGGGAGAAGGCTTGAAGGCGCGGCGGCGCAGTGTGTCGTCGGCCAAATAAGCAAATAAAATGCCCATCAGCTCGCCGGGCAAAAGAGCCAAGGGCCAGATCTGAGTCTTCCAAACCAAAAAAGCACCCAGTCCATAGCCAACGCTGATGAACAGATAGTACATAAAATAGCGCCGATACCGTAGTGTCAGCTTATAAGAAACGTCGGCATAATAACGGAATGCCATCGCCACAAACAAGGCGTAATAGCATACCGTTGTGGCAGTATCCATGGCCACACCGCCAAAAACGCGAATCAACAGCACAAAGGGAATGCCCAGCAAGGCCACCGCCAACAGGACCAGATTATAGTCACCGTTATTTTGCATACGCTCCTCAGCCGGGGAGGTCATACGCGCCAGATTGGCTGCGCTGCCCACAGACACCGTGATGATATTAACATATGCCAGCAAATACTGAATATTCCCGTATCCCTCCTGCCCGAACACACGGGCAAGCAGCGGATAGGCTGCGATCTGTGCGACCGCATTCATAAGCACAAGACCCATAAGGCTCCACACAGAATCGCCCAACTGGGTCTTGTACTTTTTTATAACAGATACGCCCTTTTGCAGCAAACTCACTGACCGACGGCCTCGATGAGAATGCGAGCCATATAGTCGATCATCTCATCGGACATACCGGGATATACGCCCACCCAGAAGGTGCGCATCATGATGGTGTCGGTATTGGTCAGGTCGCCCACAACGCGATAGCCCTCGCCACTCTTGCGCATTTCATCAAAGCAAGGATGCTTGATCAGATTGCCGGAGAACAGCATACGGGTCTGCACGCCGTGAGATTCCACATACGCTACCACCTTTTCGCGGTCCACGCCCTCGGCACAGGTCATCAAAAAGCCGAACCAGGAGGGCTTGGAATTGGGACAAGCCTCGGGCAGGATCAACTTATCGGCCACGGGCTCCAGCGCCTTGCGCAGTCTATCGAAGTTATGGCGGCGACGCTTGACGAATTCAGGAAATTTCTTCAGCTGTGCACAGCCCACGGCAGCCTGCATATCGGAAACCTTGAGGTTGTAACCGAAATGAGAATAGACATACTTGTGGTCGTAGCCAAAGGGCAATTCACCGTACTGGCGATCAAAGCGATGCTGACACAAATTGTCCATGCCGGAGGGGCATACGCAATCACGGCCCCAGTCGCGCATAGAACGAATGATCTTGTGAAGGGTGGCGTTACGAGTGTAAACAGCACCGCCCTCGCCCATGGTCATGTGATGGGGGGGATAGAAGCTGCTGGTACCGATATCGCCCACCGTACCGGTAAGATAGGTAGTGCCATCGAAATCATATTCCGATCCCAGCGCATCGCAGTTATCCTCGATCAGCCACAGATCATACTTGTTGCAGAAATTGCGTACGGCCTTCAAGTCAAAGGGATTGCCCAGGGTATGGGCGACCATCACGGCCTTGGTCTTGGGAGAAAGCGCCTTCTCCAGCATCGTCACATCAATGTTGTACTGGGGAATGGTTACATCTACAAAAACGGGTACAGCACCATACTGAATAATGGGGGTTACTGTGGTAGGAAAGCCTGCAGCAACCGTGATGACCTCATCACCGCGACGAACGGCACGCTCGCCCAGCAAGGGAGAGGTCAGAGTCATAAAGGCCAACAGGTTGGCTGAGGAGCCGGAGTTGACCACGCTGCAGTAGGGCACGCCCAGATACTTAGCGAATTCGCGCTCGAATTCGTCGGTATAGCGGCCGGAGGTCAGCCAAAACTCCAGGGAACTATCCACCAGATTGACCATTTCCTCATGATTGTACACACGGGAGGCGTAGGAGATGCGATCCCCTTCCTTCCACTTTTTCTGATTGTGATAGGTGTCGCAATACTCTTTTACGAGATCCAGAATCTCTTTTTTGGCTTCATTTTCATTTTTGCCATTAAAATGCATAACCGTTCTCCTGTTTTTCTGCAAAGTTAGTGGGAAAGAAAGGCATCGATCTGCTGATTCATCACAGCCACGATGTCACCTTGATCCCGATATATACGAGTCCATTCTACCACCCGTTGGATGGCATCGGCCAAATTCCATGTGGGGCGCCAGCCAAAAGTGGACTTGAGCTTGGAGCAGTCCAGCTTTAAGAAATTGGCCTCATGAGGGCCGTTATCGGAGCGGATCACACAACGCAATCCCTCCCCCCAGGTGGAGGTAAACAGCTCAACCAGCTTGCCGGTAGCAAAGCAGTCGGCATCATCGGGACCTACATTATAATATCCTGCATATTTGCCATTCTCATACTGTCGCTGTGCGATCATCAGATAAGCAAACAAGGGCTCCAGCACATGCTGATAGGGACGGGTGGAATAGGGGTTGCGCACCACGATCTCCTGCCCTGCCAAAGCGGCACGAACACAGTCGGGGATGATACGGTCAGCAGCGAAGTCACCGCCGCCGATCACATTGCCGGCACGAGCCGTGGAAATGGCCACATGGCCGTCGGCAAAAAAGGAATTTTTGTAGCTGTGCGTTACCAGCTCAGAGCAGGATTTACTGTTGGAATAGGGGTCATATCCATCCAACGGCTCGTTTTCACGATAGCCCCATTCCCATTCCTTATTCTCATAAACCTTGTCGGTGGTTACGTTCAAAAACGAACGTACCGTATCACTAAGACGCACACATTCCAAAATGTGCACAGTACCCATCACATTGGTTTCGTAGGTATAGACCGGCTCGCGATAGCTCTCGCGAACGATGGGCTGTGCAGCCAAATGCAGCACGATCTCGGGTCTGGCGGCATCAAAGGCCTTTTTCAGCGCATCGAAATCGCGGATATCGCCGATTACAGAGGTCATCCCCTCGGCAATCTTGGCAGTCTCAAACAAGGAAGGCGTGGTCGGTGCCTCGGTAGAATAACCGGTAACCTCCGCGCCGGCGCGCTTGAGGATCTGGCAAAGCCAAGAGCCCTTGAAGCCGGTATGGCCGGTCACAAAAACACGCTTGCCGCGATAAAAATCCAAATCAAAGCACTTGGTTTGCATTATTCCTCCCAACGCTTCCAGGGCGCTCTCTTAGAAGCCCAGAGCTTCTCCAACTTTTCTTTATCACGCATGGTATCCATGCACTGCCAGAAGCCGCGATGCTTGAAGGCCATCAACTGACCCTCGGCAGCCAGTGCCTCCAGGGGTGCGCGCTCAAATACCGTGGTATCATCCTCAATATAATCCAGAACCTTGGGCTCCAGCAGCATAAAGCCGCCGTTGATCCAACCAACGTCCGCCTCGCTCTTTTCGCGGAAGGCATTGATCTGGTTCTTTTCCATTTCCAATACACCAAAATGAGCGGCAGGATGCACAGCGGTCATGGTGGCCAGCTTTCCGTGGGACTGGTGGAACTCCACCTGCTTGGCAATATCCACGTTGCAAACGCCATCGCCGTAGGTCAGGAAGAAGGGCTCGTCGCCAATATACTTGGCCACGCGCTTGATGCGACCGCCGGTCATGGTGCCAAGTCCGGTATCCACAACGGTTACACGCCAAGGATCGGTCTCGGTATTATGAACGGTAATCTTTTCCTTTTTGGTAAAATCAAAGGTTACATCGCTGTGATTGATGTAGTAGTCCGAAAACCACTCCTTGATCACGCTTTGCTTGTAGCCGGCACAGATAACGAAATCATTATATCCAAACGAGGAATAATATTTCATGATATGCCACAGGATCGGCATATTGCCGATTTCAACCATAGGCTTGGGACGCAGATGGGATTCCTCACTGATACGCGTGCCGTAACCTCCGGCCAGAATGACTACTTTCATGATTAGATCTCCTTATTTTAATTGCTTTTTGCAATTGCTTACAGCAATCGCGTACATTATAACACAAATTCGTCCGTTTGGCAAGTCAAACCCTCGCGCGCGAGAGCGAGCACACGCGCAAGATGCCAAAAAACGTGCAAATTCGCCTTTTTGTTCATGTTTCAGTGCCACATTGTTATCATTTCGTTCACAATTATACCATCTTTTCCTCTCTTTGTCAAGCATATATATTTTATATATGTAAAAACGATTACATCAGTTTTCTTTTACAGCCATGTCCCGGATTCGAGCGTTCCCTCTCCCCTCCGTCTCCGAAAGGCCTTGTAAAAATTGGGAGCGCTTCGAAGGCAGAATTTCAACAGGATCGTCGGACAGCATTCTGGTGACACTGCGCGTCTCGTTGCCGCCACAACTCCATACATCCTCACTACACATAAAGTATTCCCTGCTGCTCACCAACTAAATTCTCCTTCCCGAAAGAAGCACTGGGGGTCTCGCGCTCGGCGCAAAATGCTGTTTGAAATTGTGCTTTCCCATCAAAACGACGGAATATTATTATCCATGTGCATCCGATATCTTCCTCCATAACGATACCTCCCCTCCCTTACGTGTAGTTGTTTTCTAAGCCAAACGCCTGCCAATGTCACAAAAACGCAACAACGGTGGCCGTTTTTTGTTCTATTCCCTATTCCTGCCCCTTTTAAAGAGGCGCATTTCTTTTTCAACAAAGCCCTTGACAAACAAAAAAACTTTTGCTATAATATTTAAGTATGAAATATCGAGGTGTGGCTCAGCTTGGGGACGAGCGCGACCGCTGCCAGTGGCAGATAAAGGGAGCGTGAGGAGTGGCCGCGGTCGAAATTTGGCGAAGCGAACAGCGAGCAACAAATTTCGGGCACCGCAACAGGTCTTTCATTGGTTTGCTCGCTATCACACCAAAAAATTTCATATCGAGGTGTGGCTCAGCTTGGTAGAGCGCTACGTTCGGGACACCATCACCGTTCTCGGCGTGGATTTTTCGGAAAGTACCGAAAGCCCTTGAAAACACTGACTTTTTCGGCTCTCCCGTTTGCCGAAAATTCGTTAAATCTTCGGTCTGACCACATGTTTG
>JAFTSB010000062.1 GCA_017461945.1 Clostridia bacterium | reverse complement strand
TGCTTTAGCCATAGGCTCTCCCTATGGGAGAGCTCCCGCGAAGGCGGGTGAGAGGGCAGAAAATACCCCCTCTCCGTCGGCTCCGCCGCCACCTCTCCCCAAGGGCGAGGCTTTGCCGAATTTTCGGCAGTGGGGCGATAATTACTAATGTTTATTGTTCAGGACGTCTTTCGATGTCGTTAGCACTTTTGCCTTGAAGGCACGGTGCATACCACCACTTGAAGTGGTGGTTATGATTCTTGTGCAGATATTTCTGCAGGGCGCCGGCCCTTCCAGATCGTAAGATAGACCAAAATGGCTACCAAGGGGAACAGCATGCCCACCAGCATACCGGCCTTCATGCCAAGCTGATCGGGGTTGAGTGTCAAGCGCGCGGCAAGGGAAGCGGCGGTAGGATTGGCTGCCACCGCATCGGTGATCACACCCACCAGCTGAGGGCCCACCGAGGCACCCAGATCGCCGCCGGCCGCCATAATGGCATAGATGAACACGCCGCCCTTTGGAAAGCGATCGGCGCTGACGATCAAGCTGCCGGGCCAGAGCATAGAGGTGCAAAAACCGGTCAGGGCGCAGGCGAAAAGTCCCAAAACGGGTACGGGAGAGATGGCCGCTGTCAAATAGCACAGGGTTGCCCCCACAGCGCCGAAAAAGAGGATCTTTCCGATATTTTTGCCGATTTTGGCATAAAGACTTCTGCCCAGCCCCATCATCACCGCAAACAGCGCTACGCCAAACAGATCGCCCCAAACCTTAGGGATGCCAAGAGCTTGCTCCAAATAGCCAGAGCACCATTGCGCCATGGTACATTCGGCGGCGCCGCCCAGAAAAATGGCAAAGACACAAAGCCACAAGGCCGGCTTTTTGATCATTTCCACAATGCCGACACCGCCCTTTTCGGCGGCCTCGACTTGAGGAACCTCGGTGCCGGCAAACAGAATGCTGGCCATCAGAGGGACCGCCGCAAAGCCAAGCGCCAACCAGTGCCAGTGCTTGTTGCCGATCAGCAGAAGATAAACGGTGCTGACAGCGATCATAAACACCACGCCCCAAGCGTAGATCGAATGGAGCTTGCTCATTTCGTGCTCGGGGTTTTCTGCCGGTATCGCTGCAATGGTGGGGCTGATCAATACCTCGGCAAGACCGCTGGAGGATGAAAAGATCACAGTGCCAAGCACCAATCCGAGATAGGCATATTGGGGCCAAAAATAAGGGAACAGCGCATAAATGCAAAGACCGACCACCGCCAGTGCGGGGGTGAGTCGCACGGTGAGCGGAATGTTGAATTTGTGTGAGAAAAACGAGAAGATCAGATCAATGAGCAGTTGGGTGGAGAAGTTGATCAGCACCAAGAGCCCCAAAAGCGAATAGGAAATGCCATAAAGCAGGCGAAATGTGAGAAAGAGAAGGGGAGAGAGGTTGCCCACCACCGACATGGTAATGTTGGTGGAATAGCAAGCCAACTTGACCCGTGTATAACGTTGTTTCATATCAGGTGCGTACAAACTCCATCAGATCGTTTTCGGTAAGCCCCAGATGATCGATGCAGGGCTGCGCGCCAAAAACCTTTTGCATATCGACCCTGGCATGCATATCCGAGCCGAAGGTGAACTTGCAACCACATTCCTTGGCCACACCGAACATACGGAAGACCTCGGGGGAGTTGGTGGCACCGTTGATTTCAAGGCCGATGCCCCGCTTGGCCGCCATTTGAAACAACTCGCCAAAGGTGTTGTCGGAAATCCGCGCCACCATAGGGTCACGCAGGGGCCAGGAGCCCACGGGCTGGAAGGGGTGGGCAATGGAAACGGGAATCAGATCGCTGTAGCTTTTCAGCGTTTCGTTTTGCATCAGCGAGCGGAAGCTCTCCACCATAAAGTCAGAGACAAATTGGACGTAATCCACCTTCTTTTCGGTCATAAAGGCCTCCAGCTCGGGCTCGGGCAGGGTCTTGGCCAAGGCGGTAGCGCGCTCGGGCGTGATGCCCTCAATGCCTGCAAAGATCTCAGCCACACGGGCGCGGGCGTTGGTCACGTCCTCGGTGGCAGGCATCACAAAATTGCGCATATGCACGTGGGAGTGGGGGATCAGCAAAAAGTCCAGCTGCAATGCGGCATCCTTACCCATACCCAGCACGTCATACATGCCGCAGTATTCGGTTTCGGCTCCCACCAAAATTTTCAGGCCCTCTACCCGTTCGGGAATCTGACTTTTGATCTGCATCTGAAAGGCCATGCTCTGTCGCTTGTAAAAGCTGCTGGAGGCGGGGAGCTCTATGGTCTCATCCCAAGTGTGATTGGCAAAGCCGATCAGCTTCATATCCAACGATTTTGCCACCTCGATATAGCTTTCCACGGTGGATTGGTTGTCACCGCTGCAGGAGGAAAGATAATTGTGCACGTGTACGTCATGAAAAGGTCTCATAGCAGAGCCCTCCTTACTTTTTATTGAGTTTAGTATAGCACGAGAAAAAAAGAAAATCAATGGACTGTGAAATAATCAGCCATGATTTTCATCGCGCAGCCGTCGATATAAGCCGCCACCAAGGCCTTGCGTTCTGCTTGGGTGAGGCCCGGTTGCTCCGGAACGGTCAACACGCGATGGAGGCCGTTTGCGTCGGGTAGAAAAGCGGTGCGCCCTTCGCCGTCAACGGTAACGGTGCCACACCGGCTTTCGGTCAAAAAGTCTCTGCAGCCCTCCACGGCATACATGGCGGTAACCGGATCCCACGAATGGCGGCCACCCTTCTTTTTTACGCCGGGAAAGAGGCAAAAAGAGAGGGAAAGGGGGGTGTCTTCTCCATATTTTTCAAGAGCAGGACCACCCGTAATGATATCGGTCCCGGTCTCGCTTGGTAACCAAAACACGGGAACGGGGCAGGATTTTGCGACATTTTGGGCCGCTGCAACGTCCAAATGAATGTTCCACTCTATCCGCGTGACGGCAGGATCAAAGATGCCGGCCATCAACACCACCTTGGCGCATTTTTGGTGCACCAGCTCGACACCGTTCAGGGGGCTGATTTCATCGGGGAGGCTTTTCAATAGATCAGAAATATTGGTCATGGCGCCCACGGCGCAGATCACGGCATTTTCGCTTTGCGCAAGGGCGCGGCGCAATACCTTGACCGCATTCTCGGTGGGGGCAAGATCCTCTGCCGTACCAAAGCGCGATACGACCTGGCGGCAGTAATGCTCATAGGGCTTCATGGGGGTTGCAGGAATACCGATGGGCGGCACCGGAGTGCCCAAGGTCCGCAGCATCGTGCGGATGGCGGCAGGCCCCTCGGGTACGCCGTTGGAATAGGTGACGGCGCGCAACTGCACCGCCCCCTCCCGTTGCGCATAGGCCAGATAGGCCAGGGCCATCATATCATCACAATCCGATCCAACGTCGGTGTCAAATATCAGGTCGATGGGCTTCATAAAACCTCCTTGGAGGGGGTAGCGTCAAGAGGCGGATGATAGGCGGCGCGAAAGCCGACAGCGGGGCCGGCATAGCTGCGCGGATCATCAAAGCAATTCTTAAATACACCTGCGTTTTGCTGCTGCCCCCAACGTCCGCCGCGGAATACCATTCGCTCGGCGGCACCGTTGTTTGCATACAGGCTGACACCCTCCAGTGCCTGGCAGGGGTGCTCCCAAAGGCAACCCAGCGCGCAGAGCAGCTCCTTGGCCGCAGGAGAAAGGCCGGGAGCGGTGACGGCAAGAAAATCGCAGTACCGTGCATGAGAAAATGCGTCATTTATGGCTTCTGTATAGCACCAAACGCCGTTTTGGTAATCCAGCTTGATGCTGTGGGAGGTGGTACCTGTGCCGTCGGGGAAAAGCAGCTCTCCCGTGTGTGCGTTGATGGCGCGCCACGAAAGGGAATCCGCCGACGAATCGTTTGTTAGGGCAGGGGGGAGCAGCTGCAGCTCACCGCGCACCAAGCGGATGCCACCCTGCCATTCCCATATGTTGCCGTTCAGATCGTAAATGCCGTCCTCGCGGCGGTTGTGGCTCCATGTAATGGGCCCCGTGCCGGTGGCGGTGCGGATGATGCCGGCGGTGGGATCCGCAAAAGCCACCGTGGCCGTTTGTGCGTCCTCACGATAGTCCTTGCCATCGTGATTGTTTCCAAAGGGGAGTTGATCGTGCTTCAGGCACCAAAGGGCCAAGGCACCCCATTCCAGGGCGCTCATCAAATGCCAGCCGTCGCCTTTGGCGGCACAGGCCTCGGCGGCTTGGTCAAAGCTGACGCTCGTGGCGGGATCCTGCCCTTGACGGGAATAAGCCAGCCCTTCTTCCATCACGTTTTGATATTTGGAAATATAAATGCCGGGCAGTATCCGATCCCCCAGTACAAAGGCCGGGTGAGGGACGGGGCTGCCACCAGGGATCACCTCGCAAAGATCAAAGCGAGGAATGAAGACCATATGGGAGGTCTTGCCCGTTTTGTCCGCCAAGTGGCGGTTCTCAAGCGCGCCCTGCATCATTATAGAATACCCGGGGTGGAAAGGGCGCGGTAGCGATACCAACGAAAGCCCTGGGTAATGGGATCTGCTCCCTCGCCGGCACCGTCATAACGCAAACGCTCGGCGGTCAGCTCCTCAATTTCCGAAATTTCACCGGCAAGATAAGAAAGGATGCGATCTTTTGCCGTTTCAAACCGTGCCTTCAGGCCACCGTAGCGGATATCGTGTACCTCCCAGCCAAAGGGCTTGCAATAGGTCATCCAAGCATGGCGATGAGCGGCGCGCAGGGCGTCGATCTTGTCGCATACCGTATGGCATTCCTCGGCCAGCGCGGTCAGTGCCTCCCGATCCTTTGCATCATAGGCGTGTTTTAGCCGCACGCCAAAGTCGGCCTTGTTGATCAAAAGATCGGTCAAGCGACGAACGGTCTCAAAGGCAGGACCAAAGGCGCCGTTGCCAATGCCCTGCAGCTGTTGCAAAGCATCGGTATAAAAGCGCTTGGTATCGGGTAGCGCCGCTACGTGTTTGTCCGTCAAGCCGATCAGAGGATCGTTGTACAGCAGCACGCGGGTGGCGCAAAAGGCGCTGTCCACGGGATGCTCCGGGAGCTCGGCCTTCATAAAATCATCGTAAGAGCCACAGCCGGCGGCAGCAAAGCAGCGCTTAACGCTATTCTCGTCGTAATGACCGGTGTAGTCAAAATCGGCATACCAGGCAAGACCGGCCAGACCCATAATCAAGCAAGCCTCCGAACCGTTGTGCCATACGGTAGCCAGCACCTCCTGCACGGCGTGCTTTTTGCAGGCATCCAGCGCAGGCAGGGTGTAGGCAAGGGAGCGGGAATACAGGGGGCAATGGCCGCTCCAGGTCCAAACGCCGCCGGCAAATATGGTGTTGTCACCCAGCTGGCGATGCTTTTCAATGTTGGTGCTGTAAAAGGATTCCTTGTCGTTATAATAATCCCAAAACACCATTTGAACACCCTTGGGAATGTCCTTTGCAATGTCGGATTTTAGCACGGTTCGAACATCGTAATCCTTATAGCCCTCCATGCCGGCCGCCGACATGCGGAAGAACATATCGCTCCACATCATAGGGGCAAAGCCATAGGACTGTGCCATCGCCGCCACCTTGTTCAGATGCTCTAAAAAGATTTCATAGCGCACACGATAGCCTTTCCGATCCAGATACTTGCCTGTGCCAAGGGAATGGGTCTCATCCATGCCGATGTGGATGCGACGGCTGGTAAAGCACTCGGCTGCGGTTTTCAACATTTGGTCGATCAGGGTGTAGGTTTTTTCCGCCCCCACCATCAGCACATCCTCGGTGTCCTTGTATCCGGAGGCGGTTGCCCAGCGCAGAGCGGTGGCAAGATGTCCCAATGTCTGAATGCAGGGAATCAGTTCAATGCCAAGGGAAAGTGCATAGGCATCCAACTCGCGGAGCTCCTCCTTTGTATATCGGCCACGCATATAGCCAAAATAGGGGAACTCCTCCAGCTCATAGGTATCCTCGGTATACAGCATAAAGGTATTCATACCCATCAGCGCCATTTTGCGCAGCATCAGCTGCACGGTCTCTATATTCATGACCGCGTTACGGGACATATCGACCATGGCACCATTGGAGCAGAACAGAGGCGTTTCGGTCACAGAACAGCTCTGTATACCCTCCTTCAGCCATTGTGTCAACGTCGCCAGCGCCCGGAAAAAGCGGGACTTGCCGCCGCCAAAGGTGATCTCGGCTTTGGTGCCGTTCAGCGTGACGGCCGAAATGGCAGTTGGCTCTTTCTTTACGGTAACGGTCACATCGGCCTCGGCTGCCGGGCAAAGGGAAATGTGCAGCTCCGGGGCCAAAAGGGCAATGCCCTCCTGCAGCTCCTGCGCTTGCTCAAAATACAGCTTCATATAATACCTCCATAGTATAAAAAGGGGTGCATGGTATTAAAAAATCAAACACGTCTCTTGAAATTACCGAACACCTCATTGACCTTTACAAAGCTGGCAAAGGTATCGGGGTGTGCCTTCAGGATCTTCATCATCTCGCCGATCTGCCGCTTGTTGATAATGCAAACCAGCATATATTTATCGGTGTCGGAATACATACCGTGCACCTGCATTTCGGTGACGCCGTGGTGCAGCTTTGTCATCAGTTCCTCAGCAAGGCCCTTGGGGTCGGCGGTGATGATCTCAAACTTGTAGCCATTTTTGATGCCGTTCAGACCGTGATCCACGATCACATTGGCGATAAACAGGTTGAGCAGAGTGCAGATCACAGGGGTGACCTTCATGCCGTATACGAAAAATGCCACAAATACCACGCAGGCATCCATAATAAAGGAAACGTATGCGATGTTCATATCGGGCTTCATTTTTTTCAGAAGGGCAGAAATACCATAGGTGCCGCCGCTGGCGCCAAAGCGCTTTAGCATCAGAGAAAAACCAAAGCCCGAGATCACGCCTGTGGCAATGCAGGCAAACACGATGTTGAAATCCCCACCGTTGTTAGCAAGGCAATAGGGTTGAAAGCCGATCAGATTGTAAAGCTGGGGCATAAAGGACTGCACCAGCATATAGAGGATCAGAATGCCGCCCAGCTTGCGGTTGATCATGGCGCTGACCAGAATAAAGATGGGCAGATTAAAGGCGACCATCAGGATCGACCAGCTGACCTTATCCGCCAACAGGTGATAGGTGATGGTGGCAAGACCGCCGACACCACCGGGGGCAAAGCCGTTACTGTTTTGAAAAAAGTGGTATGCCGTGCCTACGATCACACCTGCGATCACGGCGAAAAGCACATCAGCAAGAGTGGTTTTTACAAGCTGCTTTGTGTTCATTTTAATGCCTTTCCAAGACTGTAGTTTTCAAAAAATCAATACCGTTTTCTTATTTTTGCACTTTATCCGTAAATTTTGCTGTTGGAATATTGGTCTACAAGGGCGGTGGCGTTTTGATTGCGCTGTGCAAACAGCCACTCAAAAACCTCTGCGGTGTTATAGGTGGGTGTCCAGGAATCGTGCTTGGTGTTGGGGTAAAGGGTGAGCCTGGCATTGCCACCCTTTTGATTGATGGCATCCACCATTTTTTGCGATTCCTCAGGGCGGACCACGTTGTCGATCTCACCGTGAAAGGCCCAAACGGGCACGTTGACAAGGCGCCCGGCATTCCAATACATACCGCCGCCGCAAATGGGAATAATGGCGGCCAGGTATTCCGGGATCGCGGTGGCCAGCTGCCAGGTGCCGTAGCCGCCCATACTGTTGCCCACCAGATAGAAGCGCTCGGGGTCGGTGAAATCAGCGGCAGCCACAGCCTTTGCAAAGCGGATCAGCGTTTCAAAGCATTCAAACCACGTGTCGTGCTTGCAATGGGGCGCAACCGTGATAAAAGAGAACTCCGCATACCGTTGCGTCATTTTCATAAACGGATTGCCGGCCAGAATGCCAATGTCGTCACCGCGGGTGCCGGCTCCGTGCAAAAACAGCACCACGGGATAGCGTTTTCCTGCCTGGTAATCTTCAGGGTAATTCACCAAATACTCCAGATTTTCAAATTTCAAGGTGTCCATTCTGTTGCTCCGTTTCGTTGTTAATTGTATTCCATAAACATCGCACGCTCAAGTCCCGTTTTGTTGGGGCTGTGAAGCGCGATCATACGCTTGCCCTCAAGGCTTTCAAACAGCATTGCGTGGCCGCCGTCAAAATCAAACTTGCTGGGCTTTTGCACCCAGGGGCCGGCCAGGCTGTCGCTTTCGGCCTCCAGCACCAGATAGTGGCCAAGGCCGTGGCTGGACCAAATCATTTTCAGCTTGCCGTTCTCGCGGTAAAAATAGGGACCGTCGGTGACATAGCAGCCGGGTCTGTTCTTCAGGCAATCCACGTCAGCGTTTTCCGTGGCGCGGAACAGCAAAAGGGGCTCACCCACAGCGTGCGTCAGATCCTCGGAGAGCCTGATCGCGCACATCTCGCCGTCGCCCACCTGCTTCCATTCGTGGCAAAAAACCATATACGGTACGTTATTTTCAATCAAAAGGGTGCCATCCAGGCACTCCCAATCCCGGGGTGTAGGCGGCTCTTGGGTCAGGGGCGTAAAGGTGCCGTCCGGCGTATTTGACACAAAAATGTGGGTGGCACGGCACTTGTCGTCAGCCTTGCAGCTGCCAAACAAATAGTATTTTCCGTTGTAAAAATGCACCTCCGGCGCCCAATAGTCCTTGTCTGCCCAAAAGCCGATGGCGCTGCCGTCAAAGATCACCTTGGGGTCGCTGAAATGCTCCAGGTCCTTGGTTTTATACACCGAAAAGGTGCATCCTGCCCGAAGGGTGTCGGGCTGGAGGTCGGTGGTGCCGTACATATAGTAGCAGCCGTTTTCCTTGTCGGTTATGATAAATGGGTCACGGATACGAATGTCTTCTCTTTTTAACATTATGATTCTCCTTGTGTTTTGCTTATTAAAATAATGGGGGGGTTCGTTGCTTTGGACAGTCGGATTTTCTCCCTTAGCGGTTATTTGCCACGCAAAAACAAACTCGCATCCGATGCGGATCGTTTTGTGAAGCAAACGATACTCCTTGCGTGCTCCGTTTCCGGAATATCAACCCTCCACCCACTTCAGCGCTCGTTCCACGGCGCGGTGCCAATCACCAAGGCGGGCGGTACGCTCGGCTTCGGGCAGGGCAGGGGTAAAGGTGCGCTCAACGGCCACGTTTTCTTTGATCTCGTCAAGATCGCGGAATACGCCAACCGCAAGACCGGCCAGATTGGCGGCGCCAAGGGCGGTGGTTTCGATGCAGGCGGGGCGCAGGATGGGCAGGGCGGAGAAGTCGCTTTGCATTTGCAGCAGCAGGTTGTTGGCGCTGGCACCGCCGTCCACGCGCAGGGCAGGGATGGTCACGCCCGCATCCTGCTTCATAGCCTCCAGCAGGTCAACGGTCTGCCAGGCCATAGCCTCCAGGGTGGCGCGGACGATGTGCGCCCGGGTGGTGGCGCGTGTAATGCCAACCAAAGTGCCTCTGGCGTAAGGATCCCAATAGGGTGTGCCAAGACCGGTGAGGGCAGGCACGAAATATACGTTGCCCGTGTCGGGCACAGTCAAGGCAACCGCCTCGCTTTCGGCAGCGGTGGAAAGCAGCCCCAGGCCATCGCGTAGCCACTGGATAGCCGCGCCGCACACAAATACCGAGCCCTCCAGTACATAGGTGACCTGATCGCCGATCTGCCAGCCAACCGTGGTCAGCAGACCGTGCTCGGAGGCGACGGCGCGGTCGCCGGTGTTCATCAGCAAAAAGCCGCCGGTGCCGTATGTATTTTTGACCGCCCCAGGCTCAAAGCAGCATTGACCAAACAGTGCCGCCTGCTGGTCGCCGGCCACGCCTGCCACGGGAATGGATGCCCCCAGCAGTGCGGGATCGGTGTAACCGAACACACCGCAGGAGGGGCGCACCTCGGGCAGCATACAGGCAGGAATGCGGAACAGCTTTAACAGGTCGGCATCCCACGCCATATCGTGAATATTGAACAGCATGGTGCGCGCGGCGTTGGAGGGATCCGTGGCGTGAACGCGGCCGCCCGTTAGGCGATAGATCAGAAAGCAATCCACCGTGCCGAACAGCAGCTCGCCCCGCTCGGCGCGTCGACGCGCCCCTTCTACGTGATCCAGGATCCATTGGAGCTTGGTGGCGGAAAAATAGGGGTCGACCGCAAGGCCGGTCTTTTGGCGGATGGTCTCCGCCAGTCCATCGGCCACCAGCGCCTCGCACGCGGCGGCGGTACGGCGGCATTGCCACACAATGGCGGGGCAAATGGGCTCGCCGGTGGTTTTATCCCACACAATGGTGGTCTCTCTTTGGTTGGTGATGCCGATGGCGGCAATATCCTCCGGGGCAAGGGCGGCACGCTTCAAGGCCTCACGGGCACAGTAGAGCTGACTTTCCCAGATCTCGTTTGCATCGTGCTCGACCCACCCCTCGTGGGGGAAGTATTGGGTGAATTCCTTGGAGGCCGAGGCAATGGTCTGCCCCTTGCTATCAAAGATCACACAGCGGGAGCTGGTGGTGCCTTGATCCAAGGCCATCAGATATTTTTTCATCATACGTCTCCTTATTTTTTGTGCTGTACGCCCTGCTTGGAGCGCACCAAGCGTCTGACCCGAAACAGGGGATCAAAGGAAAGTGCAAAGGTTCCTTGGGGTGTGGTCACCGTCACATGAGTGCCATAGCGCTCCCGATAATTGCCCATGACCTCGGCCAGAAAGGTTTCGGGAACGTTCAGACTCTCGGCGAATTCCCACAGCTCGCGGCAACCGGAAAGATAGGCGCTGACCAAGCCGGCAAGTCCCACCATGCGGTCAAAATTCCGCTCACGTGCGCGCCGTTCCATACGGGGGTCATCCAGAATATCACCTGCCGAATGCAGGGCGTGGGTCAGCTCCTCGCCAAGCACCACACGGCGCTCGGCCTCGGTGTCAATGTGGGCCGAGAGGGCAATGGTGTCGTCGCAGCAAAGACCACGGATGCGAGAGGAGGCAAAGGGATAACGCTCGATCACGGTGAGTCCCTGTGCCGCCGCTTCATCCAATAAACGATCATAGCTCGGCATTGCGATCACCCCTGTGAGCGACGGCGGGATTTGACAAAGCGCACGAAGTTCTCAATTTCGCGCAGTTCATCCTCCGAAAATTCCTCGCCCTCAAAATGGGCGGCAAGGGTATGGGGGCGCTCCTCCCATCCGGTGAGATAGGCAGGGGTCACACCCAGAGCCCGCGCCAGCTTTTCCAGTGCCTCGGTGGGGATCTTTCCGGTCTCGCCTGTGGCGTAACGGTGAACCGCCGACTTGGCCAATCCCGTGGCGGCGGCAAGCTCGCCATAGGAAAGACCGCGCAGCTCCATTTGCGCACGGATTCGTTCAGATACGGTCATATCGGTAAAACCGCCTTTCGTTTTTCTTCTTGTTCCCATTTTAATAGTTTTGGAAGAGAGTGTCAAGCGGCCGTCACAAAAATGTGACGAGTTTACAATTTATTCATAACTTTTTTTGAGAAGGACTTGACAAGAAATGGGATATGGTGTATACTGGCATCGTTCCACAAATAGGACGAATGAAGCCGTTGGATTTGCGATATGTGAAAAATAGCAAGGCGATTCGCAGCGAAAATGACTTCTTTTTTATGGGCAATCGTCCTAAAATTGAAACATTTGAACCGACCGACGAACCGGGCGCGACCGCCCCGCGTTCCGGGCGTCCCGAAATCAGAACGGTATCGCTGATACCAACAAGGAAAGGAAAGAGAATATGAGCATTCAGGAAAAACAGATCGAGTTACTTTGTCGCGACCCCAAGCGTGTGGGATATATGCTGGGCTGGCGCGATCGTCACATCGAAAAGCTGCAAAAACGCGTGGCCGGCCACGAGGAAGAAAGCAACATTCTTTATACGTTGCTTTTTTACGCCATGAGCACGATGGGAGAGCAGGACGACAACGGACACCGTGTGGTAGAGATCTCCAAGGCTGCCGTCAGTGCAGCGTTGGGCACATGGCACTGTGAGGTGGAGGATGGGGGCGACAGCTATCGCCTGCGCTTTATGCCCGGTGCAAGAGAGAGTGCGATCCTTGCTACCGAGTCGGATGAGGAGGTGCTTCGTGACCTCGAGGAAGTCAAGGCCTGATACGGCCAAAGGCCCCGTGGAGGAAATGCGGCGTATTCTGACTGAGCGCACCCCGGAGGCGGTCAGCTTTTTGGTGGAGGTGATGCGAGACGAAAGCCAGAAAGCCGAGCTGCGGATGAAGGCAGCCGAAAGCATTCTGGATCGCGCCTGCGGCAAGGCTACGGCGGCGCAAAGTGCCGAGCCCGATGCGCCGCCCCCTACGACCGTGTTGTTTGAAGGGGTGCTGGAGGAGTGGAGTCGATGAAAAAGAAAAACGAAGCTCCCATTTTTGAAAAGCTGCGCCGCGAGGTGCCTAATCCCAAGCAACAGCGCTTTTTTTGCTCAACAGCACGGTACACAGCCTATGGCGGCGCCCGTGGAGGCGGTAAATCCTATGCCATGCGGCGCAAGCTGGTCATGCTGGCAATGCGATATCCCAAGCTGCGGTTGCTGCTGCTGCGCCGAACCCTGCAGGAGCTGCGGGAAAACCATCTCCTGCCGTTGCAATCCGACTTGTTGGGCTATGCGGAATATAAAAAGGAAGAACGTACCTTCGTTTTTCCGAACGGCTCACGTCTCACGTTGGGGTACTGCGACAGCGACAGCGATGTGCTGCAATACCAAGGAGCGGAATACGATGTGATCGGCTTTGAGGAAGCTACGCAACTGAAAGAGGAGTGGATGGTGTTCATTTCTACCGCCCTGCGTACGACCAAAAAAGGATTTTTGCCACGCATTTATTATACCTGCAATCCGGGCGGCGTAGGGCACGCCTATATCAAGCGCCTGTTTGTGGATCGTTGCTTTCGGGAGGGAGAAGACCCCGACGACTATCTGTTCATTCCGGCAGGTGTTTACGACAACGGCGTGCTGATGGAGGCGGACCCGGATTATGTGAAACGGCTGGAGGCTCTGCCCGAGCATAAGCGTCGCGCCCATTTGCTGGGAGATTGGAACGTATACGAGGGACAGGTGTTTGAGGAGTTTTGCAACGATCCCCAGCATTATGCCGATCGCTTGCACACTCATGTGATCGATCCCTTCGTGCCCCCCGAGAGCTGGCGTGTTTACCGGTCCTTCGACTTTGGCTATGCCAAGCCCTTTTCGGTGGGCTGGTGGGCCAAGGACGGTGATGGCCGCCTTTACCGCATCCTGGAGCTTTACGGCTGCGCGCCGCGAGAGGCCAACGTGGGGGTGCGCTGGAGTCCCGAGGAGATCTTTCGGGAGATCGGCAGACTGGAACGGGAGCATCCCTTTCTGCGCGGCCGTCGCATAACCGGTGTGGCCGATCCGGCCATCTGGGATGCCTCCCGAGGGGAATCCGTGGCCGAAACGGGCGAACGGTTGGGGGTGTATTTCGAGCGCGGTGATAACCGCCGCGTTGCAGGCTGGATGCAGCTGCATAACCGATTGCAATTTGATAAGGCCGGTGTGCCGATGCTGTACATCTTTCGCACCTGCAGGGAGTTTATCCGCACCGTGCCGGCTCTGCAATACAGCAGAACGCACCCGGAGGACGTGGACTCGGATCTGGAGGATCACATTGCCGATGAAAGCCGCTACTTGTGTATGCTGATACCCATGCGCGGGGCAGAGAAAAAGACCCACGCGGCGGTGACGGTATGGGATCCCTTGGATCGCCCGATCCGCACCTATCAGGTTCGGGCAGAGCAAAGAGAAGGTTGAAAAACACACAACCGTTCTGCGAAAAACGTGAAAAAAGGAGAGTATATGAGAAAGAAAAACATCATCGATGCCGCCAAAGTAAAGGCCGCAATGGGAGAGCTGATTTCCTGGCAGGGCGCCCAGGCAGAATTTTTAGCCAGAGTGGCGGCAGAGGAAGAGTTTTATCGGATGCGCGTTTGCCCCAAGGTGCATGCCAACACCGAAGGGGAGCGGTTTGCCCCCACCTCGGCGTGGCTGTTCAACACCCTTGTGCAAAAGCATGCCGATATGATGGAAAACATTCCCACCGCTGCGTGCCTTGCACGGGAGCCGGGAGACGAGCCAATGGCCGATCAGCTGTCGCACATTCTACCCGTGGTGATGGAGCGCAATCGCTTTGAGGAGATCTACTCCGATAATATGTGGTATAAGCTCAAGCACGGCGTTTGCGCCTATGGCGTGCTTTGGAACAACGAGATCGACAACGGACTTGGCGACATCGAGGTCTGCCGTGTGGATCTGCGTCGCTTGTTCTGGCAGCCCCACATTCGGGATCTGCAGCAGTCCCGTTCGGTCTATTACGTGGATTATGTGGATGGTGACACCTTGCGTGCCATGTATCCTCGCTTTGATAACAAAAAGCTGGAACAAACCTCCGGCGCTCTGCTATCCGCAGGAGATGGCGACCGCATTCCCGTGGTGGATTGGTATTACAAAAAGCGCCTGCCCGATGGGCGCACGGTGCTGCACTATTGCAAGTTTGCCGGCGAGGCGGTGCTGTTTGCCAGTGAGAATGAGGAGGAATATGAGAATGGATGGTACGAGCATGGGCAGTATCCCTTTGTACTGGACGTGCTGTATCCCATCGAGGATGAGGCGGTCGGCTTTGGCTTCATTGCCATTTCCCGCGATCCTCAGCTGTACATTGACCGTATGGATCGCAATCTGCTGGAATACATGGATTGGGCGACCCGTGTGCGGTTTTTCTGCAAAAATTCCACCGGCGTGGATGCCGAGCAATTCACCGATCTGACTTGTCCCATCGTGCAGGTGGAGGGCGAGATCGACGAGGAGCGCTTGCGTCAGATCACGGTAGAGCCCTTGAACGATCTCTGGCTGGAGCTGAAGCGCGCCAAGATCGACGAGCTGAAGGAAACCACGACCAATCGCAATCTTCTGCAGGGCGGTGCCGATGGCGGTGTGGTGGCGGCCTCGGCCATTACCGCCTTACAAGAGGCAGGGAACAAAACGGTGCGTGATATGGTGGCGGCCTCTTACCGTGCCTACGTTCGCATCGTGCATCTGGTGATCGAGTGCATGCGACAGTTCTATCGGGAATCCCGCTGCTTCCGCATCATTGGCGAGACCGGTGAACGGGAATTCATCACCTTTTCGGCAAACGGTCTTTCCGGGGGCACAACCGAAGAGGGCGCCCTGCGTCATCCCGTTTTTGATATTGACGTACGTGCCGAAAAGAAGGACCCGTATAGCCGTTTCTCTCACAATGAAACCGTGAAAGAGCTGTACAATATGGGCGTTTTCAAGCCCGAAAACGCCGAGGAGGCGGCGCTGCTGCTTTCCTGTATGGATTTCTCCGGCGCGGGTCGTCTGCGCGCTCAGCTGATTGCCCGTACAAGGGAAGCGCGTGCAAGGGCCGTGTCGGCTGAGAGTGGAACAGCAGGTGCGAACCTTCATGCCGATCCTCTTGGAACCGCGCTGCAGATCAGCCGCGCTAAAGTCGAGGAAGCACGGGGATGATCCGCATTTTTGCAGATAAAATCGGTGACCGTTGCCGCTTTTTGGCGACGGGACACGCCATGGCAGGGGCGGAACGAGAGGCGGTATGCACCGGCGTTTCCGCTCTGGCAGGGGCATTGATCTTTTACGCGCTGCAGGCACCGGACTGCCACCGTGTGCGCTACAGTATGCAGCCGGGGGAGGTCTTTTTATCCTGCCACGGATTGGACCAGGGGTTTGCTTTGGTGATGAACGGTCTTGCCGCTATGGCCGAGCAATACCCCGAGGATCTGGTCATCGAACGTCAACCACATCCATGAGCCCGGTGGGGGCACGGACGCAATCGGCACACACTTGATATTTGGTTCGATCCGCCCCACCGACTCGCACCATCGAAAAGAGGAGCTATGCAACACATCTATTGGGGGTGGCTGCATCTGTTCGGCGAAGCCGACGGATGCGAGGATCTGTCTGAACTCACCCCACAGACATCGGGCGAAAGCAATACCAGCGCTCCTGCCGCCGAGGAGACAGCAGACCAACAACCCGAAGCGCGTCGGCAACGGTTCCGCGCGATGATGGACGGAGAATATAAAGATCTGTTCACAGCGTATTTTCAGGAGACCTTTAACCGCCGATTTCGGGAACAAAAGGACATAAAGGAGGAGCTGGAGCGCGCCAGATCCCTGATCGAGAACGTGGCAGGCATATTGGGTGTTCGCCCGGAGGAGCTGCCGCAGGCCGTACAACGCTGCGCAGATCGCACATTTGACAGCGCCGATCTGGAGCAGGCTGTGCGAGAGACCACGGCACGAGTACGTGCCGAAACCGAGGCTGCGCTGCTGGCGCAGATCCGCGCCCGCGGTCTCCGCCCTGCCGAAAGCGCTTTGCACGCCACGGGGGAATCCCCCGGCCTTGGCACGGTGCAGGCACTTTCCCGCGAGCAACGCGCCGATATGGCACGCCGTGCGGCCAAGGGAGAGCGCATCTGGTTCTGATCCTTTTGTCACACAAAAGAAAGGAAAAGAAACATGAAAGAAAAGCACATGAATTTTGATCTGCACCTGTTTGGTGCAGATGATGTTGTCAGTACCACCACCGGCGTTGTCAACGCCAACAAGGGTACTGTAACCCCTTATAGCGCTGAGGGCGGACTTTCCCCCGAAATGCGCACCTATTATGCCGATTTTCTCATCGACAATGCTGAGCCCAACCTGATCCACGATCAGTTTGGCCAAAAGCACACCATCCCTCAGAATGGCGGCAAGACCGTTCAGTTCCGCAAGTATGATCCGCTGCCCAAGCTGACCAGCGCTCTTTCCGAGGGCGTGACCCCCACGGGGCAGACGCTGAACATGGGCGTGGTGGAAACCACGCTGCACCAGTATGGCGGTTATGTGGAGTTTTCCGACCTGCTTTTGCTGACCGCCATTGATAACAATCTGGTAATGGCCACCAAGCTGCTGGGCTCTCAGGCCGGCCGTACGCTGGATACCATTACCCGTGAGGTGCTGTGCGGCGGTACCAACGTGCAGTACGGCGAGGACGCCGTTCCGGCCCGCTACCTGCTGGTGGGCGGCGCCGAGGAGGGCAACCACTATCTGACCGTGGAGTGCATCAAGCGCGCCGTGCGTACCCTGAAAAATCAGAACGCAGAGAAGATCAACGGCGCATACGCCTGCATCATTCATCCCGATTGCGCCTATGATCTCACCTCTGACCCCAATTGGAAGTATCCCCATCAGTATAACGATCCCAAGGCTCTTTACGAGGGCGAGATCGGCATGCTGGAGGGCGTGCGCTTTGTGGAGTCTACCGAGGCCAAGGTGTTCCACGCCGCAGATCTGACGGATCGCTTCAGAAGCTTCCGCTGTCTCCCCGAATCCTACTCCGCCATGAGCAATGTAGGTGCCGTCAGCGAGGGCTTTGGCACCGGTACCAAGTATCGTATGCAGGTGACCGAGGGCGATTCCGGTGAGGGCTTCGGCGCGGTTCCCAAGGAATTGATCGGACGCCCCATTCTGTATCACGACAAGTCGGAGGATAGCTGGCAGTATGCTGTTATCGTAGGTGCTTACGGCGGTGCTGACGATTCGTGGTACATCTACTTTGACCGCAACCTGGTAAAGGGCGGTGTTGGCAACGAGGTTCTCGTGTCGGCTGAGGACGATGTTATCTACCCCGGTGAGGCAGGTCTTGCCGGCCGTGACGTTTACGCCACGTTGGTCATGGGTGATAACGCCTACGGTACCACGGAGCTTGCCGGTGGCGGCCTGCAGCACATCGTCAAGCAGCTGGGCTCTGCCGGCACAGCAGACCCGCTGAACCAGCGCGCCACCGTGGGCTGGAAGGCCACCAAGGCTGCAACACGTCTGGTAGAGGCATTTATGGTCAGAATCGAGACCGCCTCCTCCTTTGACGGCAGCCTGAACTAATCAAAAAAAGGGGCGGCTTGCCGCCCCGTCAATCAAGAAAGGACGAACCGTTATGGAAGGAAAAGAGAATACAGGTCTCAAGGCTCTGCGCCGTGAGATGGAGGAAATGCGCGCCGCATACGAGGAGAAGATCGGCATGCTGGAGGCGCGCTGCCGCGAAAAGGCTGACCAGGTCTTTGATCGCGAGCGTTATCGCGAGCATCTGCGCGAGCAGGAGGCGTGGCTCAACGAATACGTAGAGGTGCGCTTGTTCAAGGATAACGAAAAATATAAGGATGACGTTTATGTGGCCATCAATGGCAAGAACTGCGTGATCCGCCGCGGCGTATGGACGCGCATCCGTCGCAAATTTGCATTGCTGCTGGATCAATCCGAAATCCAGGATCTGCGCACCGCCGAGCTCATGGAGCAGGAGGCCAAGCGATTCGCCAGCGAGAGCCTGCGCCACAGCGTATGATATTTCCTCACCCATAACGGCATCGGGTGAAAGAGAGGAAATAACATGAATGTGATCTTGTGGTTAAACCGGAACTGGGAGCTGATCTGCATCTGCCTTGGCGTGCTTGTGAATGCGCTGGGATTGGTCTATAATATTTGCCGGTCCTTTCGGGCAGGGCGCACCAAAAGTGCCGAGGATTGGCTGGCTATTCTGGAGGCGGCACGGGAATACGAATGCGAGGCTGAGCGCCTGGTGCATTACGATGCCGCCGAAAAGCTGCAATACGTGCTGTCACGCCTGCGCCTTTTTGTGGCGGAGCGGGGATGCTCCTTCGACGAATCGGCTATGATCGAGCAGATCGAAGCGGACATCGCCTTCTCCAAGCAGGTGAACAGCACCGACAGGGAACATTTGGAATAAGAAAGGAGAAAGGCTTGAATTATCAGGAAAAGGTCAGCACCCGCGAAGATGTAAGGGTGCTGTATGAAAAGGTAAAGGCCAACCCCGCTATCAAGCAGTACCGCGGTTATACCGAGACCAAATCCTATGGATGGGATCCCGTTTTGCAGGACTGCGTTAAGATGGCCGGTGAGGCTTGGTTTGATAATCCCACCTTTGATGCCGGCGCGGTATCGGAAGGGGTAAGCGAGAGCGTAAATGCCGAGCTTTTGGATGAGCAGCTGGCCGAAAAGGAGCAGCGCGTGCTGGAGCTGGAGGCGTTGCTTGCGGATCTGGAGAACGAAAATAAGGAGTTGGAGCTTTCCGCTGCGGATGCCGAGGCACGTGCTAAGGCTGCCGAGAACGAAAGGGACGAGGCCAAAGAGGCTCTTTTGGAGCTGCGCCGCGCCTTGGTGCTGGTGGGTGAGCTTGCCGCCTCCAGATAACCTCTGTGGGATGTCAAAAAAGAAAAAATGACCGGCTATGACGGTCATGGGCACGGGCACCGGCGGTGCCCGTGCCTTTACATTTTTATTCCTTTTTGTGTATGAAAATGCAAAAAATAGCAAAAGGGTGGGGGCGTTATACTAAAAAATAAACGAATTTTTGCAAAGCTCTTGACGGCTAAAGCTTTCGCGCGTATAATATTTCTATATATCTTATTCCCGATGCCCCGTGGCGCGGGTGATAAAGAGCGATCAACCGACCCCGGTCGGATTTCGGAGGTTATGATGAATAGAGTATTCAATTTTTCGGCTGGCCCCTCTATGCTGCCTGTTCCCGTACTGGAAAAAGCAGCGTCCGAATTGCTGTGTTATGGTGAGTCCGGTATGTCCGTGATGGAAATGTCTCACCGTTCTCCCGATTACGAGGCCATTATCAACGATGCCGAGCGTATGCTGCGCGAGCTGATGCAAATCCCCGACAACTATAAGGTTTTGTTCTTGCAGGGCGGCGCCTCTACCCAGTTCGCCGCCGTTCCCATGAACCTGATCGCACGTACCGGCAAGGCCGATTACGTGGTATCGGGTCAGTTCTCTGGCAAGGCCTTTAAGGAGGCCCAGAAGATGGGCTATGACGTGCAGTGCGTGGCCACCTCCAAGGAGGATAATTTCGATCACATTCCGGCCTTTACAAGAGATATGATCCGCAAGGACGCCGCCTATGTACACGTGTGCTTCAACAATACCATTTACGGCACCAAATATCCCGAAATTCCGGATACCGGCGATATTCCGCTGGTGGCAGATATGTCCTCCTGCATTTTGTCTGAGCCGGTGGATGTCAGCCGCTTTGGCGTGATCTATGCCGGCGCACAGAAGAATGTGGCCCCCGCCGGTGTGACCATCGTCATCGTGCGTGAGGATCTGCTGGAATATGCCGATCCCAAAATGCCCACGATGCTGGAGTGGAAGATCATGGCCGAGAACGGCTCTATGTATAACACCCCTCCCACCTATACCATTTATATCGCCAAGCTGGTATTTGAGCATCTGCTGGCCACCGGTGGTCTTGCCGCCAAAAAGGCTTATAACGAGAAAAAGGCCGCATTGCTCTATGATTATCTGGATAGCCAGGATTACTACATTGCACCCGTGAAAAAGGAGAGCCGTTCTTTGATGAATGTGACCTTTGTCACCGGCGATGCCGATCTGGATAAGAAATTTGCCTCCGAGGCCGCTCAGGCAGGTCTGAAGAATCTGAAGGGCCACCGTTCGGTTGGCGGTATGCGCGCTTCGATCTACAATGCTATGCCCATGGAGGGTGTAGAAAAGCTGGTGGCCTTTATGAAGGAATTTGCCGCCAATCATCCCAAAGCATAAGAGGAATATCCTATGAAAAACATTCAACTGCTCAATAAAATTGCAAAGGTGGGCACCGATCGTTTTGACGCTGCCCTTTACAACGTGGGCACCGAGGTGGCTGCTCCCGAGGGTATTATGGTGCGCTCCGCCAAAATGCATGAAATGACCTTTAACCCCGAGCTTTTGGCCATTGCCCGCGCCGGTGCCGGCGTCAACAACATTCCCGTTGATCGCTGCGCTACCGAGGGTATTGTGGTCTTTAACACCCCCGGTGCCAATGCCAACGGTGTAAAGGAGCTTGCGATCTGTGCGCTGCTTTTGGCCTCCCGTCGCGTAGTGGAGGGCATCCAGTGGGCAAAGAGCCTTGCCGGCACCGCTGACGTTGCCAAGCAAGTGGAGGCAGGGAAATCCCAGTTTGCCGGTTGTGAGATCGCCGGCAAAACGCTGGGCGTCATCGGCCTTGGTGCCATCGGCGGCATGGTGGCCAATACCGCCATCGCTCTTGGCATGAATGTTGTGGGCTGCGACCCCTATCTTTCTGTGGACGGTGCCTGGAATCTGGATCACCGCATCCGACACGCCAAAACCTATGATGAGGTTTATGCAGCCGCCGATTATATCACGCTTCACGTGCCTGCCACGCCTACCACCAAAAATATGATCTGTGCCGATACCATTGCACAAATGAAGGATGGCGTTAAGATCATCAACCTGGCCCGTGCCGAGCTGGTGAACGGTGCTGATCTTGCTGCTGCTATGGAAGGTGGCAAGGTGGGCGCTTACGTGGTGGATTTTCCCACCGAAGAAACGGTGGCGATCCCCGGTGCCATTACCATTCCGCACCTGGGTGCCTCTACCGAGGAGTCCGAGGATAACTGCGCCGTGATGGCCGCCGATCAGCTGAAGGAATATCTGGCAACCGGCAACATCCGCAACAGCGTGAACTATCCCGCTGCCGCGATGCCTGTTGGCGGTGCTGCTGTGCGTATCTGTGTGTTGCACGCCAATGTGCCCGCCGTGCTGACCAATATTACCAGTGCCTGTGCCAAGCGTGGCTTGAATATCGAAAATATGTTGAACCAGTCCAAGGGTGAAAATGCCTATACGATGCTGGATCTCACCGGCGAGGCAGGGGAAGATATCCTTTCCGAAATCAGTGCCATTGGCGGTGTCCGTCGCGCCAGAATCATCAAGTTTTAACCGAAAATTATCAACCGTATCCGGATTTTTAATTCTTCAGGAGGTTTACATGAAACGATTTGTACTTTGGCTCTGCATTCTTGCCGTGCTGATCTGCGCGCTGACCTTTGTCGGCTGCACCGATGACGAGCAGCCCGATACCGAGGAGCCTGCAGGTGACACCACGCCCTCTGGCGGTGACGGAGATGGTAGCACTAACGGCGGAGAGACCCCCGACACCCAACTCCCCGACGATGTCAAGCCCAAGCCCGACGAGGATACGGCTGCCGATATTTTCGGCAACGACCCTGCCGGCAATGACGTTTTCCCCGAATAATGGTATCAGATCCGACTCTGCGGCCCGCCGCAGGGTCGGATTTTGCGTTTGGAGAGACTGCCGATAGGTACGTGTACAGGCCGCGCATATTTTTTTATTTACCTACTTGTCAATACTTACCCATTTATGGTATAATATAAAAGAATATAGTTTTATAAAGCCGCGACATCGCGGTGGGAGGAAAATTTGATCATCGCATTGGAAAACGCAAAGCACGAATTGGTGGATATGCGCGAGAAGGTAGAGGACCTTGGCAGCGCCCTGCGCGTTGAGGCTCTGAAGGGTCGCGTAGCGGAACTGGAGCAGAAGACCTCTGACCCCGCATTCTGGAACGATCAGGAAAATTCATCCAAGGTTCTGCAGGAGTTGAAGCAGAGCAAGGATACCATTGAGGAATATGAGGCGCTCTGCAATCGCCTGGAGGACGCCATCGCCCTGGCCGAGATCGCCATCGAGGCTGATGACGAGGATTGTGTTGAGGAGGTGGAGAGCGAGCTTGCGGCTATCCGCGCTGCTGAGGATACCATGCGCATGGAGATTTTGCTGTGTGGCGAGTACGATCACAGCAACGCCATTGTCTCCTTCCATCCCGGTGCCGGCGGCACCGAGGCGCAGGACTGGGCCCAGATGCTTTACCGTATGATCACCCGTTGGGCAGAGCGTCACAATTTTAAATACAAGCTGGTGGATTGGCTGGACGGCGATATGGCCGGTATCAAAAGCGCCACCATTATGGTAGAAGGCAACAACGCCTATGGCTATTTGAAAAGCGAGAATGGCGTGCATCGCCTGGTGCGCGTTTCCCCCTTTGATGCCGCAGGCCGTCGTCAGACCTCCTTTGCCTCTATTGAGGTGATGCCGGAGTTTGCTGACGTGGATAAGGTCGAGCTCCGCGATGAGGATCTGGAGATCACGGCGCACCGCTCCAGCGGTGCCGGCGGTCAGCACATCAACAAGACCGACTCGGCCATCCGCATCCTGCACAAGCCCACGGGTATTGTGGTGGGTTGCCAGACCGAGCGTAGCCAGCTCCAGAACAAGGAGACTGCCTTGAAAATGCTGAAGGCAAAGCTTATGGAAATCAAGCTGCGCGAGCGCTTGGATACCATTGAGGAGATTCAGGGCAACAAGGTGAACATCGAATGGGGCTCTCAGATTCGTTCTTATGTGTTTATGCCTTATACGCTGGCTAAGGACACCAGAACCGGCTTTGAAAACGGCAACATTGGTGCGGTTATGGACGGCGATATCGACGGCTTTATCAATGCCTATCTGAAAATGAACGCTGAATAAAGGAGATCCGTTATGAAACTGACGCGCAGACAAAAAGAGACCATTGGATTTTCTATGCTGATTTCGGCCGGCACCACGCTGATCACGGCTGTTGCGGTAGGAGGCCATAAAAAGCGCGTACTGCTTGCTTCCGGTATTATGGCCGCCCTGGAAGGGGTGGCAGGGTATCTGCTTTTGACCGATCCCAAGCCTCGCAAGGCCGAAAAGGATACGGCCGAGGAGTTGTTTGACCCGGAGGAATGCCGCGAGGCCAATGGCGCTATGCGCCGCATTCTCGGCGGCCGTCACGGCGGTGAGGTTGCCCCCAGCGTGCTGCGCGAGATCCTCAAGGATGAGGAGGCTACCGAGGCCGATTTTCAATAACCCATCCCCGCTTGCGAAAGGAGGAACGCCGTGAAAAGCGTTTTGCGAGCTGTGGCCGGCACATTGCTGATTGCCATGCTCTTTACCTTAACTTTGTGGCGGAACGATGCCTTTCCCGACCTGTCCGGCTTTACACAGTTCATACAGGATACGGCCGGGCGGCTGGATACCCTTTCTCAGATCGAGGCAGGGGATCTGGTTTCCACCCAAAGTCGCCCCGCCGATGAAGGGGCACAATATCCCGATTACGATCTGTCAGACGAGATCGACCCCGAGCTGGAGGCGCTGATCTATGAGGGGATGCGCACACAGGCAGCCGAGATCGATTTGGAAAAATACAAGCTGGATCACGATAGCCTGCAAAAGCTGGTGTCCGCCATCCGCTTCAAATACCCCGATCTGTTTTTTGTTGACAAGACCTTTGGATATTCCAAGCGAAATGACCCCCAGCTGGGCGAGGTTGCTGTGGAATTGCGGCCGCAGTACACACACACCGCCGAGCAGGTTGCCGCGATGATGCAGGAGTATGAAGGCTATATCGAAAGCATCGTATCTAAGGCTCCCGCCGATGGCACGGATTTCGATAAACTCCTATACGTACACGATTATTTCGTACAAAACTATTGCTATGACTTCACGTATACCATTCGCGATGCGCATACTTTTTTCAAAGAAAAGACCGGTGTTTGCCAAGCATATATGCTGGCGTTGATCGCCGTTTGCAACGAAATGGGAATTCAGTCCATTCCGGTCACCAGCAATCGCATGAATCACGCCTGGAACCTGGTGGAGCTGGACGGTGCTTGGTATCATGTGGATGTCACCTGGGACGATACCGGCTCGTATGCTTCCTTTACCTCGTATGCCTATTTCCTGCAAAGTGATGTGGGCATTATGGCCATTGATGCTGACCGCATCCACGAGACCGCCGAGGAGCCCGACTGGCATTGCGATTGGGCCACCACTCGTTCTGCCGATGACACGCGCTATGACAATGCCGCATGGCGCTTGGCGCGCTCGCCTATGGTCAAGGGCGCCGATACCTACTATTGTGTGGTATCCGAGGCCAATGCACAAAATCCCACGCTGACCGGTGCTGTATACAGCGGTACCGATCCTGCGGTGATGTCGCATCTGTTTGCAATCGAGGCCGTATGGCGCGTGCCCGATTCCAATCAATACTATGTGGATTGCTATTCCGGTCTTGCCATTTATTGCAACGAGCTGATCTACAGCACGCACAACAGTCTGCGTGCTTATGATATGATCACCGGCCAGGATCGTCAGATCAAGCTCATGGCCGAGATCAGTCCCCGATCCATCTATGGCATCTGTGGCATTTCCGCTGCCGGAGATCTTACCTTTGTGGTGGCGGCAAAGCCTTCCGGCGCCGATCATACCATTGAAGTGTATTCGCTGAAATAAAACAAAAAATCCTGCACACGGTGCAGGATTTTTTGTTATTTGTTTTAAACCGTGATTTCCATGCCGTAAAACACGCGCTTGTTACCATCGAAGATCGAGTAATGAAAGGGACGCTCGTTGGGCACAGCGATGGAGTGGTGGCGGGGAGGGTCACCACCTCATAAGTGCTGATCTGCACCTTATCCCCGGCCTGCAGCTCATGGAAGGGGATAGCGCTGGCAGCATCCTTGCCCAAGGCCTCGGTCAAGTGCTTCAGGCAGGCGTTGCGCTCGATATAGTGAAAAATATGGGGGCCCGGATCGATCAGTAATGTGCCGTTCACCAGACTGCTGGTAAAGTGACGGAATTTGGGGAATTCAGCAAAGCGTTCAATGGGTCAGTCGGCAGCACCAGTTCCAAGGAAAAGGATTTTCATGTCTCATCCTCCATGGGCTCGCCTCCACGGATCAGACGGTACTGACCGGAGGCCAAAATTTTCAGCAACGTGTCGTTGTTTTTGATGATTTCATCGGTTTCAATGCCCGAAACTGCATCAGCCGCATCGCGGTGATTGTCAGAGCCTGCAATGCCGGGGAGATGAAAGCGTTTGGCCCAAAGCTCGGCCATGTCGTTGCGCGAGCACTCGCGCCGCTGGGCGTTGTAGACCTCGATGCCGTCCAGATGGTGGGGGCTTGTGATCACCATACGGTCACGAAAGGGGTGGGCCTGATAGATGCGCATGCCGGCGGTGCGGACCCATCCGGAAAGCTCCTCAATATTGCAGGCAAGCAGATCGGGGTGTGAGCGCAAGAACTCCTCGGTCATGCCATATACCAAAAAGTCGGTGGCACCGTAGCGGTCTGGGCAGATCTCTGCACCAAGCAGCACATGTAGGCGGTCACCTGCCGCACTGCAAAAGCGACGGTAGGCACTCAGATAGTGATCTATTTTGCTTTGCCAATCGTCTGCGCCTTTGTAATAAAAGGGGTGAAAGGTGGCGGCACTGAGGTGATTTGTCAGTACTACCGTAGTATAGCCTGCCGCGATGTATGCCATCGCCTGCTCCTCAGGGGAGATGTGGGCACAAACACTGACCGGCAGGCAATGGCAATGCAGCTCGGTTTTATAGGCCGTGGTCATTTGTCCAGACTATCGGTAAAGCGAGAGTAATCCTGCAGCAGGCGATAATTGCCGCTGCGCAAAACGGACAGCAGCTGCTCGTTGGTGGTAATGGGCATATCGGTTTCAATACCACCCGAAATGCTCATGGCCTCCGAATGCAGATCCGAGCCGGAGGTCTTGATCATATGATAATGATCAGCCCACTGCGCGGCAATTTCATTGCGAAATGGGGAATGGGTGTGGGTGCCGTTAAAGACCTCCATGCCGTCCAATAGATCGGGAACGGTAACGACCATATGATTGCGGAAAGGATGGGCTTGAATCAACAGCATCCCGGCCTCTCGCACGGCGGCGGCAAAATCCTTAAAGTGATAGGCCAGCAGGTCGGTGTGAGAGCGGAGAAATTCCTCTGTGACACCATAGACCAGATAATCGGCGGCGGCGTGCTTGTTGATGCGCACCTCCATGCCCTGCAGAATGTGCAGCTTGCCAGCGGCGGCCTTCTCCAGTAGCTCGTGAGAGCGCAAGAAAAAATCCACCTTGGCGTTCCAATCGTCGTGGCCACCGTAGTTGCCATAGTTAAAGGTGTCGCGGCTTAAGTGATCGGTGATGACCAGCGTGGAATAGCCGGCCTCGGTATAGCGCTCTACAAGACGCTCGGGGGAAAGATGACCGCAGGCGCTGACCACGCCGCTGTGACAATGCAGTTCGGTTTTAAAGCTCATGATAGGACCTTCCTGTTTGATGATAACCTAATGATAATACTTTTTTCAACTTTTTTCAAGGGATTTGGTGGATTTTCTTTCCCTGCGTGGGCTTTCGCCAAATACGCGACGATACTGGCGATAAAAGGCGGAGTAATCGCCAAATCCGCAGGCGGCCGCCGCAATGGCGGCACTTTTTCCGTCCAGCAGCATCCGCCGTGCGGCGTGCAGGCGCTTCAGCACCACGTATTCCCAAACGGTGGTGCCGGTGGATTCGGAAAACAGACGGTTCAGGGTGGATTTGCTGAAAAAGAATTGTTGCTCCAGCTCGGCAAGACCGCTGATCTCGGTCAGATGGCGATTGATATAGTCAATAATGGCAGGCAATGCCGAGTCGCTTTCCTTTTTGGGGAGCGGATCGGGCAGGGGGGCGTGCTCGCTTGTCTCCAACAGCTCGGTTAGCAGAGAGGGGAGGTGAGCCGTTAGCGATAGGGCAAACTCCGCTACGGTTTCCCAAGGGCGGCAGATCCGCGAAAAGCAGGCTGCCAGAAAAGCGGCGCTCTCTGCCGATTTGGGCGTATAGAGATTGTTGCAGCCCGGGGCACGATCCAAAAACAGGGCGCGCAAACCGGCAAAGGGGGTGTCCTTGCCCAAAATTTCGTCCAAGGGAAAGTGGATGGCCATCCGTTCGTATGGGGTGCGCGCATCAATATGGAGCTTGTGGATCTCGCCGTCGCGCATCAATAAAACGTTGCCCGGCGCGAGAGGGTAGTCGCGGCCCTCCACCGTGTAATAGCCGTTGCCCCGAATGAAATAAAAAATTTCGCAATGGGGATGGGCGTGCAGGTGGAAATCTGCTTCATTGGGGACCTCGTCAATGCTGTGATGGGCCATACATTCGCCCCAGTAATGCCGCAAAAGCTCTATGATATCCACCTCCCGTCACTTTGTTGATTACATTATAGCACTCCTTGGCGATATTTGCAATATAAAATGAAATATTTGCAAAAATATTGCTGATTTTATATTGTATAATGAAAACATAGAATGATAAGGAAAGGTAGGTATTATAGTATGAAAATGACCTTCCGTTACTACGGTGCGGATGACCCCGTCACACTCACCGCCATTTCTCAGATCCCCACGGTGCGTTCCATCGTATCGGCGATCTATGACGTGCCTGCGGGCGGCGTTTGGAGCCGTGAGAGCATTGCTGCCCTGAAAAAGGCGGCTGCCGATCACGGTCTGGAGTTTGAGGTGGTGGAAAGCGTTCCCGTGCCCGAGGATATTAAGCTGGGCAACGAGAAAGCCCCCGCGCTGATCGAAAACTATTGTGAAAATGTACGCCGTTTGGGCGAGGCTGGTGTCAAATGCATCTGCTATAACTTTATGCCCGTATTTGACTGGCTGCGTAGCGAGCTGCATCGCCCTGCCGCCGACGGCTCCAACTCCCTGGCTTATGATGAGGCCACTGTGCTGGCCATGAACCCTGCCAAGGGCGGTCTGTCTCTCCCCGGCTGGGATGAGAGCTATACCGTAGAGGGCCTGCGCGATCTGCTGAAGCAGTATGAGAATATGACCGAGGAAAAGCTGTGGGATAACCTCAAGACCTTCCTGGAGGCCGTAGTGCCTGTGGCACACGAGGCCGGCGTCAACATGGCCATTCACCCCGATGATCCGCCTTGGGGCATTTTCGGCCTGCCACGCATCATCACCTGCGAGAAAAATCTGGATCGCTTTTTGAAATTGGTGGATCAAAAGGAGAACGGTCTCACCTTCTGCACCGGCTCTCTCGGTGCGGATCCCGCCAACGATCTGGTGAAAATGGCAGAGAAGTATGCAGACCGCATCCACTTTGCTCACATCCGTAATATCAAGCACACGGGCTACCGTCAGTTCCACGAGGCACCTCATCCTACGGAATTCGGCTCGCTGGATATTTACGGCATTATGAAGGCCCTGCATAAGGGCGGCTTTGACGGTTATATCCGCCCCGACCACGGTCGCATGATCTGGGGGGAGGACGGCAGACCCGGCTACGGCCTTTATGACCGTGCTTTGGGTGCCACCTACCTCTCCGGCCTGTGGGAGGCCATTGATAAGGGTAGCAAATAAGCACTGCCACACATGATGAAAGGGAAGAAACAATGAAAAAAGTATGCGTAATTACCGGTGCGGGTGGTGTGCTTTGCTCTGCCTTTGCCCGTGAAATGGCCAAGAACGGAATGGCTGTTGCTTTGCTGGATCTGAACGCCGAGGCTGCTGCCAAGGTGGCTGAGGAGATCACCGCTGCAGGCGGCACCGCCAAGGCGTATGCCACCAATGTGCTGGACAAGGCCGTTCTGGAGGAGGTCCACAGCCAGGTGCTGCAGGATCTTGGCCCTTGCTCGGTTCTCATCAACGGTGCTGGCGGCAATAATCCCCGTGCGACCACCGCTCACGAGACCTATGAGCCCGGCGACGAGACCCGCGACGATATCGCCACCTTCTTCAATCTGGATAAGTCCGGCTTTGAGTTTGTGTTCAATCTCAACATTATGGGTACTCTGCTGCCCACGCAGGTTTTTGTTAAGGATATGATCGGCCGCGAGGGATGCTCCATTCTGAACATCTCCTCCATGAACGCCTTCACGCCTCTCACTAAGATCCCTGCATACTCTGCGGCAAAGGCCGGCATTTCCAATTTCACCCAGTGGTTGGCTGTTCATTTTGCCCCCGCCGGCGTTCGTGTCAACGCCATGGCTCCCGGCTTCTTTGCCACCAACCAGAACCGCGCTCTGCTCTTTAACGAGGACGGCACCCCCACTCCTCGCACGGGCAAGATCCTGGCCGCGACACCCATGAAGCGCTTTGGCAAGCCCGAGGAGCTGCTGGGCACGCTTAACTTCCTCACCGATCCTGCACAGTCCGGCTTTGTCACCGGCGTGGTTATCCCCGTGGACGGTGGCTTCTCTGCCTACTCCGGCGTGTAAACCTCACACCGTTTTACGATTTTTGCGACAAAAAGGAGAAAACCAATGGTTAATTATAAGCTTTGCGCCTTTGCTGACGAGGCGGATAAGGCCCTTTCGGGTCAGATCCGTGCGATGCAGGAAAACGGCATTGCATATCTGGAAATGCGAGGGGTCAACGGCGTCAATGTGGCCAAGCTCACCACGGCCGAAGCAAAGGCCGCCGCAGCCGAGCTGAAGGCCGCCGGCATTCAAGTGTGGTCACTGGGCTCGCCGGCAGGCAAGACCCCCATTACCGACCCCTTTGATTTTGAAAAAGAGCAATTCAAGCGTTTGCTGGAGACCGCCGACATTACCGGCGCCCACGCCATCCGTCTTTTCAGCTTTTATGGCACCGACGGCAAGGCCGAGTACCGCGATGAGGTCATGGAGCGCCTTTCTCGCTTTGTGGAGATGGCCAAGGGCAGCGGCGTGGTGCTGTGCCACGAAAACGAAAAGGGCATTTACGGCGATATTGCCTCTCGCTGCCTGGAGATCCATCAGGCCGTGCCGGAGCTGAAGGGCGTTTTTGACCCTGCCAACTTCGTGCAGTGCGGCCAGGATACGGTCGAGGCGTGGGAGCTGTTGGAGCCCTACATCTACTACGGTCATATCAAGGATGCCAACAAGGAGGGAAAGGTGGTGCCTCCCGGCCAGGGAGAGGGCCAGCTGCCTGCCTACTTGAAGCGTTTCTTTGCCAAGGGTTGCCAGGTGCTGACGTTGGAGCCCCATCTGACCAAGTTTGTGGGTCTTGCCGCCCTGGAGGGGGATGATGTGACCCAGTCCGTGGCAAGCTGGAATTTCAGCAACAATCGCGAGGCCTTTGATTTTGCGACCAATACTTTGAAAAAAATGCTGGAGGAGCTGTAAAATGGGAATTGTTATCGGTGCACAAATGTACACCCTTCGGGAGTTTTGCAAGACTCCTGAGGATTTGGAAAAAAGCTTAGAGCGTGTGGCGAAAATCGGCTATAAGGCCGTGCAGCTGTCGGGCGTTTGCGAGTGCGATCCCCTTTGGCTGAAGGGCGTGCTGGATCGCCTGGGCCTGATTGCCCCCCTGTCTCATACCTCCCCCAAGCTGCTGATGGAAAAAACCGATGCTGTGATCGAGGCGCACAAGACCCTTGGCGCACATTACATTGGCATTGGCTCTGCCCCCGGCATTTTCCAGAAGGAGGAGCCCCGTCGCCCCTTGGACGAGATCTATAACGAGCTGTTGGAAAACTTTACGCCCGTGATCGAAAAGATCAAGGCTGCGGGCTTGCAGTTTGGCTATCATCATCATGACAGAGAGTTCGCCAAGCTGGCAAACGGCAAGCTGTTTATGGACGCGCTTTGCGAGCACTTTACTGCGGAGCAGTGCGGTATTATTGTAGATACCTACTGGGTCCAGGCCGGTGGCGCAGATCCTGCCGCTTGGTTGCGCAAGCTCAACGGCCGCATCAAGTGCATCCATTTCAAGGATATGTCCTATAGCACCGAGGATCAGAAGGTGCGTATGGCCGCCATTGGTGACGGTAATATCAACTGGGAAAGCGTATTTGCCGCTGTTCGTGAAAGCGATATCGAGTACGCCTTTGTCGAGCAGGATAAATCCTATGGCGAGGATCCCTTTGATTGCATGGAAAGAAGCTTGAAATTCATCCGCGCCGCGGGCTTTGCGGACTAAAAAAGGAGATACGGTTATGAAAAAACTGAAAATTGGCATCATTGGCTTTGGTAATATCGGTTGCAACACGCATACCAAAAATATTTGGAATGGCAAATGCCCCGAAATTGAGCTGGCCGCTGTGGCCGATATCGATCCTGCCCGTCTGCAGGCTTGTCGCGAGATGTGCGAGGCCTTCAATGCCGAACATCCCGAGGCTCCCGTCAGCCAGCCGTTGCTGTTTGAAAGCGCTGAGAAAATGATGGACGCCAAGGTAGTGGATGCTGTGATCGTGGCGGTACCCCACTACGATCATCCCCGTCTCACCATCGAGGCGTTGGAGCGCGGTCTGCACGTGATGTGTGAAAAGCCCGCCGGCGTTTACACTCTGCAGGTGCGGGAAATGATGGAGGCCGCTGACAAGCATCCCGAGCTTGTGTTTGGTATGATGTTCAATCAGCGCACCAATCCCGTATTCCGCAAGATGCGCGAGATCATTCAAAGCGGTGAACTGGGCCCTATCAAGCGTACCAACTGGTTGATCACCAACTGGTACAGACCCCAGTATTATTACGACTCCGGTGCTTGGCGTGCAACGTGGAGCGGCGAGGGCGGCGGTGTGCTGCTCAATCAGTGCCCCCACAATCTGGATCTGTGGCAATGGATCTGTGGCATGCCTACCAAGATCCACGCTCATATGCATTTTGGCAAGTGGCATGACATTGAGGTAGAGGACGACGTTACCGCTTATGCCGAATACGAAAACGGCGCAACCGGTACCTTTATCACCACCACGGGCGATACCCCCGGCACTAACCGCTTTGAGGTGGTTTGCGATGGCGGCACGCTGCTTTGCGAGGATGCCAAGACTCTGATCCTCAAAAAGCTGGAAATGCCCGAGAGTGAGTATTCCAAGACCAACCGCACCAAAGCTTTTGGCAAACCCAAGGCCGAGATCATTACCCTCGAGCTGGAGGGCGAGAACAGCCAGCACGTGGGCGTGCTCAATGCCTTTGCCGGCGCCGTGCTGCGTGGCGAGCCTCTGGTGGCCGATGGCCGTGAGGGCATCAACGGTCTGATGATCTCCAATGCGATGCATCTCTCCGCTTGGGAGAATCGCACCGTGGAGCTGCCCTTTGATGAAAAGGCCTTCTATGACCATCTGATGGAGCATGTCAAGACCTCTCGCCGCAAGGAGAATGTAGAGAGCGTGGTCAGCGACACCGAGGGAAGCTATAACGCATAAAACAAACATACGTTACCGTCTTTTTTGAACAAAAGGTGGGGTTGTCGCCTCACCTTTTGTTTTTTGGGGAATTTTTCAAGAAAACTCTTGCATTCTTTATTTGACCGTATTATAATGAGGGCAAGGCAAAATGCCGTTTTCCAAAAGGAGGAAAAGAGATGAAAAAGGATATGATCTGGGGCATTATGATGTATCTGGGCGACCATATGTGGGATGACGAAACCACGCCGCCCCGCGGTTGGTATCTGGATCCGTTGTACTGCGAGAATATGAAGACCACCGAAAAGGCGTGGGATATGGCCGTGCAATTTATGGCTGAGCGCAAATACAATTTGGCGTTGATCGACGTGGGTGACGGCATTCGCTACGAGAGCCATCCCGAAATCTCGGTGCCCAATGCATGGGATAAGGACTTCCTGCGCAAAAAGCTGAACGAGATGCGCGCGCTTGGCATCGAGCCTATCCCCAAGCTCAATTTCTCCACCTGTCACGACACTTGGATGAAGCAGTACCGCCGTATGGTCTCCACCCCCACCTATTATCAGTTTTGCGCCGACGTGATCCGCGAGGTCTGCGAGGTGTTTGGCCATCCGCGTTTCTTCCACCTTGGCTGTGACGAGGAGGTTTCGGATCTCCAGAAAAAATATGAAATGATCATCGTGCGCAATACGGACCTTTGGTGGCACGATTTCCGTTTCCTTTGCAACGAGTGTGAAAAGCACGGCGCACGCCCCTGGATTTGGTCGGACTATGTATGGAAGAACGAGGAGCTGTTCCTGAAGAATATGTCCAAGGATGTGGTGCAGTCCAACTGGTTCTACGGCGATTTCAAGGACTACAGCAACGTTGATCGTCCGAGCAGCCGCCGCGCCATTGAGTGCTACGAGCTGCTGGATCAACACGGCTTTGAGCAGATCCCCACGGGCTCTACTTGGTCGCGGGCGAACAATCTGCTTCAAACCGTTGGTCATGGCAAGAACAAATTGAATCAAGATCGCCTGCTGGGCTTTCTCGGCGCTCCTTGGAGCTTTACCAACGAGGAGGAGATCTACACGCTGTTCAACGAGGCGAATAAGCTCTATTTTGCCCGTAAAAAGTTCTATCCCGAAACGCTTTAATTCAAACGCCGCAGGAGACCTCTCCTGCGGCATTTTTTTGAAAAATCTTGACACGTTATCAAAAACTTGTTACAATAAAGGCAGTAACGATATAACGGAGGCGCGGAATGGACACGATCACGTTGACAAAAAAACTAACGGTGAAAAAAGAATACGATATTATCGTTTGCGGCGGTGGCGTGGCAGGCGTAGCGGCAGCAGTCACGGCAGCCAATGCCGGTTGCTCGGTGTTGCTGTTGGAAAAATCCAATATCGTGGGTGGTCTTGCGACTCTTGGCCTTGTCAATCTGTTTGTGCCGATGTGCAACGGCCGCGGCAAACAGATCATTTTCGGCCTTTGTGAGAAATGGGCGCGCATGAGTGCCAAACACGGCTTTTCCACCATCCCCGAGGAGTGGCGGGAGGGCGAGCCCAAAGCATACACCGAAAAACGGTATACCCAACGGTTTTCTCCATACATTTTTGCCTTTCAGTTAAACGAGGAGATCAAGGCCTCCGGGGCGGATATTTTGCTTGACTGTATGGCCTGCGATCCTGTAATGGAGGGCAATCTCTGCCGGGGTGTGGTGACCGAGAGCAAATCCGGGACCGAACTGTATGGCTGCAAAATGCTGATTGATACCACGGGCGATTGCGATGTGCTGCGCCGTGGTGGCATTCCCACCGTGGCAGGTAAAAATTTCTACACCTATTATGGACGCCTGGTGACTTTGGAAAGCTGTAGAGCGGCCATCGAGAGTGGTGATATCCGCAAGGCCTTTGTCAGCGTAAAAGGTGGCGGCATCAATCTCTTTGGTGACAACCAGCCCGAGGATGTGCCCCAATGGTCCGGTTTAACGGCGGAGGAGGTTACCGATTACCTCTTGCGCAACCAACAGGTGATGCTGGAGGGACTGAAGACCTCTGCGCCCTTTTCGCGAGAAATCGCAACGCTGCCGCTGATGCCCCAGTTCCGCACCACGGCACACATTCGGGGTGACTACTCGCTAAAGGTGTCGGATGCCTATCGGCATTTCGAGGATTCGATTTGTGCCATCAACGACTTCGAGCATCGTGATCATTTGTTTGAGGTGCCGTTGCGCACCCTTTGCCGACGCGACTATCCCAACGTGCTGGTGGCCGGTCGCTCTGCCGACGGCACCGGCTATGGTTGGGATCTGCTGCGCGTGATCCCACCTGCCATTCTTACGGGTCAAGCGGCTGCTCATGCGGCTTGTATGGCACTTCGTCAAAGGACGGCTGTGGCCAATGTTGACATCAAAAAACTGCAAACGGTATTGGAAAATGATAACATTATGATCCATTTTCCCGATGCTTATATGCCGGAGGATCGCACCGTTGTGATCCATGGCAAAAACACTGCCGAGATCGAGGGCGGACATATGTGACAAAGTCAAGGGGAGACATCCATTTGGATATCTCCCCTTGTTGTTTTATTTGAGCTTGTGATAGTAATAAACCGGCATGGCGCTCCAGCCGTGGCAAAGGCTGCCGGCGTTTTTGAAGTCGCTCTCACCTTGCTCGGTCTCCCAAACGGTACCCAACCCCAACTCCACCATCGGGCGGTAGGTTTGTTCGATTTTTTGCAATACGTAGGGGCGATATTTTGCCAAATCCATCTGCAGCAGCGCATCGTACAAGAAGCATTGCATGCTAAGAGAGATGGGAGTCAGCAGAGGGTTATCGATCACGCTTGCACAAAGGATGCGAGCAGCTTCACCGGTAACGGCGCCGCACAAAACGGCCAAAGCGTTGCCCAGCACGCTATACGTTTTGCTTGCCGTTGGGCGATCGAAAAACAAATTCCTTTTGTTGTCGTAGAAATAATTTGAAATGGATCGATTCAGCTGCTTTGCCCTGCCTGCATAATCGTTCGTCACGCCCAACCGGCTCGCTATCTTGCTCATGTGCTGCAAGGCCAGCGAAAGCAATGCATTTAAGGGGAGATCGGGCACAGAAATGTCGAGGGCTTTGTGTCCGTCCAAACCATTTCGCCATTCATAAAAGTTCCAATAGCCCTCACCGGCAAAGGGGGGCACCAGGCCTTGCGTATTCTGTCGTGCAAGGAACACCTGCAGGATCCGCTCCAGCTTTGGGTAGATCTCACGGAGAAACGCTTCGTCGCCGGAATGGTGCAGATATTCTGCGCATTGGGTGAAGTAGTGGAGCGAAAAAGAGGGGATGCACAAGGCGGTGTCGGAGGGGGAGCAGATCGCCAGCAGGCCGTCGGCGCGGTCATCCTTGGAGATCAACTCCAGATTGGCGCGTGGAAAGGCGGTCTCTCCAAAGGCGTAGTAGCCGCACAGCATTTGGTTGCGGCTGTCCATGCAATACAGCGCCTGCTCGCGCCAAGGGCAGTCCTCATAATGCTCGTGCATGCAAAGGTGCAGCGTGTTGACGCAGATGTCATAGATCTCCTGCTCGTTATGCGTTAAGACCGGATGCGGAAGCGCACGCACGGGATAAGAGGTGGGTAACACCTCAATAAGGAAATGGTCCAAGGGGGCTGTGCCTGCCACCTCCAAATAGCGACAGCCTAGCCGACGGAAGGGGTTAAGATAAACGGTCTCGCCTTTTCTTACCGTTACTTCTACGCTGAAATCGCGCTTGCCGATGATGCGTCGTACGCTACCGTCTGTAATATGCTCTCCATAGGAAATTGTCAGCGCTTGCGCGGATGCAGACATGGCTGTTACACGCAGAAAGCCAACGGTATTGGCGCCCAGATCGTAAAGAGCCGTATGCTTGGCCGTATTTTTTATGAGTATGCCCTGACGAGGGGGATCAAATTCCAGCTTTTTGCAGGGGCGTGGACGCAACGGCAGATCCTGTTCTACCAGGGTGCAATGGCCAAGGCCATGGCCATTGCCCAGCATCCAACCATCCTCCTTGGTGGCATCATAGGCAAAGCCAAAGCCCAACTGGGAGGTGATCTTTTGCCGGCGATGGCTTTGATAGGTGCGGCTCAACCGCGCCTTTGTTTCGTGCCCGGAGGCGACCAGGCAACCGTTGTTGCCGTTAAGCTGAAACAGAAGGGCGGCGCGCCCGGGATAGTAAGACATATTGGAATCACCGTAGTGCCACACCACAATGGCAAGATGGTTTTGCCCCGCGCGGCAGAAGCGACTTGCATCCACCGTGTCGTACACCTTGTCATAGGGAAAATCGTGATATTGTCCGAACGCGCAAAGGCTGCCGTTCAGATAAACGGCATAATCGCTGTCTGCCGAGATCTGCAGTTCGGCTTTGCCTTGTTGCCACCAAAAAGCAGTGTAGAACTCACCGTATTCGTCTGCTTCGGGCTTATCATTGCACCAGATCCATTTTGCCCGATCAAGACCTTGATTGCACATAAAACCACCTCCACGCCTCTTTTTTGACACTGGCTCAGCAAAATATAAAAGATCTATTTGTATAAATTAAAAAAACAAATTTAAAATTTGGAATATTTACTGATAAAATTGGAATATCAGTGTCTCTTCCCCAAAAGATGGCCGTAGCTCCTTACAGGAGCTACGGCCTGTGTCTGTTTACTTTACCTCAATGATGCTCTCGTCCCACATAGTGGGTGCGGCGTAGCCCATCAGGTTGACCATAGTAGCGGCCACGTTGGAAAGGCCGAACTTGCCCTCGTCTGCCTTGATAGCATAGGCGTTCTTGGCAGGGGTGTTGTCATAAATAATGCAAGGTACCTTGTTCAGGGTGTGGCTGGTCTTGGCCTTGTAGTTGCCGGCCTTGTCCTGCTTGGGGGCACCCTTCTTGTCCACCTCATACATTTCGTCAGCGTTGCCGTGGTCGGCGGTGATCAATGCCGCGCCGCCAAGACGGTCGATTACGGGCAGCAATCTGCCCAGCTGCAGGTCAAGGGCCTCCATCGAACAACGAGTAGCGGCAAGCGAGCCGGTATGCCCCACCATGTCACCGTTGGGGAAGTTGACGCGCAGATACTTGTACTTGCCGGATTCCAGGCACTCGATCAGCTTGTCGGTGATCTCGGCGCACTTCATCCAGGGGCGCTGCTCAAAGGGGACCACGTCAGAGGGAACCTCAATATAGGTCTCCAGCTGCTCGGAGAACTTGCCGGACTTGTTGCCGTTCCAGAAATAGGTGACGTGGCCGTATTTCTGGGTCTCGGAAATGGCCAGCTGCGAAACACCGGTGTCGGCCAGATATTCGCCCATGGTATTGGTGATCTCGGGGGGAGCAACCAAATACTTGCTGGGGATGTGAAGGTCGCCGTCGTACTCCAGCATACCGGCGTAAATGACCTTGGGAACGCGAACGCGATCAAACTTATTGAAGTCCTCGCCACCGTCAAAGGCCTTGGAGATCTCAATGGAACGGTCACCGCGGAAATTGTAGAAGATCACGCTGTCGCCGTCCTCAACGGTGCCCAGGGGCTTGCCGTCCTTGGCGATGACAAAGGGGGGGAGATCCTGGTCGATCACGCCCAGCTCTGCACGGTAGGTGGTAACCGCCTCGGCAGCAGATGCAAACTGGCGGCCTTCGCCCAGAACGTGGGTCTTCCAACCCAGATCCACCATGCTCCAATCCGCTTCATAACGGTCCATGGTGATCTTCATACGGCCACCGCCGCTAGCAATGGCAATGTCAAAGCTGGCATCGCGCAAGTCGGCAATAAAGGCCTCAAAGGGTTCAATATAATCCAGAGCCGAGGTCTCGCCAACGTCACGGCCATCAATCAGCGTATGAATACGAACCGTTGCAACGCCCTCCTTCTTGGCCTGCACCAGCATGGCCTTCAGGTGGTCGATATGAGAGTGCACGTTGCCGTCGGAGAAAAGACCCAAAAAGTGCAGAGTGCCGCCGGAGGCCTTTACGCCGCCGATCAGCTCGCGCCAGGTGGCACTTTCGAACATTTTGCCCGACTCGATGGAATTGGAGACCAGCTTTGCACCCTGTGCAAATACCTGGCCTGCGCCAAGGGCGTTGTGGCCTACCTCGGAGTTGCCCATATCGTCATCGGAGGGCAGACCAACGGCAGTGCCGTGGGCGCGAAGGCTGACCATGGGATACTCGGCCATCAGACGGTCCAGTACGGGGGTGTAAGCGGTTTTTACTGCGTTGCCGGGGCCGTCGGGGGCGATGCCCACGCCATCCATTACAATGGTGACAACGGGGCCCTGAACACCGGAAAAGTTAGAAAGAGATGCAAGCTTTGCCATATTTTCAGATCCTTTCAAAAGAAAAATTTACATACATAAATATTATACCGCCTTTCTTCTTTGATTTCAAGGGGGGAGAGCGACTTTTTATAAAAAAGATGGTGGGAGTCCTTTCCAACTCCCACCAAAGGCTTATTCAAAAATGTCGTTGATCTGCTCTGCCGGTGCGGCGGAAGAAACGCCATAGAAGCAATGCTTGTCATAGGCGGGCACAGGATCGGGCAGATCTGTTCCCACATAGACAAAGGACTGTGCAGGCAAAATCAGCGTAACGGTATTGGATTTTTCGGCCAAGACGGAGTGTATGATCTCATTCGTGCGCAGGGGGTCGGTCAAACGAACCACCAAATCGGTTTTAACGCCCGAAAGTGCAAGAGTCAGCGAAACCGGCTCAATTTCCTGATTGGCGATCAGCACGCCGCTGCCACATGCACCCGTGGCTGCAATGGCCTGCAAACCGGCGGCTTCACCTTGTACGGCCACCTCACTGCCCATACGGTAAAGGGAATCGAAGCATTTAAAGGCATAAAAGCCCTTGGTGGGCTCCATCGTGGCGCCGTTGCGGATGCTGACACGCATTTCCTTTACGTTAAAAATGCCGCAGAATTCCTTGCTGGGGGCAGCCTCAAAATAAGTGGCGATGGCAATGTCGGTATCGCGCTGCATCGCGCACAGCATCGCGGCATAATAGGCGGCACCGCGGTGGTCCTTCATAGCCGGGTAATACAAGGGCTGATTGATGGTATCCCAACTGCCCATATAGTTCCATTCGTCCAGCAGGATCTCGGCATCGGCGTAGCCGTTTTCACGCAACAAAGAACGAAAGTGCTGCCAAAGCTCCACGGGGCGGTCGGGGGTCGCAGAATAGGTGTGGAACGAAAAAAAGTCTAACGGTACACGATTTTTTGCAATATTTGTCAAAAAATGCGCTACGTTTTGAGGGTGTGAGCTGGTAAAGCCACAGCCGCCGATCTTTTGTGCAGGAAAGCACTTTTTCAGGTGGCTGGCCACAACGGTATAAAAATCTATGAATTGCTGTTGGGTGCCTGCCCAGGTTTTGGTGGATTCTGCATCCGATTCGTTCCAGATCTCCCAATACTCGATATTCCAATGGTGACCGTCTGCCCAGCCTTCGTTATAGTGGCGGATAATATGCTCGCAAATGCGGGCCCATTTGCCATAATCCTTGGGGGGATATGTATAAAGCTTGATGGGGGAGTGCTCGATGGAAACACCCAAACGGTAGATGATTTTTGCACCAACGGATAGCGATTGACGGATGTATTCATCGGTGAGGGCAAAGTTGTAATTGGTGGGGTCGTTTTCGTCGGCATCAACGTTTTTGAACAGGCAGGGGATGTCCACGTATTCGCCCGATCCATAAGGATATTCAATATCGTGCAAACGCACCACCGGGATACCGGCTTCTACAAATTGCGCTCTGGCATCGTATACAAAGGAGGTGTTGCAGGGCCCGGAGTTCATACCGTGCAGGGCGCGAATGGCGTCGCCTGTGGGGTTGGTAAAGTCAACAGTCAGATTTGCCGTGGGCATTGCGGTGCGGGTAACGGGATTAAAAGTGGCTTTGGTTTTCATGTGCTACCTCTTTTCTGCTTACATTCGCTTTTCTTTATTATAACACTTTATGGGGGCGGAGTCTATCACATCTTGGGACGATTTTAACACAATCTTACGGTTTTTAAAGAAAAGCAGGGAAAATCGAGAGTAATTTTATCAAAAAGCACATACAGCAAACGCGGCACTTGCGAAAAGTGCCGCGTTGTGTTATACTTAATAAAGCAAATTACTTTGCTGCAGAAACGATGGCAGCGGTGTCTCTTGCGATAACCAGCTCCTCGTTGGTGGGGATCAGGTAAACGGCAACCTTCGAATCGTCGGTGGAAAGCTTGACGATGTTGGGCTGACGCAGGGTCTTGGCGTTAAGCTCCTTATTGATCTTGATGCCAAAGTACTCCATATCCTCGCATACGATCTCGCGCAGGTGGGGGTTGTTCTCACCGATACCGGCCGTAAAGACCACGGCATCCAGACCGTTCATAATGGCAGAGTAAGCACCGATGTACTTCTTCAGCTGGAACTTGAGAATGTTCACAGCCAAATTAGCGCGCTCGTAATGAGGGTCGGAGGGGCCGTTTGCAATGGCGTTCTCCAGATCGCGAGAGTCAGAGGAGAAGCCGGAAATGCCAAGGAAACCGGATTTCTTGTTCATCAGATTGTTGACCTCAGCGCCGCTCAGGTTCAGCTTTTCCATCATATAGGGGACCAATGCGGGGTCGATATCGCCGCAACGGGTGCCCATTTCTACGCCTGCAAGGGGAGTAAAGCCCATGGAGGTATCCATGACCTTGCCGTCCTTTACCGCGGAAATGGAGGAGCCGTTACCAATGTGGCAGGTGACGATCTTAGTGCCCTCGGTGCGGCCAAGGATCTTGCACATTTCACCGGCAACAAAGCGGTGGGAGGTGCCGTGTGCACCATAACGGCGAACGCCGTATTTCTCGTAAAGCTCATAGGGCAGGGCGTAGGTGTAAGCCTCGGGAGCCATGCTCTGATGGAAGGCGGTGTCAAATACCAGCACCTGGGGCTTGTCGGGCATAACGGCAAGGCAGCCCTGAATGCCCTGGATGTGGGCGGGGGTGTGAAGGGGAGCGAAATCGTGGCAAAGCTTCAGCTTTTCCAGAACCTCGTCGGTCAGCAGCATCGACTCGGAGAAAAAGGCGCCGCCGTGCACCACGCGGTGACCGACTGCCTCGATCTCGTCCATGCTCTCAATACAGCCAAGCTCCTTGTCCAGCAGCTTTTCTACAACCAGCTTCAGGGCAACGGCATGGTTTTCCATGGGGTAGTGCTGATCCTTGATCTTGATGTCCTTGACCACCTGCTGATGGGTGATCATCGAGGCTTCGGTATTGCCGATGCTCTCGCAAATACCCTTAGCAAACAGTGTACCGGTTTCGGGCTCAAGCACCTGATACTTCAAAGAGCTGGAGCCGGCGTTTACGACCAGAATTTTCATAGTAGACCTCCTGAAATGTTTCGTTAGTAGATTACCACCACACAGTATAACACAAAAAGATCAGTATTTCAATACAAAATAAGGATTTTCCAAAAAATCAGAAAGAGGAACCATGAAGCACGTTGGTATCATTTGCGAATACAATCCCTTTCACGGGGGGCACCGTTACCTGCTGAATGCAGTGCGAGGGGCTGAGACCGTGGTCTGCGTTATGAGCGGTCCTTTCACCCAACGGGGCGAGGCAGCCGTGATTCCTCCTAGCGAGCGTGCCGCTATGGCGCTTGCGTGTGGTGCCGACCTGGTGGTGGAGCTTCCATTTCCCTATGCGGCAGGCTCTGCACGCCATTTTGCCACCGCCGGCGTGCGTGTCCTGACCGGGCTTGGCGTTGACACCATTGCCTTTGGCAGTGAGAGCGCGAATGCTCCTGCTTTGCTGGAGACCGCCGCCCGTACGTTGACACCCGATTTTGCCGAAAAGGTGGCAAACGGTGCCAAAAACAAAGGGGACGCGGCCGCCTATTTTGAAGCGCTGGGGGAGGCGCGCATTTCTCCCAATGACATTTTGGCACTGGAATACGCCCGTGCGGTGCATAAGGGCGGCAGCTGCCTTTCCATCTATCCCGTTTTGCGTCAGGGGGCCGGATACCATGATACCGATGCCGAGCAAGCCCTCCCTTCGGCCACCGCCTTGCGTCAAAAACTGCAAACGGGTGCGGATATTTGCGATAATTTGCCCATCGAAGTCCGCCAGATATGGCACGATGCCGTGGCGCAATGGGGCATTGCCGATATTCGCCGTTTGGGAGGTGCTATGCTGGCATATCTGCGCGGTGCCACGTCCGAGAGCGTTTCCTCCGCGGCGGAATGTAGCGGCGGTCTTGGAGAACGGTTGATCCGCGCCGCGTGGGAAGCCTGGGACTATGACAGTCTTTGCCACCTGGCCGCTACCAAAAAATATACCGACGGCAGAATCCGTCGGTCGCTTCTCTATGGTCTGGCAGGGGTAACTCGCGCCGATCTGAAGGCACCGCCTGCTTATGTAAAGCTGTTGGGTGCCAATGAGCGCGGCCGCGCCTTCTTGGCCGCAGGACGCAAAACGCGCACTCTCCCCGTTGTGACCAAGCCGGCAGATGCCGTTGCCTTGGGAGAGTGCGCAGTGCGCGCGCGCCGATTGGCCGCTGTTGCAGATGGGTTGTATGCGCTTTGTATGGAAAAGGGCATGGCGCCCGGAGCGCTTTCCACGCGCCCACCCTTGATGCTTTGATCGGCAGTCAGCCTTCGGGGCTGTGACGATACTGCCTTGGTGATTGTCCGAATTGCTTGGAAAAAACGCGGCAGAAATAAAAAGGATCCTCAAATCCAACGGTCTCGGCGATCTCACGGATCTGCATATCGGTGTTGCGCAGCATGGCCTCGGCGTGTGAGAGCCGCAATGCATTGCGATATTCCACAGGGCTTTGGCCTGCCCATTTGCGAAAGCAGCGGTAAAAATAGGCGGGGGTCACACCGCACAGCTCGGCATAGACCTCAATACGCTCGTTGCGGTTCCAGTCGCGGCGCAAGGCCTCGACTCCTTGCCGGATGGCGTAATAGGACTGATTTTGATCGGCACCGGCGGCCACTGTGGCAGAAAGCAGGCCGTAAAAGGCGGCGCGCGCCGCCAGCAGATCCTCTACAGTACCCTCGGCGGTGCGGTGTACAGTCTCATCCAGTTTTTGAAAGTACAGCTCCAATCGCCCCTCGCCGCGTTTGCACAGCACCGTGATCGCATCATTCAACAAAATCTCCTCACCGTGATCGTCCAGCAAACGATGGTTGACGGTGTAGGTGTCGATCGTGCCACCGCTCCCACCCTGAACCTCCACATGGTAACAGACCCCTGTCGGAATATAGACCACCGCCCCCTTGGTGGCGGTGACGGCGGAACCGTTTTGCGGAAAAAAGCTGACCTGTATATCGGTTTTTACAAAAAACAGTGCTGCACAAGGTCTGGGAGCGTCCCGATACAACGAAAAGCTGTGCCGGGTGGCCCAGGATTCGGGAAAGACCTCGGGGCACCCAAAGAAAACATCCGTGTGGGCAAGCTCGCCAAAGGAAATCCGACGCATGGCTTTTCACCTTCCTTTCTGCTTTATGATAGCACAGGTGAGGGAGGTTTGCAAGAGTTAGTTTTCAAAAATCCAGTTTTGGTTTCAAAAATATATGGTTATTTTCCGCGCTTCCATATATAATGTGGGAGAGATCCTACTGGTACGGAGGAGACCTTATGGCTTATTTGTTTGTTTTGATCGCGCTGCTGTGCCTGACTATAAAAGGCTACTGCGGCAAAAAGACCAGCACCTACATCGCAAACGCAGGGGATCCGCTGCTGTTTAATTTGTTGCGGATGCTGCTTTGCATTCTCATTGGCCTTGCCGTTGTCTTTTTGGAGTCTGCGGCCCCCTATTTGCGGGTGGAAGGCGGCATGCTGCTGATCTGTCTGCTTTCGGGTGTGGCCAACGCCGCCTTTTTGGTGGGCTGGCTGCTGGCTATTCAAAAAAATCCCTTGGTGACCGTGGATGTGACCTTAACGGTGGGCTCGATTTTGCCGGCCATTCTGTGCGCTATTCTGTTTAACGAGGCGATCCTGCCCCTGAAGATGGTGGGCTTTGGTTTGATCCTGCTGGCCACCGCGGTTCTGTCCGGGTACGGCAAGCAGGGCGGCAAGCGTTATGGCTTTGGCGGCTTTTGCCTGGCGCTGCTGGCTGCCCTGGGAGATGGACTTTCCTCCTTCTGTCAGCAGCTTTATAAGCACTACTATACCGAGGTGGGAGCCAAGGCAGGCGACGTTTTATATCCCAAGTCCGTCTATCATTTCTACACGTATGTATTTGCCGCCGCAGCGCTTCTGCTTTGCTTTGCGCTCTTGGCAGTTTTGCAATACCGCAAGCAAGAAAATGTCAGCAAAAAAGCGTTTACGTGTCAGCTTTTTTCCTCCTGCAAAAAGCCCATGCCCCATATTGTGGTCATGGCGATCTGCATGTTTGCGGCCAACTACTTCCAAACCGTTGCCACCAACGATTATCTGCTGTCCTCCCAGATCCTGTATCCCGTGATCAAGGGTGGATGCCTGATCACCGTGAATCTGACGGCGATGCTGTTCTTTGGTGAGCGCCCTACGCGACGCAGCATTGCCGGCTCGCTGATCGCCCTTTGTGGCATTGTTGCCATGAGTATTTTATAAGAAAGGAGACCAACCGTGGATATGACCTTACACGTGGACGAGGCCAAACGCGCTCTTACCCAAAAGCCGATGCTTGCCACCTCGGTGGAACGGGTGATGATCTTGGACGAGATCAAATCCGACCGTTTGGATCAGCCCCAGCCCCGTCGCTTTGCCTATGTGCTTTCCACGCTGCTTTCTCGCGTTTCCACGCCCTTACAGCCCTATGACCTCATCGCCGGGCGGTGCGTGGATCGTGTGCTGTCCCCCGATGAGGAGGCGCGCTTTCAAGCCTTTCTGAAGCACCCCGACCACCCCAAACGTCACAGTCTGTTTTCCTCGGGTCATTGCTCCTTTGATTGGGAGGATCTGGTGCGCTTTGGCTTGCCCGGTTTGCGTGCCCGTGCCATGGAAAGCCTTGCGGCCCATAGCGACCCGGAGCAGCGCGTTTTTTTGGAAAGTGTCATTGAAATTTACGATGCGTTGTCGCGTTTTATGCTCCGCTATGCGGATGCCGCTGACGCACAAGGCATGGGTGAGGTGGCCGCCCGCCTGCAAAAAGCAGCCACTGCCGCCCCCGATGATTTTGCCACAGCGTTGCAGCTTTTGTGGATCGTAACGCTGGTGGATTGTGCTTACGTGACCGCCAATCCTACGCTGACGTTAGGACGGCTGGACCAGATCCTATACCCCCTCTATTGCGCTGATCTGAAGGCCGGACGTCTTACCCGCGAGCAAGCCGGTGATCTTATCACCGATTATTATTGCAAGCACAATCTGATCATGGGCAGAGGAGAGCATCAGGTGGGGGATAGCAGCAACTCGACCACCTTTGACCGCATTTGCAATTTTGATGCCCCCCAGTATTTGCTGTTGGCCGGCGTGGATGAAAATGGGACAGATGCCGTCAACGATCTGACGCTGCTGCTGGCGGAACGCATCGTACCTTCCTTCAAAAATCCCGTTGTGGTGGTGCGCTACACCCCGGGGTTGGATCAGCGCCATCCCAAGCTGTGGAAGGTTCTGACCGAAAAATCACTGCAAAGCGCCTCGCTGATGTATTACAACGATGACAATGTGCGTCGCACCTATGGACGCATGGGGATTCCCGAGCAGGATATACACGGCTATATCCATTTTGGCTGTAACTGGCCGGGACTTGGTACCAACAGCTCCTGGATGCTGCTGGGCCCCAATTCGGCTAAATATGGTACCTTCACCTCTCCGGAGGAGGAGAAAGAGCTACAAGTGCCTTATATGCGCTACAGCAAAAAAGGCGGCTGGCCGATGCAGGTGAGCGATATTCTGCACGAGCTGGCGGATAAAAAGGATCTGACCATCGACGATGTATATGACCGCTTCTTTCAGCTGTGGGGCGAGTTTTTGGATCGCAAGCTGGAGCATCTTGCCCACGAGCTGGAGGTGCGCCGCCGCCGTCCTGCTAAGCTACTGACTCTGACCGATTGCTTTAACCGCGCCTCGGTGCAGAATGCCGTCTGCCATTCCGCCGGCGCCAAATACCATTTTGAGTTCCAATCCTTCTATATGTTTGGCTCCACGGTGGATTGCTTCATTGTGTTGGATCAGCTGGTCTTTTTGCAAAAAAAGATCACCCTTGGTCAGCTTTTGGAGGCAACGGATGCGAATTTTGAGGGATATCCCCACATTCTTGCCCTTTGCCGCGGTGTTGAAAAATACGGCAGCGACACCCCCCATTCCAACGCCCACGTCAAGCGCCTTTCGGAGGGCGCAATGGCCATCACCATTCAAAAAAGCAAACCCTATCTTGAAAAATATGGTCTGTATCTGGCTCCTTGCCTGCAAAGCGACACCTGGCATTTGAAAATCGGTATGCAGGTGGGCGCCACGGTCAACGGTCGTCTTGCCAATACCTCCTTCTCGCAAAACAGCCGTCCTGCCAACGGGTCTTGCATCCATGGCACCACGGCGATGCTCAATGCCATGCTGCAGCTGCCCAGCGACGGTGTGCTGTCAGGCGCGCTGAATCTGGATATTGACCTCAAGCAGTTCCGGGGTGAGGAGGGCCACGCCGTATTTGCGGCGATGCTGGCCACCTATTTCAATCGGGGCGGCCTGCACGCGCAGGTCACTACTGCGCGGGTGGAGGATATGATCGATGCCCAAAAGAACCCACAGGATCATCGCGATCTGCTGGTGCGCGTCACCGGCTATAGCGGTATTTTTGTGGACATCTGCAAGGATCTGCAGGATGACATTATTGAACGCTTAAAATAACAGAAAGTGAGATACGGTATGAAAAAAATTGTGCTTTCCAACGGACTTGAGGTCGCTCCCGTAGCGCTGGGCGCGATGAATTTTGGCACCACCACCTCCAAGGAGGATGCCTATCGCGTGCTGGATGCCTATGTGGATATGGGTGGCAACTTTATCGACACCTCCAACAACTACGCCCATTGGGCTGGCACCGGTGACGAGAGCGAAACTTTGCTTGGCGAATGGCTCCGTGATCGCGGCTGCCGCGACCGTGTGGTGATCGCCACCAAGGTGGGCTTTGACCGCCACGGCAAGGGCGCCGGTCTGAAAAAAGAGCAGATCGAATATTGGATCGACGAATCCCTGCGCAAGCTGGGCACCGATTACGTGGATCTTTACTACGCCCACACCGATGATATGGGCACCCCTATGGAGGAGACGATGGAGACCTTCCACGCTCTGGTGAAAAAGGGCAAGGTGCGCCATTTGGGTGGCAGCAACTATGACACTTGGCGCTTTGCCGAGGCCAATTTGCTGGCCAAGGAGAAGAAGTTGACCCCCTACACTGTTATGCAACAGAAGTTCACCTATCTGCACCCCCGTGCCGATATGGCTCCCAAGTATATCTTCAACGAGGCCGTTTCTCGCGAGCGCTTGCGCTTTTTAAAGGAAAAGGATATCCCCCTTGTGGCCTATTCCTGCCTTGCCAAGGGTGGCTATGAGGTCAGCGACCGCATCCCGGCTGATTATATTGTGGGTGACCGTCTGGAGGCGGTGCGTGCTATGGCCCGTGAGAAGGGCGTAAACACCTCGGCTTTGGTGGTGGGCTGGATGGTCAATCTCCACCGTTGCGAGGGCTTCCCCCGCGTGATCCCGCTGTTTGCCTCCTCCCGCGTGGAGCATTTTATGGATAACCTGCGGGGCGTGGAGCTGACGCTGACCGACGAGGAGCTGGCTGATCTGAACCGCGCCTGATCAAAGCCCCTTTGTGAGGTTTTGACACAAAAGCATTGACTTTTGCCTTTGGGCGTGCTATACTATATAGGATAATTTGTGAAGGAGGCAGAACAATGGCAGAAACCAGAAAAAAGGTGGAAGGCGAGTATCTGCAGTATCAGGGCAAGCCTCTGGTACGTGAGGAGAATACTATTATTTATGGAGACCTCAATAACGACCCTTATGTGCTCGTGCTTGAGATCATGTCCTATAAAGAAGAAGCAGGCGAAAAGGTGCCCTCCAAGGTGCTGATCCAGATTTTGGATTCCAAGGATCCCAACAATATCGTGCAAAGCGGTCAGAAGGATAGCCTGCACGATGCCTTTACCCTTGGCCTTACTTGGCTGGATCTGAAGCTGAAGAAAAGTGCTATGTAAAAAAAGAGCCAACTGCAAAGGCGTGATGTTCTTAACGGAGAATTTGAAAACTCTGCTAAGTGCGAGCATCGCATTTGATTAGTCAAACGCAAATTGGGCTAAGCCCAAACCCTTATACAAACAGAAAGAGCAAGAGTAAAAGGAGAAAATCCTTCTATTCTTGCTCTTATTTTTTCTTCTGTCGATATGTCAACTTCG
>JAFTSB010000061.1 GCA_017461945.1 Clostridia bacterium | reverse complement strand
AGACATTCTTTACGGCATTGACGCGCGCAACGCGCTGTGCCGCGGCATGGACAAGCGGGCACACACCGTTAAGATCACGCTGGGCCCCAAGGGTCGCAACGTGGTGCTTGACAAGAAATACGGCGCTCCTCTGATCACCAATGACGGTGTGACCATCGCTAAGGAGATCGAGCTGGAGGATGCTGCCGAGGATATGGGCGCACGCCTTGTCCGCGAGGTTGCCACCAAGACCAACGACATTGCCGGTGACGGTACCACCACCGCTACCCTGCTGGCACAGGCCTTTATCCGCGAGGGTATGAAAAACGTGACCGCAGGTGCCAACCCCATGGTACTGCGCAAGGGCATGAAAAAGGCCGTTGATAAGGCGGTTGAGTGCCTGGTTGCCAATTCCAAAAAGGTCAACGGCACCGAGGATATTGCCCGCGTTGGCACCATTTCTGCCGGTGACGAATCCATTGGCAAGCTGATTGCCGATGCAATGGAAAAGGTTTCTGCCGACGGCGTTATCACCGTTGAGGAATCCAAGTCCGCCGATACCTACTCTGAGGTGGTTGAGGGTATGCAATTTGACCGCGGCTATCTCTCCCCCTATATGGCAACCGATATGGATAAGATGGAGGCCGTTATCGACGACGCCCTGCTTCTGATCACCGATAAGAAGATCTCTAACATTCAGGAGATCCTTCCCCTGTTGGAGCAGATCGTGCAGGCCGGCCGCAAACTGGTCATCATTGCAGAGGACGTTGAGGGCGAGGCTCTCACCACTCTGGTGCTCAACAAGCTGCGCGGCACCTTTACCTGCGTTGCCGTTAAGGCTCCCGGCTTTGGCGACCGCCGCAAGGAGATGCTGCAGGATATCGCCATCCTGACCGGTGGCGAGGTGATCTCTGCCGACCTTGGTCTGGAGCTGAAGGACACCCAGATCCATCAGTTGGGCCGTGCTCGTCAGGTCAAGATCAACAAGGAAAACACCATTATCGTTGGCGGTGCCGGTCAGAGCGAGAACATCAAGGCTCGCGTTGGTCAGATCCGCAACGCTATTGAAACCACGACCTCCGATTTCGACCGTGAGAAACTGCAGGAGCGTTTGGCCAAGCTGGCCGGCGGCGTAGCCGTGATCAAGGTCGGCGCTGCAACCGAGGCTGAAATGAAGGAGAAGAAGCTCCGCATTGAGGATGCACTCAACGCCACCAAGGCGGCCGTTGAAGAAGGCATTGTTGCCGGCGGCGGCACCGCTTATCTGAACGTGATTGCCGAGGTCAAGGCACTGATTGACACCGTTGAGGGTGACGAAAAGACCGGTGTACAGATCGTGGTTAAGGCTCTGGAGGAGCCCGTCCGTCAGATCTCTGAGAACGCAGGCTTTGACGGTGGCGTGGTTGTCAATACCATTATGACCAGCGGCAAGGTGGGCTACGGCTTTGACGCTTATAACGAGACCTACTGCGACATGATGGCCGCAGGCATCGTGGACCCCACCAAGGTGACCCGCAGTGCCCTGCAGAACGCGGCTTCTATCGCTTCTGTGGTGCTCACCACCGAGAGCGTTGTTGCCGACAAAAAGGATCCCGCAGCCGAGGCTGCAGCAAACGCTGCAATGGCCGGTGCAGGCGGTGGAATGTATTAATTTGATGCGATAAGAAAGCGCAAAAAAGGAAAACCCCTTTTGTAAAAGGGGTTTTCCTTTTTCTTTCCCGAAAACCTTGACACAATTATTCTATTATATTTACCGATGCTTCACCCAAAAAATTTCCATCGGTGTCACGAAATTCGCATTTAAACATTCCTAATTCTTCACCAAACATTTCGGGATCACAACGATATACAAGGCAATCTCCGTTTTTCCACTCGCCGTCAAATGCATCCAACTCAATTTCACCGTTAGGTAGCGTGCAATCTACAAGAATGCGTGTTAGTGTTTTGGATTTTTTGCCCACCACTTCCAAATGAAAATAAATCTTTTCATTTTTGCTGATTTCTTTTTGACAAGTAACCTCATCTCTCTTATTAGAATTTATCGCCTTAATCAAAATCTTCCAACTGGAATAAGACACCTCTTTACCGGTCAAAATAGCGCTATTTATCCAATAGTACAAGACCGCAGGGGCAGCACTCCAAGCGCCTACGCCCATAGAAGCAGTAATAATCAAAAAAATTGCTCCTAAAATAATAGAATTCCAAAGTGCAATTTTCTTGGCTTTTTTCTTATCAAATTTGCCGTGATTTCTTAAAAGCATAATCATAGGAATAGCCATATATACAATAGCCGTAACCAAAAGTCCCAATAACAAGTTCATTTTCTTTCTCCCTAAAATATAAAAAAGTGCGCAGCCGAAGCTACGCACCGAAAAACGCATAGCTCGATTGCTGCGACACAACTTCCGTCCAATGAGTAGGCGAAAAAGAGTATGCATTTTTACCATAAGTAAAAATACCTACCCAATTGGACAATTATGCAGTTGTGTCGCACTCTCATTTTAACACATCGGGGAGATTTTGTAAAGGGTTTGGACAAAAAAATCACAGCGATGGGCTCATTTTTGATTTTTAGCCTAATCCCCCCCTCATCGCGGATGACCAATATGTAGCCGGTTGCTTGCAGCCTTGATAACATATCGCGGACAGTCGCGGACGCCTGCCCCTACAGTTAGTCGTCTTTTTTGTTGGAGCGACATAAATTCGCCGGGCTTTGTAATATACGGTGCAAAATGCGAAGTTGATGGCAAAGGCTCTCTTGCCGTTCACACTTTGTTCACATCCATAACGTATACTAAACGCAGTAAAAGGAAGGAGATTGCAATATGAACCCGGATGTCAAAGCTCTGCAAGACAAACAAGCCTTTATCTGCGATATGGACGGTGTGATCTATCACGGCAACCGCATCATTCCCCACGTGGCAGAATTTGTGGAATGGCTGCTTTCCAACAACAAGAAATTTCTGTTTTTGACCAACAGCTCCGAACGCTCGCCCAGAGAGCTGGAGATGAAGCTTTCTCGCATGGGTTTGAAGGTCAGCGAGGATCATTTTTACACCAGCGCCCTGGCCACCGCCTCGTTTCTGGAAAGCCAGTGCCCCGGCGGCTCGGTTTATGTGATCGGCGAACCCGGGCTGACCTATGCGCTTTACGAGGCAGGCCTCTCGATGAATGATGTTAATCCCGACTACGTGGTATTTGGTGAGACACGTTCGCTGAACTACGAAAAGATTGAGAAAGCCGTGAAAATGGTGCAGAACGGTGCCAAGCTGATCGGTACCAACTCCGACCTGACCGCACCGGCTGAAAACGGGATCATCCCTGCCTGCCGCGCGCTGATCTCTCCCATTGAAATGACCACGGGCAAAAATGCCTATTACATTGGCAAGCCAAACCCCTTGATGATGCGTCACGCCCTGAAAAAGCTGGGCTGCCGCCGCGAGGATGCCGCCATCATCGGTGACCGTATGGACACCGATATTATTGCCGGCATCGAAAGTGAACTGGATACGGTGCTGGTTCTGTCGGGTGTGAGCACAATGGAAAACATCGAACGCTTCCCCTACCGCCCCAAATACATCCTGCGCGATGTGGGCGAGATCATCGGTATCTGACAAAAAAGAGAGCAACCGACACGGCTGCTCTCTTTTGGATTTTATGGGGAAATAACCCCGCCTTAGCGCGGTGAATTTCGATCTTCTACCCTCCATTTGAACATTTTCCATTTTTATTTTGATATTTTCCAACTTCATTATTATATATTTCCATATTTTATTTTACATTTTTCGCATTTTAAGGTTACAGGATCCTTTTTCGCCTGTGTGGCCATCAAATTACATCAAAAGGGTGAGTTCAACCGTTTTTGGTTGAACCCACCCTTTTATCATGGCAATGTATTTCGTTGATTGCCACAAGGCTTATTTTGTCATTTTTTCCTGTTTAACCTTATGGTCGATCACATGACGGGAGGCCAGCTCCTTGTGAATATCCTCCAGAGAGATGCCCATCTGGATCATCAGCACCATCACGTGATAAGCAAGATCCGCGATCTCATAAACGGTTTCTTTCTTGTCGTCGGCTTTGCCGGCGATAATGACCTCGGTGCATTCCTCGCCAACCTTTTTCAAAATCTTATCCAAACCCTTTTCAAACAGATAGGTGGTGTAAGAGCCTTCTTTCTTTTCGGTCTTACGTCCCTCGATCAGCTTCATCAGGCCGGCATAGGAGAACTCGTGTCTCTCGTCGCTTTCAGCGATGACATTTTCAAAGCAGGAGGTGGTGCCCAAATGACAAGCTGGTCCCTCGGGCTCAACCATCACTACAAGCGCATCCTTGTCGCAATCGGCCGTGATGGAAACAATGTGTTGTACGTTGCCGCTGGTTTCACCCTTGAGCCACAGTTGCTGACGGGAGCGGCTCCAAAAGCAGGTCAGTTCCTTTTCCAAAGAGATCTGCAAGCTCTCACGATTCATATAGGCCAAGGTCAACACGCGCTTGGTAATGGCATCCACCACAATGGCAGGAACCAAGCCCTTTTCGTCAAATTTCAAGTCTTCTATATTGATATTCAGCTTCATACTCTTACTCCTTCTCACCGCAGCCGCATTGGAATACCATTCGCGGCAAGTGTATTTTTTAGATCGGAAATTTCCACCTCGCCGAAGTGGAAGATCGAGGCTGCAAGGCCCGCATCCACGCCAGGGAGTGCTTGAAACAACTGGGTAAAATGATCCATGCATCCGGCACCGCCCGAGGCAATCACGGGAACCGAGACGGCGTTACAGACCGCCTCCAGCATTTCAAGGTCAAAGCCCTGCTTAACGCCGTCGGTGTCGATGGAGTTGACTACAATCTCGCCAGCTCCATTGGCAACGCAGCGTTTGATCCATTCGATGGCTTCCATACCGGTGTTCTCACGTCCACCCTTGGCAAATACGCGAAACACGCCATCAACGCGTTTGACATCTACCGAAAGCACCACGCATTGGTCGCCATAGCGTTTGGCGGCCTCTCCCACTAATGAAGGATTTCGTATAGCACCGGAATTGACGCTGACCTTATCGGCGCCGCATTTCAGTACGCGGTCAAAATCCTCCAAGGTATTGATGCCACCGCCAACCGTCAGTGGAATAAAAATGGTGGAAGCGACCTCGCGCAGGATATCGGTAAAAAGGGCCCTCCCCTCCACCGAGGCAGTGATATCGTAAAACACAAGCTCATCAGCACCGTGCCGGCTATAATAGCGTGCCAGCTCCACGGGGGAAGACACATCATTGAGGCCCTCAAAATTCACGCCCTTGACCACACGGCCATTTTTGACGTCCAGGCACGGAATAATACGTTTTGTAATCATTTGGCCACCTCGATCGCTTTTGGCAGATCAATGGCACCGGTGTAATAGGCCTTTCCAATAATGGCGCCGTAAAGGTCCATTTGTGCAAGGCGCTTCACATCCTCCATGGAGGAAACGCCACCGGAGGCGATGAACTGCATGCGGAACTGACGGGACAGCGTTTGGTACAACGCGTGGTTTGCACCCTGCATAGCGCCATCCTTGGAAATGTCGGTGCAAATGATGGTCTGCACCCCCATTTTCTCCATTTTGTCACAAAAATCAAGGGCACGTATGGCCGATTTTTCGGTCCACCCCTTGATGGCTACATAGCCATCCTTGATGTCAACGCCCACGGCAATACGGGCGCCGTAGCGCTCTAATGCGGCGCGCAAAAACGCTTCATCATTGACGGCGGCGGTACCAAGGATCACACGACCCACGCCGGCACTAAGATAGCGGTCCACGACCTCCATAGAGCGGATGCCGCCGCCAACCTCTACAAACAAGCCGGATTCCTTAGCCAACCTCTCAACCGTTTCCAGATTGGGAGTTTCTCCGCTGCGCGCGCCTTCCAGATCTACCACGTGGAGGAATTCCGCCCCTGCGGTGGCGAAGTCTCGCGTCACCGCCAGCGGATCCTCGTTATACACGGTCATCTGCCCATAGTCGCCCTTATACAAACGCACAGCCTTGCCCTCAAAGAGGTCGATTGCAGGAAAAATATGCATATTCAAGCCTCCTTTTCGCAAAAAGCACGCAGGATATTCAGACCCACCTCGCCGCTTTTTTCAGGGTGAAATTGACAACCGTATACGTTTTTATGTGCCACGGCAGCGGTCAGCTCTGCGCCATATTCCGCAGTAGCGATAACAGAATCCGCGCATTTGGCACCGTAGAAGGAGTGAACAAAATACACACAATCCCCCTCCTCCAGATAACGGAACAGCGGGTGCTTGTTCGCGCCAAAATGCAGAGCATTCCAACCGATGTGGGGAATCTTCAGTCCTTTGGGGATCGTCTCGGCAATGGGGCGCACCTCGCCCGCTATCAAGCCAAGGCCTTGATGCTCGCCATACTCCAAACTCTTGTCGAAAAGCAGTTGCATACCAAGGCAAATACCAAGAAGGGGCTTGCCTGCCCGCGCTTGCTCCACAACGACCTGCGCCAATCCCGATTGTCGCAGCTTTTGGGCGGCATCACCAAAGGCGCCGACGCCCGGTAGCACGATGCGATCTGCCGCACGGATGACCGCAGGATCGGAGGTCACAACGGTTTCCACTCCAACGGAAAGAAAGGAGGAGCGGAGTGAGAATAAATTTCCCACACCGTAATCAATAATCGCGACCATTAAAGGACTCCTTTCGTGGAGGGAACGCGGTCTGCAAGCTCGGGGTCGATGCGCACAGCGGTGCGCAGGGCACGGCCAAAGGCCTTAAAGGCGCCCTCGATGATGTGGTGAGAGTTGCTGCCGGCCAGCTGCACAAAATGAAGCGTGATCTGTGCATTACGGGTAAGGCCCAGGAAAAACTCCTCCACCAGTTCGGTGTCAAAGCCCCCCACCTTGTGCGAAGGGATGTTCAGCGTGCCGTACAGGCCGCAACGTCCTGAAATATCCAAGGCACAGGTGATCAGTGCTTCATCCATCGGAAGGGTGATGGTGCCGTAACGCACGATACCCTTTTTATCGCCCAGCGCCTTGGCAAGGGCTTGGCCAAGGGCAATGCCCACATCCTCAACGGTGTGGTGATCGTCCACATGTGTGTCACCCTTGCATTCCACGCTCAAATTCAGCTTGCCGTGACCGGCCAGCAATGTCAGCATATGGTCAAGAAATCCACAACCGGTATTGATTTTTGCTTCTCCCTGTCCATCCAGCTCCAGCGCAAGGCTGATCTGTGTCTCAGCGGTGCAGCGATTGATTTCTGCTTTTCTCATAGGTTTTCCTCCAGGATCTGCCGCACAGCACCAAGCAAAGCGTTCATTTCGTCACGTGTGCCAACGGTGATGCGGTTATAGTCCTCAATGCGCGGCTTTTCAAAATGGCGCACCAAAATGCCGCGTTCCTTCAATTTGGTATAAAGCACTCCGCCCCCAACGGCAGGATGCCTGGCAAAAATGAAATTGGCCATAGAATCGGTCATTTCAAATCCCATTTTCTTTAGCTCTGCCGCAGTAAATGCGCGATTTTCGCATACCGTTTGGCAGTTTTTACGCGTGTATGCTTCATCCTCCATCACACCGATGCCGGCCGCCATCGTCATACTGTTCACGTTATAAGGATTGGTGGAATAGCGGATCGTATGCAGGTCGGCAATCAGCTTGGCACAACCAATGCCAAAGCCCAAACGGGCACCAGCCATGGAACGTGATTTGGAAAAGGTTTGTGTCACCAGCAAGTTGTCATATTTTTTAATCAAGGGCACGCAGCTTTCAGCGCCGAAATCCACATACGCCTCGTCGATAATCACCACATTGTCGGGATTGCTTTGCAGAATACGTTCCACATCGCCGGGGGAAATGGTCTTGCCCGTGGGGGCGTTGGGATTGGCAATGAAGATGGTCTTGTGAATGCCAATATAATCCTCTACGCCCACAGAAAAATCCGCGCGCAAAGGGACCTCGGTATAGGGAATGTTGTGTAACTGTGCAAACACCTTATAAAAGCCATACGTGATATCCGCAAATGCGGCAGGATGGTCCTTGTCGCAATAGGCCATAAAGGCAAAATTCAGCACCTCATCCGATCCGTTGGTCAAAATCACCTCATCCGGCGAAATATCGTACCGTTCTGCCACTTTTTCGGCCAAGACCTTGCAAGTGGGGTCGGAATACAACTGCAGACGGCCCGCTGCCTCAGCGGCAGAACGAATGGCCTTTGGGGAAGGCGAGAAGGGAGATTCATTGGTATTGAGCTTGATAAACTTGCGTTCACGGGGCTGCTCGCCGGGCGTGTACGGAATCAAGGATGCGAACTTTTCGCTAAAAAAACGGCTCATTTCTCTTCCTCCTCAAAACGGACGGTAGCGCTACGCGCGTGCGCCGTCAGCCCCTCCTTGCGAGCAAAATAGGCCACATCCTCTGCCACCTTGGAAAGAGCCTCTTTTGTGAAATAGGTATATTGGGTTTTCTTGACAAAGTCATCCACCGACAAGGGGCTGGAGAACTTTGCCGTTCCGCTGGTAGGTAGGGTATGATTGGGGCCTGCCAGATAGTCGCCCAGAGCCTCGGGGCAATTTTTACCCATAAAGATCGAACCGGCGTGGCGGATCTGATCCAGATAGTCAAAGGGATTGTCAACACAAAGCTCCAAATGCTCGGGAGCGATCTCGTTGGCGATCTCAATTCCCTTTTGCAGATCCGGGGCCACGATGATTTTGCCATTTTGGTCAATGGATGCACGGGCGATTTCCTCGCGTTCCAAAAGCGACAGCTGTGTCTCGATCTCCTGTTGAACGGCCACAGCCAACACTTCAGAGTCGGTCACCAGCACCGCGCTGGCCAGTTTGTCGTGCTCGGCCTGCGAAAGAAGATCTGCAGCCACGTGTCGGGGATTTGCCGTGCCGTCGGCTAAAACCAAAATCTCGCTGGGGCCGGCGATCATATCAATGGAAACGGCGCCAAACACCTGCTTTTTGGCCTCTGCCACAAAGGCGTTGCCGGGGCCAACGATCTTATCCACCTTGGGCACACTTTCGGTGCCGTAAGCCAAGGCGGCGATCGCTTGGGCTCCGCCCAGCTTAAAAATGCGATCCACCCCTGCGATCTTGGCCGCAGCCAGGATCACGGCAGGGATCTTGCCGTCCTTGCCGGGAGGGCTGACCATGACCACCTGAGGCACGCCTGCGATTTTGGCAGGAATGGCATCCATTAAAACCGTAGAGGGATAGGCCGCCGTGCCGCCGGGTACGTAAAGGCCGGCGCGGTCGACAGGAGTGATCTTTTGCCCCATAACAACGCCCTCTTGCTCGTTCACAATAAAGCTATTGCGTTTTTGTTTTTCGTGAAAGAGACGAATATTGTCGGCGGCAAGACGCAGGATGCGCAGAAACTCGGACGGGACGGCAGCAAAGGCCTCGTCAATTTCGGCCTCACTAACGGCAAGGCTATCCAACTGTACCTTGTCAAATTTTTCGCAGTACTCGTACAGCGCTGCATCGCCCCTTGCCCTGACATTGGCAATGATATCGGCAACGATCGCCTCGGTATTTACGGTTGGAACAACACGGGCGAAGATATCGGTATTTTCCACCTCGCCGTATTTGAGAATTCTAATCATTTTTGCTCCTTTGCCATTGCTGCAAGGCTTTGCAAAATGGCTTCAATGGGTTCACTTTTGAATTTATAGCTTGCCTTGTTGGCAATGAGTCGTGCGCTGATAGGCACGATGGTTTCTTGCACGGAAAGATCGTTTTCCTTTAGGGTGGTGCCGGTCTCCACAATATCTACGATCACATCAGAAAGCCCCAGAATAGGAGCGATCTCAATGGAGCCGTTTAAATGAATGATGTCGATATCTCGCCCTTTGGAGGCATAAAAACTGCGCGCAATATTGGAAAATTTGGTGGCGACACGCAGGGTACGTTGGGGATCGTCGCGAAAGTCGTTCTTGGCAGCAACGGCCATGCGGCAAATGCCAATACCAAGATCAAACAGCTCGTACACATCGGGCTCGTATTCCAGCAAGATATCCTTGCCGGCCACGCCAATGTCGGCAGCGCCGCGCTCTACATAGATGGCAACATCCGAGGGCTTGACCCAGAAGTAGCGAACGCCGACCTCCTCGTTTTCAAAAATGAGCTTGCGACTGTTCTCTTTGATGGAGGGGCATGCAAAGCCGGCGGCCTCAAACATCGCATAGACCTTTTCGCCAAGTCTGCCCTTGGGCAGCGCTACATTAAGCATGCTCTTCAAGGATCTCCACCTCCCCCTTCGTCAGCCGCACCAAACGCCGATATCGCATTTTGGGGGGCACAACGCGCTGCGCTGTGACACTTTCCCCTGTAGCAGAAAGCGTTTCTACTGCTTTGGTCAGTGCTTGCAGCTCGGTTGTTTCGTCGTATAGCAAAACGGTATCCACATCAAACAAGGGCGTTTCTTCGCAAAGGCGCTCTAACAGATCCAGATACACGGCAAAACCGATGGCATCGGCACGCTTGCCCATTTTGCGCATCAGACGATCGTATTGTCCACCAGACAGAACACCGGCAGGCACGCCGTTAACAAAGCCCTTAAACACGATACCATTGTAGTAATTCATATCATTGATCACCGAAAAATCAATACGTACCTTGTCGCCGCAGCCCCAAGCAGTCAGCGCTTGAATGATGCGTTCCAATCGCTCCACCGCCTGCAACGCCTTTTCATCGGACACCAGTCCGTGCAAAGCGGGCAGCACACGGTCGGGCGCCCCCTGCAAGGTCACAAGACGGCGTAGGGGCTCTGCCAGCTGGGCAGAAAGACCTGCCTTGGTCATCAGTTCGTCAATGCCGTGCAGATTCTTTTCCCCCACGGCCACCAGCAAAGCGGCACGCAGAGTTTCATTTACGCCAAGCGCGTCAATGGCAGCGGCAACGATATCCAAATGCGAAATATCCAGCACAAAGTCGGGAGAAATGCGCTCCAAGCTTTTGACTGCCAGCATCAGCACCTCGGTAATAGCATAATCGTCGATGTTGCCCATGCACTCCAGACCGGTCTGCATAATCTCGCGATAAGAGCGGCTGCTGCCGGAAACACGGTAGACGTTCTCGCTGTAAAAGACCTTTTGCACGCCGGGACCATCCTGACTGTTTTTGATGATGGAAAGTGTGACGTCGGGCTTTAAGGCCATGAGTCGCCCATTGGTATCGGTAAAGGTAATAACGTTATCGGAAACCAGAAAATCCTTGTTGCCGGCATACAGATCGTATTCTTCAAATTTGCTCATTTTATACTGCGTATAGCCGAGAGATCGGTACAACGCGCGCAGACGAAAAACGATCTTCTCATCATTTTTCAAAACCGGCTCTTGAATGTTCATGATTTTCCCCTTTCCTCCGCGCGGCGCAACGCGTCACGATAGCCGCCGCTGCCGTAGACCAAGCATTTCTTTACACGGCTAATGGTTGCCGTAGAAGCGCCGGTCAATGCAGAGATCTCTTGATAATTTTTGCCTGCGTGCAGCATAAAGGCCACCTCCAGGCGCTGCGCAATATCCTGCAGCTCTTTGATGGTGCAGATGTCTTCAAAAAAAGCTGCACAATCCTCTTCTGTTTTGAGATCCGCTACGGTTTGATACAACCGCAGGATCTCGGGCGTATGCAATGCGTCCATAAATGAACCACCTTTTTAGAAATTACTGACATTTTAACACGTTAAAGCGTTAAAGTCAAGAGGTTTTGCAATAATATTTGCATTTTCTTTTTTAAATATTAAAATATATCCGGCTTGTCGTGGATGCGGGGCGTCGAGGACGTCGCCCCCTACAAAATGGTGCCATGTTGCGAGCGAAAAGTCCTTCATATATACACATACATAACAAAGAAAATTTGCGCAAAGCGAGGCGCACCGTAAGCAACCAGCCGAAGGCGTATTTGTATACGCCGAGGTTGGTTGTGCGGAGCAACGACGCATTGCGCCTTCCCCTTGCCATCTGACAAAGAAAATTTGCGCAAGGCGAGGCGCACCGTAAGCAACCAGCCGAAGGCGTATTTGTATACGCCGAGGTTGGTTGTGTGGAGCAACGACGCATTGCGCAAATTTTCAAAGTCAGATTTCGTAGATCCAGCCCTCGGGGGCTTCCACCTCACCCATTTGGATGCCACGAAGCGTGTTATAAAGCTTTTGAATCACGGGGCCCATGCCCTCCATGCCGTATACGATCTCTTTGCCGTGATCCACGATCTTGCCGACAGGAGAGATCACAGCGGCAGTGCCACACAGACCACACTCAACAAAATCGGCCAGCTCGTCCACACGAACCTTGCGCTGCTCAACCTTAAGACCCAGGATGTGCTCAGCCACATACATGAGCGAGCGGCGAGTGATGGAAGGCAGAATGGTATCGGACTTGGGAGTAACCACCGTTCCGTCCTTGGTGACAAAAATGATGTTAGCGCCGCCGGTCTCCTCGATATAGGTACGGGTAGCCGAGTCGGGGTAAATATTCTCGTCAAAGCCCTTTTCGTGGGCATCGGTGATGGCATACAAGCTCATGGCATAGTTGAGACCCGCCTTAACGTGACCGGTGCCACGGGGAGCGGCGCGGTCAAAATCGCTGATACGTACCGTCAAAGGTCTGACACCACCCTTGAAATAGGGGCCGACGGGTGTGGCGAAAATGCGGAACTGATACTCGTTTGCGGGCTTGACGCCAATGACGGAGTCATAGCCGAACATAAAGGGACGCAGGTACAGGGATGCGCCGGAGCCGTAGGGAGGGATCCACTCCTTATTGGCGGAGACCACCTGGCGAACCGCCTCCAAAAAGCGTTCCTTGGGAAGGGCGGGCATAATGAGCCGCTCGCAGGATTCAATCATGCGCTCGGCATTGAGATCGGGACGGAAGCACACGATCTTGCCATCCTTGGTGGTATAGGCCTTAAGACCCTCAAAGCAGGTCTGAGCATACTGCAATACGCCGGCGCACTCGCTCATTGTGATGGTGTTGTCTTGGGTGAGAGTGCCCTCATCCCACTTTCCATCCTTATAATTGGCGACATAACGCCAATCGGTTTTCACATAGCCAAAGCCAAGGCTTGACCAATCAATATTTTTTGCAGACATGGATTTTATCCTTTCGAAATCCGCCCTGTGGGCGAAAAAATGAGGTAACGGTATTGAAAACGCGTTACAGCTTGGCGATGACCTCAACCTCTACCAGTGCGCCCTTGGGGAGTGCTTTTGCGGCCACACAGCTGCGTGCGGGCTTAGAGGTGAAGTATTTGCCATAGATGCCGTTAAAGGCGGCAAAATCGGCAATATCAGCAAGGAAACAGGTGGTCTTAACAGCCTGTTCCATAGAGGTGCCAGCCTCGGCCAAAACGGCCTGCAAATTCTGCATGACCTGCTCAGTCTGCTGTTCAATGGTCTTGCCGGTGATCTCACCGCAGGTGGGGTCGATGCCGATCTGCCCCGAGGTGAACACCAGGTCGCCGCAGATGATGGCTTGTGAGTAAGGACCGATGGCGGCTGGCGCCTTTTCGGTTGCAACTTTTTTCAGTTCAGACATGATATTCTCCTTATTCGATCACGTGGAGTCCGTTTTCGGCCAAGGCCTTGCGGATCTCGTTGATATGTTCAAAGTTTCGAGTCTCCATCGTAACGCGCAGATAGCAGCCATTGACATCAGAGCCACCGCGAGAATGTTCGTGATGGACCTCGATCACGTTGCCGCCGCGCTCTGCAATGACACTGGCCACGGCCATGAGCTGGCCGGGCTTATCCATCAGCTCGATGGTAAGCTGGCAGGTACGGCCGGACATCAGCAGACCGCGCTGGATCACGCGGGACAGAATGGTCACGTCGATATTACCGCCCGAGCAAAGACAAACGGTCTTTTTGCCCTTCAAATCCACCTTTCCGAACATAGCGGCAGCCACGGCTACAGCGCCGGCACCCTCAGTGACCAGCTTATGCTGCTCCATCAAGGCAAGAATGGCAGCGGAGATCTCGTCGTCGCTGACGGTCACGACATCATCCACGTATTTGCTGCAAAGCTCGTAGGTCAGATCGCCGGGCTGCTTGACAGCGATGCCGTCGGCAATGGTCGAAACCGAGGGCAGCGTTTCGATCGTTCCGTTGTGGATGGAATTGGCCATAGAGGGAGCGCCGGTGGCCTGCACACCGTAAACCTTGACATTGGGATTCAGGGTCTTTAAGGTATAGGCCACGCCGGAGATCAATCCACCACCACCAACGGGCACCAACACCACGTCAATATTGGAAAGCTGCTCGGTCAGCTCCAGCGCAATGGTTCCCTGGCCTGCGATCACATCCTCATCGTTAAAGGGGTGAATGAAGGTGTAGCCCTTTTCGTCGCGCAGCTCCAGCGCGCGGCGATAGGCATCGTCATAAACGCCCTCCACCAAACAAACCTCAGCGCCGTAGCTCTTGGTGGCCTCCACCTTGGAGATGGGGGCACCGGCCGGCAAGCAGATCACGGCCTTGATACCGTTTTTCTGTGCGCCAAGCGCCACGCCCTGTGCGTGATTGCCGGCCGAGCAGGCAATCACGCCACGCTCCTTTTCGGCATCTGTCAGCTTAGACATTTTGTAGTAGGCGCCGCGCACCTTAAAGGAGCCGGTCACCTGCAGATTTTCGGTTTTGAGATACAGCTCAACTCCCGGGCAGAGCTTGGGGGCGTAGATCACGTCGGTTTTGCGCACCACGTCCTTTAACACATAGCTTGCACGGTATACATTATCCAGCGTCAGCATTTCTTTTTCTCCCGCATTACATAAGACTTTCAATAAATTGCTCGGCACAACGGGCGGAGCGCGTGCCGCGCTTGAGCGCAAAGGCCTCGGCCTTCAGCTCCAGCTCCGAGGTCTCCATTTGGATGTTGTGCTTGGTGGCCAGCTCACGAATGATCTCCAGATACAGCTGCTTATTGGGTCTGGCAAACAGCACCGTCATGCCAAAGCGCTCGGAAAGAGACAGCGTCTCTTGCATGGTGTCGTTGCGATGCACCTCGTCTCCCTCACGGTCAGAAAAGGTCTCGCGCACGATGTGACGGCGATTGCTGGTGGCATAGATGACCGCGTTATCGGCCTTAGCAGCCGCAGAGCCTTCCAGCGCGGCCTTGAGCATACTAAAGCAATCGTCGCTTTTGTTAAAGGAAAGGTCATCAATAAAAATGATAAAGCGCAGGGGGTTGTTGCGGATCTTGCCCATGACAAGGGGTAAGAGAGAGAGTTGATCCTTGCGGACCTCGATCAGGCGCAGGCCCTGCTCAAAATAGTGATTGGTCACCGCCTTAACGGTAGAGGATTTACCTGTGCCCGCATCACCATAAAGCAACACGTTGGCGGCAGGGCGCCCCTCCAAAAAGGCCTTGGTGTTTTCCAGCACCTGTCCACGCTCCTCCTCATAACCGATAAAGGACTCCAGCGAGACATTATCCGCAGAGGCAATTGGCTCGATTTGAGAATCGTTGGAAAGGCGGAACATGGCGTTGGCGGCAAAAATGCCGTAGCCATGCTTGTTAATATCCTGCATACGCTCCTCGTACTCTCCTGCCAGCGAGATCTTCTGATGGCCAAAGGGAGGAATATAGGGGGCGTTTTCAAAAAAGGCCTCGAAATCGGCAGGTGCAAGGGAGGCAAAGGCCGAAAGGATCTTCAGCTCGCGAATCAGCGCCACCTCAATCGCAGGGTCGCACTTCCCTTTTCCCGCACGCATACGAACGTAAGCGTTTTCGTTTTCCAGCACGGCGCGGCGCACGGCGGCGGCGAAATTCCCACCCTTTTCGTACACCTCGCTGATCAAGGCGCCTAAGGCACGAAGGGCCTCGCCCTCCTCCCTTGCCTCGGTCATCGTGAGAAAATGGGAGAACAGCGGCTTTTTCAAAAGTCCTGCAAACACACCCAGCCCCGATAGCGAGCGTGACAGTGTTTTGATGTCTTCACGTGTCATACCGCACCTCAAAGACGAGCCAGAATGGCATCGGTCATTTCTTCGGTGGTCAGGGCGGGGGCACCGTGAGCCAGATCTGCCGTACGGCAGCCTGCCTCCAGCACCTCATCCACTGCACGGGTGATGGCATCGGCCTCGGCACTCATACCAAAGGAATATCGCAGCATCATAGCAGCGGACAGAATGGTAGCAATGGGATTGGCAATGTGCTTGCCGGCAATATCGGGGGCAGAGCCGTGAATAGGCTCATACAATCCCTTGGTGCTACTGCCCAAAGAAGCAGAGGGCAGCATACCGATGGAGCCGGTAATCTGAGATGCCTCGTCTGACAGGATATCGCCGAACATATTGGAGGTTACGATCACGTCAAACTGGGCAGGGTTGCGCACCAGCTGCATTGCGGCATTATCCACCAGCATATCGGAAAGGGTGACATCGGGATATTCCTCGGCCAGCTCGTGCATGATCTTGCGCCACAGACGGGAGGATTCCAGCACGTTGGCCTTGTCAATGCTGCAAAGGCGCTTGCTGCGCTTGCGCGCGGTCTCAAAGGCCACGCGACCGATGCGTTCGATCTCCATACGACTATAGCACTCGGTGTCATAGGCCTCCTCGCCGTATTTTCCCTCTCTCATGCCGCGCTCGCCAAAATAAATGCCGCCGGTCAATTCGCGGACGATGACCATATCAAAGCCGTTGGCCACGATATCGGCACGCAGGGGGCAATCCCCTGCCAAGGCGGGATAGAGCTGTGCGGGGCGCAGGTTGGTGAAAAGCTCCATAGCAGCACGGATGCCCAGCAGGGCCTTTTCCGGGCGGATATTGCCGGGGAGCGTATCCCATTTGGGGCCGCCCACAGCACCAAGCAGCACACTATCCGCAGCAAGACAGCCGGCGACAGTCTCCTCGGGCAAAGGTGCGCCGGTAGCATCGATGGCACAGCCACCGATGAGATAAGGTGTAAAGGTAAATTGATGATTGTATTTCTTGGCGATGGCCTCCAGCACCCGAACCGCGCTATCCACGATCTCGGGACCGATGCCGTCACCCTTCAGTAGTGCAATATTCTTTTTCATATCGGCATCCTTTCAGCAAAAGTCGCCCTTTTGGATCGAGGCAACCAAGCCGCCGTTCTGAATCATTTTTTGAATGAAAGGCGGAAAAGGCGTGGTGTCATAACGCGCACCCGTGGTCAGGTCGGTAATCACGCCTGCATCCAGATCGGCCTCTACCTTATGGCCGTTTTCGATGGCCTCTGCTGCGGCAGGACATTCCAAAATAGCAAGACCAATGTTGATGGCGTTGCGGTAAAAGATGCGGGCGAAGCTCTTGGCAATAACCAAGGAAATGCCGCTGGCCTTGATCGCAATGGGGGCGTGCTCACGAGAGGAGCCGCAGCCAAAGTTCCATCCTGCGACCATCAGATCGCCCGGCTTGATCTTTTTGTGGAAATCCTTGTCAATATCCTCCATACAATGGGAGGCAAGCTCGTTCACATCAATGGTGTTCAGGTGACGGGCGGGGATGATCACGTCGGTATCCACGTTGTCGCCGTACTTAATCACAGTTCCGGTAAATTTCACGGTTCTTCTCCCCCTTCCTCAAATCTTGGCAGGGTCGGCGATCTTGCCTGCGATGGCACTGGCAGCGGCAACAGCAGGGCTGGCCAGATAGACCTCGGAGGTCACGTGGCCCATACGTCCGACAAAGTTACGGTTGGTGGTTGCAACGGCACGCTCGCCGGCGGCAAGAATGCCCATATGGCCACCGAGACACGGACCGCAGGTGGGGGTGGAAACCACACAACCGGCCTCAATAAAGATCTTCACAAGACCGTTTTTCACGGCCTTGAGATACACATCCTGCGTAGCGGGGATAATAATGGCGCGCACGTGATCGGCAATCTTTTTGCCCTTCAAAATCGCGGCAGCCTCGGCAATATCCTTATACTGGCCGTTGGTGCAGGAGCCGATCACCACCTGATCGATGCGCACATCGCCCACCTCATCAATGGTGCGAGTGTTTTCGGGCAGGTGGGGGAACGCCACCGTAGATTTGATCTCAGAAAGATCGATATCATAGGTCTCATCATACACGGCATCGGAATCAGCCTCATAAATAACGGGCTTGCGATCGCTATGCTCGGCAACATAGGCCAGCGTCTGCTCGTCTACCGGGAAAATGCCGTTTTTGGCACCGGCCTCGATGGCCATATTGGAAATGGTCAAACGATCATAGATCGACAGAGAGGCGACTCCCTCTCCGGTAAACTCCATCGAACGATAAAGCGCGCCGTCAACGCCAATCTTGCCAATGATATGCAGGATCACATCCTTGCCCGACACAAAGGGGTTCAGCTTGCCCTTGAGACGAAGGCGAATGGCCGAAGGCACTTTGAACCACGCCTTGCCGGTTGCCATACCGCAAGCCATATCGGTAGAACCCACACCGGTTGAAAAAGCGCCCAGCGCACCGTAGGTGCAGGTATGAGAGTCCGCACCGATAACAACGTCGCCCGATACGACCAGGCCTTTTTCGGGGAGCAGGGCGTGCTCAATGCCCATGCGTCCCACATCATAAAAATGCGTAACCTCGTAATTCTCGCAAAAGCTGCGGCACATCTTACATTGCTCAGCCGCTTTGATATCCTTATTGGGGGCAAAGTGATCCATCACCATAGTCACCTTGTCCTTATCGTAGACCTTGGTAGCCCCGATCCGCTCAAATTCGCGAATGGCCACGGGAGAGGTGATATCGTTGCCCAAAACGCGATCCAGATCCACCAGGATCAGTTGACCGGCCTCGACACGATCCAGACCCGCGTGTGCCGCCAGAATCTTTTGTGTCATTGTCATTGCCATTCTGTTGTTCCTCTTCTCGGGAAATTAAGCTTCCAGCGAGCGCAGAAAGTCGATACAGCGCTTGACCTCAGCAGGGCCGGTGGGATCCAGTCCCTCGGACTCGATGACCATCAGAACGCCATTTTGAATGGCCCAATCGCGCACGGCCTTAACGGGAGCCATGCCACTACCAACAGACTTGCCTTCTGCACCGTTTCTGGCATTGGCAAAGGAGCCGTTGCCGTCGCGCAGAACGGTACCATCCTTCAAATGAATCACCTTAATGCGATCCTTGTGTGCCTCCAGATAGGGCACAGGATCAATGCCGGCGTTAAAGAGCCAGAAGGTGTCGATCTCAATATCAATGGAGGTGCGCGCCATGATCTCATCCTCTACGATCTTGCCGTAGGGAGTGGGATAGAACTCGCCGGAGTGGTTGTGATAACCAAGGGAGATGCCCTCCTCTGCCAGCTTCTTCTGAGCATAGTTGAACAGCGCCATATTGTATTCCATTTCCTCAACGGTCTTCCACTTGGCGCTGGGAACGATCAGATTCGTGCAGCCGATAGCCTTGTGGTAGGCAATGGTATCCTTGATCTTCCAGGGCGAGATCAGATCGCCGCTGGTATGGGTACCGCTGCACTTGAGGCCGTATTCATCCATCCAAGCTTTTACATCCTCAGCGGTGTTGCCAAAAAAGCCGGCGAATTCCACATAGGTATAGCCCATTTCGGCCACCTGACGCAACGCATCCTTCAGGTTTTCTTTGGTGATATCACGTACGCTGTACATCTGCAATCCATATTCGATCATAATAATTTCCTCTCTTATCAAAAAGTTAAAATCAGTAATTCAAAATAGCGCCTTTATCGGCGGAGCTGACCATAGCGGCGTAGCGCTTGAGGTAGCCGGAGATGTTCTCTTTCTTCTTGATGGGCATCTCGGCACGGCGCTTGGCCATCTCCTCATCGGAGACCTTCAGCTCGATCTTATAGGCAGGAATATCAATGGAAATGATGTCTCCATCCTTTACATAGGCAATCGGGCCGCCGCTGACCGCCTCGGGCGAGCAATGACCAATGGAGGCACCGCGAGTGGCCCCCGAGAAACGGCCGTCGGTGATCAATGCCACCGAGGCACCGAGGCCCATGCCCTGAATGGCCGAGGTGGGATTGAGCATTTCGCGCATACCGGGACCACCGGCAGGACCCTCGTAACGGATCACCACCACATCACCGGCCACGATTTTGCCGCCATGGATGGCCTCGATGGCCTCCTCCTCGCTTTCAAAGACCTTGGCAGGACCCTCATGCACCAGCATTTCGGGGGCAACCGCGCTTCTCTTGACCACACAGCCATCGGGGGCAAGATTACCCTTGAGCACAGCAATACCGCCGGTAGCGCTGTAAGGATTGGAGACGTGGCGGATAACCGTGTCATCCAAAATTTCGGCATCGGCAATATTCTCTGCCATGGTCTTGCCGGTACAAGTCATCACAGAGGTATCCAACAGACCCAGCTTGGAAATCTCCTTCAGTACGGCATACACGCCGCCAGCCTCGTTCAAATCCTCCATGTAGGTGGGGCCTGCAGGGGCCAGATGGCACAGGTTGGGGGTCCTTTCGCTGATGCGGTTGACCTCCTCCAGATCAAATGTCACGCCGCACTCGTTGGCAATAGCCGGCAAGTGCAGCATCGAGTTGGTGGAGCAGCCCAACGCCATATCCGCAGTAATGGCATTGCGGATGGCCGCTGCTGTCATCACGTCACGGGGACGGATGTTCTGCTTAACCAGCTCCATCACCTGCATACCGGCATGCTTGGCCAGTTGGATGCGAGCGGAATAAGCGGCAGGGATGGTACCGTTCCCCCGCAGACCCATACCCAGCACCTCGGTGAGACAGTTCATAGAGTTGGCAGTATACATACCGGAGCAAGAACCACAGGTGGGGCAGGTCTTGCACTCAAATTCGTTCAGCTTGGCATCGTCGATCTTGCCTGCGTGATAGGCGCCAACCGCCTCGAACATAGAGGAAAGGCTGGTCTTTTTGCCACCCACACGGCCGGCAAGCATCGGACCACCGCTGACAAATACGGTGGGAATGTTGAGACGTGCAGAAGCCATCAGCAATCCGGGCACGTTCTTGTCGCAGTTAGGGATCATCACAAGACCGTCAAAGCCATGGGCCTTGACCATGGCCTCGGTGGAGTCAGCGATCAGATCACGGGTGACAAGAGAGTATTTCATACCCTCGTGACCCATGGCAATGCCGTCACAAACGGCAATGGCCGGAAACATAATGGGAGTGCCGCCCGCCATAGCAACGCCAAGCTTGACCGCCTCGGCGATCTTATCTAGATTCATGTGACCGGGCACGATCTCATTATAGGAGCAAACGATGCCGATGAGGGGTTTTTGCAGTTCCTCGGCAGTGAGGCCCAGCGCGTTATAGAGCGAACGGTGTGGCGCGTTGTCGCAGCCGTTCACAATGGTATCCTTAATCATGGTAATTCCCTCCTGTATTTGGAAAGTTACTGTATGGGGCACACAAACGCATAGCGCTTGTGTGCCTTTACGATAGCCTTCGACATGCGGCCGCAAGGGGCGACGGCGTACTTTTGTACAGCGAGGTCGTCTGCGCGGAGCAACGACGTATTGCGACGTTTATAGAGTAAACAGTCACGGGGCGCCGCAGGTAGCGAGACATCGGTAGCCGTGTTTGTTCAAGAAACGAGCAAGACGAGGCGCACCGCAAGCAGAGGGGCGACGGCGTACTTTTGTACGGCGAGGCCATCTGCGCGGAGCAACGACGTATTGCGACGTTTATTGGGCAACCAGATTAGTTGTTGATGAACTTTTCTTCGTCAGCCCAGCTATACAGCTTGCGGATATCCTCGCCAACCACCTCGGAGGGATGCTCGGAGGCCAGTTTGCGCATGGCATTGAAGTGAACCTGCGCGCCGGCATCGGACATATCCAACAAGAAGTCCTTGGCAAAGGTGCCATCCTGAATGTCGGAAAGGATCTTCTTCATGGCCTTTTTGGTCTCGGCAGTGATGATCTTGGGGCCAGTGATATAGTCGCCGTACTCTGCGGTGTTGGAAATGGAGTAGCGCATGCCGCTAAAGCCGGACTGGTAAATGAGGTCAACGATCAGCTTCATCTCATGAATGCACTCGAAGTAAGCGTTACGGGGATCGTAGCCAGCCTCAACCAGGGTCTCAAAGCCTGCCTGCATCAGGGCACAAACGCCGCCGCAAAGCACAGCCTGCTCGCCGAACAAGTCGGTCTCGGTCTCGGTGCGGAAGGTGGTCTCCAGCACGCCGGCACGAGCGCCGCCAATGCCCAGAGCGTATGCCAGACCGATATCCAGCGCATCACCGGTGGCATCCTGGTGAACCGCGATCAGACAAGGAACGCCCTTGCCCACCTGATACTCGGATCGAACGGTATGACCGGGACCCTTGGGAGCGATCATGATGACGTTGACATTCTTGGGGGGCTTGATGCAGCCAAAGTGAATGTTGAAGCCGTGTGCAAAGGCAAGGGTCTTGCCCTCGGTCAGATTGGGCTCGATGCTCTCCTTGTAGAGCTTGGCCTGCTTCTCGTCATTGATCAGGATCATAATGATATCGGCAGCCTTGGCAGCGTCGGCAGCAACCATAACCTTCAGGCCCTGTGCCTCGGCCTTCGCCCAGCTCTTGGAGCCCTGATACAGACCAACGATAACGTTAACGCCCGAATCCTTAAGGTTGAGTGCGTGTGCGTGACCCTGAGAGCCGTAGCCAATGATCGCAACGGTCTTGCCGTTCAGCTTGTTCAGATCACAATCCTTTTGATAGTAAATGTTTGCCATGATGTTTGATCTCCTTTTTGGATGATTTTATATGATTTTTTTGCTTACTTTTCCAGAAGCGAGGTGGTACCGCGCTCCAATGCCACAATACCGGTGCGGCAGATCTCAATGATGCCAAAGGGCTTCATCAGCTCTACAAAGGCATCGATCTTGGTAGGGTCGCCCGTGACCTCAATGCACATACCGTCGGTGGTATAATCCACCACCTTGGCGCGGTAGGCATCCACGGCAAAGTGGATATCGGCGCGGTTTTCGGGCTTGTTGTTGATCTTGATCAGCATCAGCTCGCGCTTGATGCATTTGTCATCCTCCAGCACCTCTACCTTTTTCACATTGAACAGCTTGCGCATCTGATTGATCAGCTGCTCTCTTGCGTATCCGTCACCGGACAAGGAAATGGTAATGCGAGAGTATGCGGGGGATTCGGTTTCACCGACTGTCAATGCGTCGATGTTAAAGCCACGCCGGGTGAACATACTGGTCACGCGGGTCAACACGCCGAACTGGTTATCCACGTATACGGCGATCACAAATTTGTTGCTCATGCTTCACTCTCCCCTTTCTTTTTGGCTGCGGTGATGATATCCTCGATCGAGCCACCGGGGGGCAGCATAGGCAGAACGAATTCATCCTTGTCGATATAGGCATCGATCACCACGGGGCCATTCACCTTCACCGCCTGTCGAAAGGCAACTTCCAATTCCTCGGGCGTAGCCGCAGCCATGCCAACGGCACCAAAGGCCTCGGCCAGCTTGACAAAGTTGGTTTTTCGCTCCAGCACGGTATTGGAATAGCGTCCGCCAAAGAACAAGGTCTGCCATTGGCGTACCATACCCAGCACACCGTTGTTGACGATCACGATCACAAGGGGCAATTGGTAGCTGACGGCGGTGGCCAGCTCGTTGAGGTTCATACCAAAGCTGCCGTCACCGGTGATCAGCACTGTGGGATCGCCCGTAGCAACCCGGGCACCGATGGCCGCACCCAGGCCAAAGCCCATCGTGCCAAGACCACCGCTGGAAACAAAGCGGCGAGGGGCATCAAATTCGGCATATTGTGCCGTCCACATCTGGTGCTGACCTACATCGGTGACGAACACCGTATGGGGCAGCTTGTTGGCATTGACAATGTCAAACAACCGTCTGGGGGTCAGACGCTCCCCTGCCTGGGCGCGTTGCTCGGCATCGAACTGGGCTTCACGGGTGCGATGGGCTTCCACCACTGCTTTCCAGTCGGGGTGATCGGCCTTGTCCACACCTGCGGCAATGCGCAAGAAGGCATCCTTTACATCGCCCACGATGCCCAGATCCACCAGCACGTTTTTATTGATCTCAGAGAAGTCGGGATCCAGCTGGATCACCTTGGTGCCTTTGGCGTATTTGGCAACGTTACCCGTGGCACGATCACTAAAACGCACACCGATGCCAAGGATCAGATCGGCATCCTTTTGTGCCATAGAGGAGGCGTAATGGCCGTGCATACCCTGCATACCGAGGAATCGGTCACAGTCGTTATTGACAGCGGAAAGGCCCATAAAGGTACAGCCGATATAGGCATCCAGCTTATTTGCCAGCGCCTCGATCTCATGACCAAGGCCAAGACCGGCGGCACCGCCGCCGATGTAGATATAGGGGCGTTTGGAAGCGTTCAGCAGCGCAATGGCCTCGTTAATTTCGCATTGCTCGGCCTTTTTCAGGGGGAATTTTTCGGGGATGGGCTGTTCCTCAAACTCATAGGTTGCGACCTGTACGTCCTTGGGCACATCCACCAGCACGGGGCCGGGGCGACCGGAACGGGCGATACGGAAGGCCTCGCGGATGCTATCGGCCAACTTGGCAATATCGTTGACAAAATAATTGTGCTTGGTAATGGGCAGCGTGATGCCGGTAATATCGATTTCCTGAAAGCTATCCTTGCCGATCAGCGAGCAGGGCACGTTGCCGGTAATAGCGACCATAGGGATGGAATCCAGCATAGCGGTTGCAATACCGGTCACCAGGTTGGTGGCGCCGGGTCCTGAGGTAGCAATGCAAACACCCACCTTGCCCGTGGCACGGGAATAGCCATCGGCAGCGTGGGAGGCCCCTTGCTCGTGTGCAGTCAGCACGTGGTTGATCTGATCGCGATACTTGTATAATGCATCATAAATGTTGATCACCTGTCCGCCGGGGTAGCCGAACACGTCGGTAACACCCTGCTCGATCAGGGTTTTAATGATAATTTCTGCTCCGGTTAATTTCATACATATTTCTCCTGTTTACTGTTCTGCCGCCAGCATGCGATTGACCGCGCTGACCAAAGCACGCACCGACGATTCGATGATATCGCTGTCGATGCCGGCACCCCAATGGACTTGCTCGCCTAGGCGGATGCCCACGTAAGCGGCAGCCTGCGAGGTGGATCGCGCCTCCAGGGCATGCTGCTCGTATTTTTCAAGGACATATTCCTTACCCAGCACCTTGCGAATGGCGTTATTGATCGCATCCAAACGACCATTGCCCGATGCCGTGATCTCGATCGAGCGCTTATCCAAACGCAACCGCGCAATGGCAAGCACACCGGTATCGGTTTCGACATAGGTGACCTTTTCCACCTTCAGCACGTCGTTGCGATTGACGAAATCCCGCACAAAAATGTCATAGACCTCACGGGGCATCAGCTCGCGATGCTCGTGATCGGAAATGCTTTTGACGTGATAGCCAAAGGCCTCACGCATTTTGGCAGGGAGGGTATGGTGATAATGGGTCTCCAGAATGTAGCCGATGCCGCCCTTGCCCGATTGGGAGTTGATGCGGATCACGTCGGCTTCGTATACACGGCCCACATCCACGGGGTCGATGGGAAGATAGGGGACATTCCAAACGCCACCCTTTTCCTCACGCCATTTCATACCCTTGGCAATGGCATCCTGGTGCGAGCCGCTGAAGGCGGCAAAAACCAGCTTGCCACTATAGGGCTGTCGCTCGTACACGTGCATACCGGTGACCTTTTCATACACCTCGGTAATGGCGGGCAGATTCGAGAAATTCAGGCCCGGATCAATGCCTTGGGAATACAGATTCAACGCCAGCGTGATGATATCCACGTTGCCCGTGCGCTCGCCGTTACCAAACAGCGTACCCTCGATACGGTCGCCGCCGGCAAGCAGGCCCATCTCACTATCGGCCACAGCACAGCCACGGTCGTTGTGGGGGTGCAAGGAAATGATCAGGTTTTCTCTCCCCTGCAGATTTTTGCACATATATTCCACCTGCGCGCCATAGATGTGAGGCATAGAGTGCGACACGGTAACAGGCAGATTGATGATCACCTTATCCGTGGGGGTGGGCTGCCAGATATCCAGCACCCGATTACAGATCTCCACGGCAAATTCGGGCTCGGTACCGGTAAAGCTTTCGGGAGAGTATTCAAAGGTAAAATGCCCTTCGGTTTTTTGGCGATACTCACGGCAAAGCTTGGCGCCGGCCTCGGCAATGGCAATGATCTCCTCCTTGGAACGGCGGAACACCTGCTCGCGCTGGGCCACAGAGGTGGAGTTATACAGATGCACGATGGCATGCTTGGCGCCCCGCAACGCCTCAAAGGTCTTGGCAATGATATGCTCACGGGATTGGGTCAACACCTGGATGGTCACATCGTCGGGAATCAGTCCCTGCTCGATCAAGGTACGGCAGAAGGTATACTCGGTTTCAGAAGCAGCGGGAAAACCGATCTCGATTTCCTTAAAGCCAAGCTTGCAAAGCAACTTGAAAAAATGAAGCTTTTCTGAAAGGTCCATCGGGGTCACAAGAGCCTGGTTTCCGTCACGCAGATCCACCGAGCACCAAATGGGAGGCTGCTCGACGGCATCCTTATGGATCCAATCCATTGTCACGCCCTCGGGTATGAAATATTGTTTTTTGTACTTTGCAACGTTTTGCATGAGACTTTCCTTTCCGCTACGGTAAAGTGCCATTTGAAACAAAAAAGGCCTCCTTTACGCAAACAGCACAGAACATTTGCTTTTGCATAAAAGAGACGAAGGCCTTATGCTCTCCGCGGTACCACTCTTGCTTGGTGCACGCACCCACTCACGCCGTGCCGATACACGGCTACCCTATAACGGGAGGACCCGTCCGATTCTACCAGGCCACGGGGGCCTTTCGATCGGCAGCTCGAGGATGAGTTATCGCTTGCCTTGCACGCTGCCTTACACCAACCGGCAGCTCTCTATGCAGCCCGACAAACATTGCTTCCTGTCATCGCCTTTCTTATTGTTATTATTATAATAAACCGCGCCTTTCTCGTCAATATTTTTTTGATTAAAAATTCATTTTTCCTTTTTCGCACAAAAAACAAAGACGGAAAGGCATTTTTTTGTTTGTTTTTTACAACAAAAATACAAGAAAAAACCATTTTTCTGTTGTGTTTTTGCGCCATTTATGGTAAAATATAGGCAAGTACTCCCCGAAAGGAGCTGCATATATGCACACCATAAAAAAAATCCTTATCGCGCCCGATTCCTTCAAGGGCAGCATTTCGGCAGGCGAAGCGGCAGATGCCATTCGTCGTGGCCTGCAAAAAAACCCCGCCGTTGCCCCGGATGCCACTCTGCTGACCACCCCCATCGCTGACGGTGGTGAGGGCACGCTGGAGGCATTGGTCTCGCCCAAAAGCACCTATACCGCAACGGTAACCGGAACGGGCGGTGATAAAACCAATGCCGCTTATGGGTATATCGGAAAAACCGCCATCATTGAAATGGCGCGCGCCGCAGGACTGACATTGGTACCCGAAGAAAAGCGCAATGCTGCCACCGCCACCACCTATGGCGTGGGCGAGCTGATCGCGGCGGCTTTGAATCGGGGCTTCCGCGACATCTTGCTGACCGCCGGCGGAAGCGGAACCAACGACGGTGGATGCGGTATGCTGGCGGCGCTGGGTGCATCCTTCACCGATAAAAGCGGTCGCAATTTCGTACCTACGGGAGGCACGCTGGATCGGATCTGCGCCATCGACTTATCGGGGCTGGATCCCCGCCTTGCCGCTTGCACGGTAACGGTTGCCACCGATGTAAAAAATCCCCTGCTGGGCCCCGAAGGTGCCACCTATGTTTACGCCCGTCAAAAGGGCGCGGACGAGACAGCCTTGTCTAAGATGGAAGCCGGCATGAAGCACTATGCCGCGCTGATCCAACAGCGGTGTGGCCGGGATGTGGCGATCATCCCGGGCTGCGGTGCCGGTGGCGGCATCGCCACGCCACTATTGGCATTTTGCGGTGCTACCATCCGTTCCGGCATTGATGCCGTGCTGGACGCCGTTTCCTTTACATCCCTGCTACACGGAGCGGATGCCGTGATCACCGGCGAAGGTAAGATCGATCGTCAAAGTCTTTATGGAAAAGCCATCAGCGGCGTGGCCCAGGCGGCCGCCGCGCAAGGGATACCGGTATATGTTCTGGTGGGATGCATTGGAGACGACAAACAGGCACTGATGGATATGGGCCTTACTGACATTCACGCCATTGGTGATATTGCCCCCTCCTCGGCCTATTCTATGACGCACGCAGGAGAGCTGTTGGAACAGGTGGCGGCGCAGATGACATTTGATTGATTTGGAGTGAGATTTCCCACTTATGTGAAGAAAATGTCATAAAAACCCAGACACGTTATGCGATTTTTGAAAAAGGAGGTCGGTTATGGATACACAAAAGGGCTTATCCGTTTATTTGCTCATATGGCGATCAATCGCCATGTACGCGACCTTTGCGATTGTGATGTCTCTCGGCTGCTCCTTTTACATATTGTTCAGCTACGCCATGACCGACCGCCGCTTTCAAGGCACGCCGGATGCGGATATGTTTCAATTCCCATTTGCGGTACAATGCCTGATTCTGATCTTTTGGCTGAATACCGTTCTGCGTATTTTCGCCGTGCGAGACCGTTCCACACGCGAGGCGCTTTACCCCGGCGCGGAGAAGGAGCTCCGTTTTCGTGAATGTGCCGGGTGGGTGCTACATTCTCACTCCTTCTGGATCGAAACCGTCACTTTGGGTGCCATGTTCCTGTTGCTGCCCCTTGAGAGCGGCATATACCCCTTGACGTATCTGCTTTTTCACAGCTCGTCGCTCGCCAGAGCGGTTCAAAAGCTACTGCTGCTTTGTATTCTGTTGCCTTTAACCTTTGGTTTCAACCTTTGGCAACACATTTCCGCCTTTTACACCTGGCAGGAAAACGACCTGGCGCAACGCCCCGAAGGGGAAGGCAATCTGGGTGGGGCGCTGGCCGGCGCTTCTTTGCTCTTTTTTGTAGCCCTGTTGGCATTGCCGCCCATCATTTTGATCTTGCTTGGTGCGCTTTCGATGCTGGCGGCGGTCAGCTTTAGCCTTGTGGGAGCCGTTATCGCAGCGGTGATATTGATTTGCATCTTATATCGCTATCTTCGTGCTCTGCGTATTCGCGGTAAATTTTTAAAAAATCTGCGGGAACGGTGCGAGAAATGTGGTTTTTCGCTCTCCCCAGTCCGGCGACCTTACCGCTCTGTTTTTCGCATTGGGAGCGGTTTGGATTTTACCGTAGCGGCACACGGCAAAACCTATTCCTGTAAGCTGATTGCAGGGATTTCCCGTGGGAATGCCATGTCCATTTCCCCCGACGGTGTGGCGCACGTCATACACATTTGGGGCCTGCGCATTTTGCCCTCTCGCCACATGCACATTTCCTCAGAGTTTCTTGGTGGTGCGGGACGCGCACTTGGGGGAACCCGTTGGTATCAGAAGCTGGAAATTCTGCGTTTTACAACCAAAACCGATTTTTCCTTTGAGGGCGATGGGCAGCGCGTACTGATCGTCAATCCCGTTCCCTTTGCCTTGTTTGCCGGCAGCGAAGAGCAAGCGCAACCCATTGACAACGGCGCCACGGTAGGTGCCTATAAAATTTTTGCCGGCACCGGCTTTCTCAACGCATTGGAGCGGAATTGCATCGAGAAGAACGGATAAAAAAATCCCGTTAGCCAAAAGGCTAACGGGATTTTTTTAGGACTCCTTGCCCAACAGATCGCCAAAGTTTTCGCAGATCTGATTCAGCGTGCGATAAAAGCTATCCAATTCCTCGGCGGTAATACCCCGACGCAGAGTCTTTTGCACCTTGGCTGCAACGCTGTCGATATCCTCGGCAATCGTTTTGCCCTCCTCGGTCAGATGGTATTTCTGTTTGTAACGACGGCCACCCATATCATTGCGATACACATAGCCCTTTTCGGTCAACTCTGCCATGCAACGGGAAACTTGAGCCTTGTCAATATCGCAAGTAAAGGCAAGCTCGGTGGCGGTCAATCCTTCGTCCTTGCTATCAAGAATCTTGCAAAGACACAATGCGTTAGTGCCCTTCAGATCATACTCAGCCAGCTTACGGCTTTTTATGTATTGTACGCTTTTGGCCAGTTGTAAAATGGCAGGAGAAAAAATTTCGAAACGGTTGCCTTGCATGACATACTCCTTATCTAAATACGAAGGTTTATTTTGGCATCCTTAGTATACACAAATTCTGTTGACCTGTCAACACCTTACTGCAATTATTTACACATTTTTCTCTGTTTTTCCATAAAATTGCATACGTGTTGGTGTTTTTAATTCCAAAATAGAAATTTGCCAACAAATTCCCTTCGCATCGAGCAAGAAAAAAAGGAGAACCCCGACAACGGGATTCCCCTTTTTTCATTTAAAGCGCCGACAAGCCCCAGAAATGGAGCACCAATACAAAGGCAATAAACAGCAGTGCGGTGCGTACCACACGGGTGGTCATCCCCTTTCGCGTCAGAGAAGCCATAAAGGCCACGATCAAGCACGCCAAAGCACCAAAGGTGAACAACACCGTGATCACTGACATTGCACCAAAGAAAGAGGAATATGCCATAGCGCCCCATTGCACACCCACCCAAACCTGCAACAAAGCCAGCAGGCTGACTAAGGCGGCAAAAAGCAGCGGCAAGGTATATACAAAGGGCTCTCTGCCCTCTTCATAGCGAAAGGCAAGATAGCGAACCGTTGAAACAATACCGGCAAACAAAAACCACGCCGCCAACGCCAACAAGAGAAAAAACAACAGGGTTGCAGGGATCTTTTGCTGCAGGAAGGGCACCGGCAGATAGGTCTCGCCGGCGGCGGTTACAACCGCATAGACCTTGCCGGTCTGATCCATCAAAAATTGAAGCTGCGCCACATCGGCGGTGTCATCCGCCTTGGCAAACACACCAGGAGAAACCTGACGCAAGGTCATATCCAAAAAAGAAAGCGTACCATCCTCCAAAACCTCACACTTAAAGCTGTGATCCTTTCGGTCAAGGAGGCCTACAAAGCTGTGATCCTCACGGTCTGCCAAGGTATATACACCGCGAAAAACTTGCAGGTCGGTGAGGTTCCCTCCAAGGGCGGTCTCCTTGCCAATGTGAGCGCCGCACAACTCCGCGGGCAGAGTTAAAAGATCGCTTTTTTGTACGTTTGTCATCACCAAAACAGCGGTTTTGGTAGCAGGAGAAAACCACAGACTTGCCCCAAAAGAAAGGGTATTTGCCGAAATACCGCGGGCGCCGCCCTGTACCGTCATGCCGGGGGCAGAAACCGCGAATATGCCGTTTTCAAAGGCAAAGGTCAGAATTTCGTTGCAGGAAGCGGAAGAAAGCAGTCCACTTCCACCATTCAAAGCGGCAAGCAGACGGGCAAGATCTGCTGCAGCAGATCTTGCGCCTGTAGCAGGATAGAGGCCGGCATAGCTGCGCCCCTGCTCCTTTTCCACGGCAAACCTTCCCTCTCCCAAGAAAACGTGACCCGAGGCATCGTAGGTACCGGCTGCATTTTCATCCGGATCCAGCACGGTGTGCTCCATGCCAAGGGGGGTAAGGATCTCCGCGGTCACATACTCGTCATAGGGTACACCGGCAATGCATTCCACCACATAGGCGGCCAGCGCGATGCCGAATTCGGAATAAGCATAAAACGTACCCGGGGCGGCGATTTGGCGCGGCACCTCGGCAAGCAACGCTTGCTCCAAGGTGTCAAAGCGCCCCGTGGGGGTATCAAAAATTAAGTCAAAGGTCCTGCCCTCAAAGCCGCCACAGCCAAGCAGCAGCTGACGCAGAGTGGTGACGTGGGCAAGTCCCAGCTTTTTTTCCATCGGGTCGGGCAGATAATCTGCAATATTGGCATCCAGCGATACGGCGCCGTTCTCGGCCAGCCGATATGCCGCAAGAACCACAAACAGCGACGAAAGCTCGCCCAGCTCAAAGACCGTTTCGGGATGGACCAGCACGCGGCTGTTGATATCCGCATAACCATAGCCCTCCAGCAGGAGGGTTTCACCGCCCCGATCCAACACCACGGCGGCACCGGGGGTGTCAATGCCCAGGGTCTGCTCCAGCTTTGTGCGAGTGGCGGCAATGAGAGGATCGTTGGGCGTGGCCGCTATGGGAAGCACGGCACTTGCAAGCAAGGACAGCGTGACAAGCAGCACGATACCTATTTTTTTCATTTCCACCATCCTTTCCGCGTTTACTGGCATTAGTATACCACATTTTTCCCCTTTTGACAAGGTGAGAAAAAAGACTTTTTACGTCGACACGCAAAAACGGCGCAAGCGGATGCTTGCGCCGTTGAAAGAATCAAAAATCGTTGTTGAACCACTTTTCCAACGAGTCGTCGTTGGGGTTACTGGAGGAGGCACTGAGCAGCTTAAACAGCTTATCAAAGGCCTCGGAATTGCGGATCAGCTTGGGCTTGAGCAAAGGCGAGAACTGTGCCAGGGTGCCGTGATTGAAGTTGACACCGATGCCCACGGGGAAGATCTTGATCTCCTTATTGGCCACCATATCGGAGACCTGGCGGGAGATATAGGAAATGTCGTCGGTGGGGTCACCGTCAGTCATGACCATCAGAATGGGCTTGTAATGCTCAATATCGTTATCGCGGTAGTACTGACGGCGCTCGGTCAGCAGATCAACAGCGGTTTTCATTGCCGTGCCCAGAGGGGTGCCGCCGCTGGCAGCGAAATGACCGAAGTGGATGCGATCCACGGTCGTATAACGGGAAACCACGCGCACCGAGTCGCCCATGGTGATGATACACAAGTCGCAGATCTTAGAGGCCTTGGGGTCGTTGCGCACGTACTCCAAAAAGGCGTCAATGTTCACATTCAACTCATCGATCTTGGGGCGCTTGGTGCCATCGGCATAACGCATCGAGCCGCTGCAGTCCAGTACAAGGCAGATCGGAACCTTGCGGGAGCTACCCGAGGACGGTGCCGAAAAATCGCCAAAGTCAAGATCTTCAAAAAATCCGTTCATATCCATGATATATTTCTCCTTTTTGCTTTCTTACTGTTCAGCTTGTGCACGCTTTGCCGCGGCCTTTTGCTTGGCCATAATGTACAGGTCAAGCTCGCGCAGCCATTCGGAAACGTAAGTCACCTTACCCTCGGTGAAGTAGCGGTAAAAATACTGCCGCATGGCGGGACTGAGTGCAAACCACATCTTGTAGTGGTAAGGCAGGGCGGCAGCCCCCTCAGCAGGAAACTCCATTGGATACGTGAAGTCGCGACTGCCGGTGCCGTCGATCTCGGTGTTATCCTTACTGTAGAAGGGGCCCTTCATCATTAAAATCTCAAAAATGATCTTATTGATGGGGAAATATTCCTCTCTCACGCTGCGCAGAATGTGCTTGAGATCATCGCCGGTATAGATACGCTCGGTATATTCGGCGTGGCATACGTTGCAGGCGTAATCGCCCACTTGAAAACTGCCTGCATCAATGAGGTAAACATCACCGTTTGGCTTGACCAGAATGTTATCCAGCTTCATATCGCCCACCAGAATATCACGGCCGTGGAGATACTCAATGATCTTGAGGAAATTGCGTACGATCACAAAGCGATCCAGAATGCGGAAGCCCGAGAAGTTATCGTCGCGCAGGTCATCCACCGAGCGAGTGTCAGAAAGCTCCTCCATAACATAGCCCACGAATTGGTTGCGATAGTACAGGATATCCAAGGGCCAGGAGATATACGGCATAGAACAGCCCATATCCACCATTGCCTGCAGTTTTTTGTAATTGACATAGGTGATGTGCTTTTTGAAATACAGCTTGCAGAAAAGGCCATTGTAGGTGCGGTAGCAAACGCCCTCGCCGCCCGAAAAGGCCTTGCTTTTATCCAGCTTCAAATAGCCATAACGGGGGGAGTAAACATAATCCACCTTTTCGCCGTCAAAGGGGTTGACATAAATGTCACGATCGGGGCAAAACGCTGCACCGTTTTCAGAAATTCCGCGTGGGAACGGCACGGGGCGCCCCTGCACCACATGCAGGAAGGTGACGCTTTCACCCAGCTCGCCAAAGTTATCCACCAGCTTTTGCTGCTGGGTCACAACAAAGAGATTCTCCTGCGCCAGAGGGGCGAGCGCCGAGGGGTCAAAGCCCCCTGCGGTATCCACCTGCAACGCAATGCCAAGTGCGGCAAACAGATTGATAAAGTTTTCAAGTGTCAGTGCCTCCTCTACCCGACCGAGGCTGCGATAGCTTTCGATCTCGTGGTAGATGCCACCATCCAGCACAAAGGCAAGATCGGGCACGGTGCGGCAATACTCCTGCACGGTCTGGTAAAAATCCTCCTCCAGAAGCACCGAGGCGTCAAGATAATAATAATTCTTTTTACTCATATCAGCACCTCAAGAAAGAAAGATCATCGGCACCCTTTGCAGGGGTAGAGGGATCCAGCAGGCAAGCATAGCTGCTGATGTGACGAACTTGATTTTTGGCGGTGACACCCTCCAAAACCTCCTGCTTGTATTCGGGCGACAACGCGGCATAGTCCGCAGTCTCCAGATATAGCACGTTCAGGCTGAGGTCGTCGTAGCTGTGCTTGGCGATATTCCCCTTCAAGAACTTTTCCAATGCAGCCGTATACTCGGCACGGCCATGTCCCATATAGTTATCAAACAGCTTTTGCGTGTTTTTGTGCATACCGCCGGCGGTGGTGTACAACACCTCTTCCGGGCCGTCAGACATCATCAGAATGCCCTCCAGCTGGCGGCATTCCCCGTGGGAGAGGCGCAAATGCGCTTCGGCATCGTGGTCGGTCACAAAGAAGGTGACGTTCGGCGCACCGGCGTTTTCGGGATGAGAAAGCACCTCCACCTTGCGAGAAAGGCCCTTTTGATACAAGGCAGCGATGACACCGTCGCCCACGTGACCCACGATGTAGCGGCCATCCTTCACGGCAGTGAACTGCAACGTACATCCAAAGTCGTACAACGTACGCTCTGCGGTGGTTTGGGCGCGCATCGCACTCAACACAGCATCCAAAATCTCCAACCGCAAGCGCAGCAGCAGCTTGTCGGCTTTGGGGTCTCCACCCTTGATTTGGTCCAAAATACTGTAATACGTATCAAACTTTTGCACCAACAGCTCGCAGGCCGCCTTGGTAGCGTGCTCCGAGCCGATGTGTGAAAACTTGCGGCTGCCGCCACCGTCGGATAGGGCGATGGCATAAACCCCGTTCATAGCGGCGTGCGCCACATTATCCTGACAGGGCACATTGGCGTGAATGTGGTCCACGCCCTGTACGGCGGCGCCGCACTGCTTCCATTTTTGCAGAATCATAGCACAGCCCACCCTTCAAAGTCGGTTTTGGCGAATTTCACGCCAACGTCGGGAGCCAGCGCCGCGCGCTGCTCGATCATACGCTCTACAAAGGCAAAAAAGCCGTCTATTCCCTCTGGGAGGATCTCGATCATATGCTTGTTGCGATCCAGACACTGCAACCGCTCTGTCGTAAGCTCTTTGGAAAGGCGGAACGGCAGATACAGCAGCTCGCCATTCTTTTCCAAGCCATCCAGCTTGACGGCAGCCTCCTCCATCGCATCCATGGTGAAGCCATCGGACAAAATGAACATCCAAGGGCGAAAGACGTGATGGCCCTGCTGCTTCAATGCCCCAACGCGATCATGCAACCGTTGGGCGGCGGTAAGCACCGCTCTGCCCAGCAAGGGAAAGCGTTCGCCGGCCACAGGTGCCACCGTATCGGATTCAAAGCTCTTAACAACGGCAGGGGCAAAGGTGTCAAAGGTCAGCAGCTCCCATTCCACAATGGGATTTCCCTTCATGCGCTCCGCAAAGGCACGGAAGGCGGCAACCAGAGCGCCAAGGCGCTCCCCCTCCATTGAGGCGCTGTTATCGGTCACAAAGGAGATCAGAAGGCGCGGGGTCTTTTCCATATTTTCCATGTGATTCCCTTACCTCCTTTCAAAGGCGCAGGATGCTATCCAGCATCCGTCTGGTGCTTTCGGTGCGGTATACCACAGAACGCAACCGCACGCGGTCATTTTGGGTCAGGTGCGCCAAAATGGCGGCACCCAGCTGGGGGGCTTCCGGCACGGTGGGTCTGGCGGCCAGCGGTGCCACAGCAGGCACGGCGGTCAGCTCATCCAGCACCAAGTTGATCACAGCCTCATCCTTGGAGGTCTTCAGCAGCCAAGCAGCAAGCAGGGCGCGCATTGTGCCAAGATCGCCAAAGCTAACGGTCTCACGGTACTCGCCCAACAGAGCGGCAAGTCGTGCAGGGTCCAGGAAATCAGCCGGAGCAGCAATGATGTATTGCACCAAAATACGGATGGTAGAGGCCACCAAGGGCGCACCATAACGGACGGCGCGGCCATAGAATTCCACCACCTCGCGGCGAGCGGTATAGAAAGACTCGGTGCGAACGATCTCGGCAATACGATCCTGCTCCTCGGGTGTGAAATCCATTTCGGTGCGGTGATCATAGAGCATGTAGCCCATATTTTCAAACAAGGTGGCGCTATTGCCAACAGCATAGGTCTTTTTCAAAATCAAGCGATAGGCGTTAGCGGTTTTCACAGCGGCATTCTCGGGCAAGGATGCGTCATCCAAAGAAGCATCCAGAATATCCATCATTGCCGTATCAAAACGGGAGAGAAAGCGAGCGCACATAGCGGCGCGGTCAGCCTTTAACAGGTCGGAAAGAATGAGGGGAAGCTCGCGGCGGTTAAAGGCCTCTGCCATACCGGGCACAAAGGCCCACTCCCAATTTCGTGGGATAAAGATCTCGCGCACCATAGCGGCAGAGATCTGGCGGTTTTGATACAGAAGCGTAGCCAGCTCTTCTCTATCGTCAAAGCGAGAAGCGGCCTCCAGGAAACGAGCAAGAGTCTCATTGTCCATTTCCACCTCAAGGCGGTACAAAAGGGTCATAATGTTCCCCAGCGCCTTGGCGCTTTTCACAGCGCCGCGGTTGACCTGCTCTACCACCATACCGGCGATGCGTTCGCCATAAGAGGATTTGATGCCCGCCAGCAGATCGTCAACGGCGGTCTCATCGAAGGTGCGCAGAGGCACGGAACGGAACTCGGGCACCACCTCGTTGTGCAAGAACTCCTGCAGCGCCTTGTCAAAGTTGACCTCGACCTCGGCAGAAAAGCGGTAGATTTCCTGGATATAATCGTCGATCATGTGGTCAATGGGGCGGAACAAGGTGGGCAAAAAGTCGCCCGAAACGCCCTTGGCCAAATTCTGATTAAATTCCTGAATGGTCTTTGAAAGCTTGGAGCGCAGCTCGTTGACGCGACGCTGACACACCTTGATATCCGAAAGGGTGCGATCCTTTCTAGCCAGCACATTTTCCACCTGCACAAAGTAGGTATCGAAGGCACGGATATCACGGCCACAACGCTTGCGCGTCATAGAAAGATAGAAAGTAACCGCGTGCGCCGGCAGAAGTGCCGCCAGCACAAAGGCGTAAAAACGGATCACGGGATTGATGGCTGCCATGACCAGCAGCACCAGCGAAAGCACAGCAAGGCCGCCGGCGATCACAGCCGTGGGCACATCATTGAGAATATAGAACAGGTTGCTTTTTTCTTTATAGGTTGCCAGCTTGATCCGTTTGCGGTCAGCCAGGCGGCGCTCAACACGGGCGCACAGAATCAGCATAACGCCGGTCAGGATCACCAGCGCGGCCACCAGGATCGGCACGATTTTTTCAAAGTTTGTCATACAACGCGCCTCCTTGCTGCAAGGAAGTAGATCGCCACCGCAAGGATCGCCACCGCAGGCACCGCTGCAATGATGAAATAGATGAGATGCGGATTGTTAAAGGTAAATTCCACCTTGGTGGTGGGAGTAGGCTTATTGGCCTCACCAACCCAAAGGTTAAAGGCATTTTCAACGGTTTTGCCTTCCCCGTCCACAACGGTCAGCGTGTGGCTGCCGTGGCTGCCCATACGGATCTCGCCCGTAACCTCTTTACCGTCCAGCAGGATCTTGGCATCCCAGCCGTTGAAATCAAAGTAGAAGGGTTCCTTTTGCTTGACGCTTTCCATCCAGACATCAATGCGCAAGGACAGCGCGTCGCTGCCGGGCAGAGCCTGCGGCAAGGTGATCTCGGTACCGTTGTCATACACCATAAGAGTGTGGGTGCCAACCTTGGTGACGATATTAGAGCCGGGGGCAAGGGTCTTGCCATCCAAAATCGCCTCGATCTCGCGGTCGTCAAAGCTGCCCACGGTCACGTTCAGCGCCTCTTTTCCCGATGCCGTATCCAACACGCGCTCGGAATGCACGGGACGCACGTAAAAATGATAAGCAAAGGACGTGGTGTTGCTGGAACCGGCCTCGGCGGTTTTACCGTAGACGGTCACAACATGCTCACCCAGGGTGCGGATCTCGGTACCCGATGTGAAATCGGTCTCGGTCAAATTGCGGCGATACTCCATGGAGATCGCGTTCTCACACACTACAGTAGGGTAAGAGGTGAATACCTGACCATCTGCGACATTGATGTCGGGCAGAAGCGTCACCGTATAATCCAACGATTTGCCGTCAGTCTTAGAGGTTACCGTCAGCAAATACTGGCCCGCTGTGGTGAGTTCCACGCCATTTGCAACCTCTTGACCATCCACCTTCAAAGAGGCAGTTGCCTCGTTAAAGGAGATGGTACAGCCGCGTGGGATCTCACAATCGCCGTTGAACTCCACCGGCTGGTTCACTTCCCCTTCGGTCTTTGGAGTCAAGGTGTAGGTGAGCTTTGCCCAGGTGTTGTCGGGGGCGGCGAAAACCGGCAAAACGGCTATCAGCCCCATCAGCAGCACCAAAGGGATCAACATCATAGTTAAAATGCGTTTCATGTCCTGCTCCCAAGGTTAAAATTCAGCCATATGCACCATTTTGTACAAAAAATGGCTGTTTATATGTCTATATTAGCACACAATAGTCAAAAGGTCAATGATATTCACAAAAAGTTTATAGTTAAAACTATAAAACAAGGATCTTGGCCCCCTATTTCGGTTCAAATGGCCGAATTGAAAGGTTTTTTATCCAAATTAAGATTGACAATACCGCAAGTACGTTGTAAAATGAGCGTAAGAAGCAATTCTGCAGAATTACTTCGGTATTTTTAGAAATCAAGAGGTAACACCATGAAGGAAGTAAAGGTTGCGTTGATCGGATACGGCGGTATTGCCAGATCCCACAGCGCGGGGTACAACGCCCTGCAAGCAGAGGGTGAGCCCATTCGACTGGTTGCAGCATGTGATATCAACCCCGATCAATTTGCCCGTAAGGTTGCCATCAACACCGGCGCAGATAAGGGAAAATTACCGGAAAACATACATACGTATACCAATATTGAAGACCTGATCGCAAGCGAAGACTTTGATATGGCTGACATCTGTCTCCCCTCCTATCTGCACAGCGAGTATGCGGTAAAGTTGCTGAAAGCAGGCAAGCACGTTCTTTCTGAAAAACCGATGGCGCTGAATACCGAGCAATGCGATGCTATGCTGCAGGCCGCCCAAGAGGCCAACCGCAAGCTGATGATCGGGCAGTGTCTGCGTTTTAACGCGTGTTATCTCTATTTGAAGGATTGCGTGGACAGCGGCAAGTACGGCACGCTACGCCATCTGTTTATGGAGCGCTTGAGCGCCCAACCCCGTTGGGGCTTTGAGCACTGGTTTGAAAATACCGAGAAAAGCGGCGGCTGCATTTTGGACATGCACATCCACGATGTGGATTACGCGCGTTTTATTCTGGGTGAGCCCAAAGCGGTGAGCTGCATTTCGCTCGACGGCGATGTGCGTTGGCAGATCGAAAACACCCGTATGTACTACGATAACAAGCTGGTGGTGATCAACGGCTCTTGGGATGAGGCCGCCACCTGCAAATTCCAGGCAGGCTTCCGCGCTCGCTTTGAAAAAGCTACTGTTATTTCCGATTGCAAAACGGTAACCGTTTATCCCGACGAGGGCGAGCCCTTCACCGGCGAGCTGATCCATAGCAACCATCACATCACCGAGGAGATCCGCGCGTTTGTGCACGAGCTGCTGGCAGGCAAGATCCAAAGTGATGTCAATCCCCCGGAAAGTGCCAGAGCATCTGTACATATTATTAAAAAACTGCGGGAAAGCGCGGCGCACAATGGCGAGATCGTTTCGCTTTAAGGAGGAAAATAATGAACAACAGCATTGGCGTGCAGATCCTTTACAAACCCACCACGGATCTGGACAAGGAATTTAAAAAAGCATTGGCCATGGAGATGGACTCCTGCCAGCTTTGCATCTGGGATGAGGCCATGTACAGCGATACATATGCCGCGCAAGTGAACGAAGCCGTTCAGGCCAACGGATTTAAGATCACCTCGGTTTGGGCAGGCTGGGGCGGCCCCCGGGAATGGAACTTTACCTATGGTCCCTCCACCATCGGCCTTGTACCCTCCGCGTATCGGGAAAGCCGTGTCAACGCCTTGAAAAAGGCCTCGGATTTTGCAGAAAAGATCGGCGTTGACCGTATTGTCACCCATGTAGGATTTATCCCTGAAAATCCCTACGATCCCGATTTTGCCGGCACCGTGGCTGCGCTCCGCAACGTTTGCAAGTATCTGAAGCCCAAAAATCAATATTTCTTGTTTGAAACCGGGCAAGAAACCCCCATCACCATGCTCCGCACCATTCAGGCCATCGGATATGAGAACGTCGGCATCAACTTTGACACCGCCAACCTCTTGCTTTACGGCAAGGCCAATGCGCTGGATGCATTGGATGTTTTTGGCCAATATGTGATGGAAACCCATATCAAAGACGGCTTTTACCCCACCGACGGTCTGTCGCTGGGAAAAGAGGCTCCCGTTGGGGAAGGTCGCGCCAATATCCAGGGTATTGTCAAAAAGCTGCACGAGCTGGGCTACATGGGTACACTGACCATCGAGCGCGAAATTTCGGGTGAGCAACAGGTGAAAGACATCATCTCGGCACGCGATCTGCTGCGCAAATGGATGCAGGAGATCGACTGACGATGAAATGGGTTAATTACAGTCAATTTCATCAAGACCGCATCCAATATGGGTTGGAATATGCAGCCAAGCACTCTGCCCAATTGGGCTTTGATGCTGTGGAATACATTGAGGTTTCCTACACCGAACACATCGAAAACGTGGATACGTTTAAGGAAATTCTTAACCGTTACGGTTTACGCCTTTCCTGCTACACGCTGTACGTGCAACTGTTCACGCCCGATCAAGACGAGGTAGAGCGACATATGCTCCGCCACGTAGAAACGGCAGCGGCACTGGGCGCAAAATACCTCCATCACACCCTGTTCCCTCCTTACGATATGGCAAAGATCACCCACTCCTATGGCGAGGTGTTTGACGGAATTGTAGATGTAGCAGAGCGTATCGCCAAGGCCTGCAATAAGTGCGGCATCGTCTGCCTTTATGAGCCCCAAGGGGCATATTTTAACGGCATTGACGGCCTGGAAAAATTTTTAAAGGAAATGAGACACCGGGGTTGCGATGTGGGCGTTTGCGGTGATTTTGGCAATGCCCTGTTTGTAGATGTGGACCCCCGCGAGGTGTTCCGCACCTTTGCCAAGGAAATCCGTCACGTACACATCAAGGATTATCTGGTGACGGATATCGAGCAACCGGATCGCAAGGCGCACCGGAGCAGAAATGGGCACTTAATTTATGGAGCTGATGTAGGAACCGGCTCGGTGGACTTTGCCTATGGTTTTCGGGAGCTGAAAAAAGCCGGCTATGAGGGCGACATCAGCTTTGAGATCAAGCAGGATGACGATGGCTTTGCCAAGGCCATCGGATTTGTGAAGAATACCATGCAGAAAGCTGGGTTCGAGTTGTAAACAAAAGGGGCGCCCGGATGGGTGCCCTTTTTTTACATTTGATATGTAAAGGTCGCTCTTTTAACGGTCCGCGACAGAAGGACTTGAACTCTCCAACACGCACGCTTCGCGTGCTCCAAGAATTTTTCTTGTGGCTTTATAAGCCGCAAGAAAAATTCGGTATGGGTACAAGAAACCAGTTACCCGCACCACAAAACAAAAGACACCGCACAAAGGGGTGTCTTTTGTTTTGTGGTGCGGGTAAGAGGACTTGAACCTCCACGAAGTTGCCCCCACGAGAACCTGAATCTAGCGCGTCTGCCAATTCCACCATACCCGCGAGTATGCGAGCGGGTATGGCGGAATGTCCGCCGTATACCCGCAGGTCGCTTATGCGACGCCTGAGCGTTGCAATTGGTCTGAGTGACACGACTTGAACGTGCGGCCTCTACCACCCCAAGGTAGCGCGCTACCAACTGCGCCACACCCAGATTTCTGCGACTCATATATTGTAGCACAGATTGGCCGAATTGTCAAGCCTTTTTTGAAAAATATTTCAAGTTTTTAAAGGAATTTCATTTTAGCGCCGCCCAGGGTGCTTTTGCGCGTGCCGCTTCTGCTTTTCCAGCATCCAATCGTGGGCTTGTTTGCGTTTGAATAGTACAATCGTGCCAATGGCAACGCAAATAATCGAATAATACTGCGGCAAAGACATATTCAACCAAAATCGAGGATTATCGCGCAGAAATTCAAGGATGAAACGGTAAGTACCATAACAAACCATGATAATCAACGCTTGATTGCCGTTCCAAGCGCTTCCCTTTTCATTTTCTTGCCCCCAAGTCAGTTTGTTTTGCTCCAAATACAGCAAAAATGCCAAAAGCAGAAGATCTAAAACCACCTCAAAAAGCTGCACAGGGAGATAAAAAGCCCTTACGCCCACATAGCGTAGCGGTGCGCCACAGCAACCAGAGAAAAAGCAAGCCAAACGTGCGCCGGTCACCACAATCATTCCAAGTGGTGCCACAAAATCAAACAGCATTACCTTGCTTTTTTTAAAGCAAAACGACATCACTACAACGTATAGGGCAGCAAAAATGATGCCTCCGTATAGCGACTGGCCCGACGGGTCAAACGCCAAAAAGTTTTTTTGCACGATCACCTTTTCAAATCCAAACAAACACTTAGTACCGATCCAAGCCCAAAATGGAAATACAATGCCGAACAAAGCGGTCTGCCAAACGTTCAATCCGTATTTTTTTCGGCGCAAAAAAGCGACTGCAACGGAGATAATGGCACCCAGCAGCATCACAAAATAGTGATGTGGGATGCCTAAAAGGCTTTTAAAAAGTTTATTGTACCGTCCGCCGTGGCCTACAAAAGGCAGCATGGTTTTGGCAAAAAGAGCTTGGCAAATCAATAAGACCGCAAGCATCAGCATCACGCCTGCCAGAACGCACGGTAAAACATAAATTCGTTTTTTCATAAATTTTCCTCTCTATGGGGGAAATACTCCAAACGCCGCACGTCCTTGGGCGTGCGGCGCATTTTAGTTATGACAATGTTTGAGGATTAGAAGGAGTGTATACTCCATTGGAAACAGATCCACCCCAAGCATTCTCAATTGCACTGTTAGGCCAAGCCTGAATGGCGGTGACAAGATATTGCACGACCACCTGATAGCCTGCAGGAACCGCAAAATCGGCATTGATAATTTCTACGTTCAACGTAGGAACAATCACCGAATTTCCGGCAGCCACCGCAGTAGGATAGTAAAAATATCCATCCTCATTCAGCACCCAATCCCCCACATTTGAATAGGAGCCGGTATAGTCCGTTCCCCACACAAAGGGCGTGCCGTAATATACATTGGGGTCGGTTGTACTTTGCACCGTAACCACTGCCGTCATGCGAAAATAAGCATTGGTTTCACCAATGTTGGTGGCTGTAGTGCCAGAGACCTCAACACTAACATGCGAAGGGCTGAAAATGTTTTGCAAAGCTTCGGTTTTGGTCACCAAAAAAGCAAGGGTGGAGCCAACAGCAATGCATGTCACTAAGGATATGCATGCAATCATGATGATAAGCTTTTTGTTCATTTTCCGTTTGTTCGGAGAAGACATTGCGCTCCCCCCTTTCTTAATTTGTTGTCGATTTGGTCACCGTGTTGGTGGTAGAGGAACGACTGTTACCAAACAGCCATTTGTTGTTTGCAGAACTTGGAGTGAAGGTAACAACCGCATTACCCGCATCGTCAAATGCCGGTGCAGTTTGTTCGCTCATGGTTCCCCATCGCCAGCTCCATGCTTCGCCGGTCGATTTTTCACGCACTATGTACTCTACCGACTCTCCAGCCCAAAGCCCAACAATGGTTGCTGTGCCATTGGCGGGAGCCACAATGGTTGCATACAGAATATCTTCTTGACCATCCACACGCTGAAGAACCTCAAAAATGAAGAATTCTCCATCGTCACCAGCCACATTGATTTGAAGGCCAGCAACGGGGGGGGTATAGTAGTTATAGAAAGTAGCAAGTGAACTAGAAATTTCGCTCAAAACGATCGTTTGTTCGGATGTGTATGCCGAGTATCTATTTTGCAGCTCTGTCGGGATGGTTGCTTCTTTCACAACATAAGAATTGTATTGAGTTTCACTTGCAACGGTAAAGAATGGAACATTCAAAAAGTTGATGTATTCTCCGTCTGCCAATTCAAATGTCAAAATCACCTTTCCAGTTTCTTGCGTCACGGTCAAAAAACTTAAAGTTTCGCCCGCACAAAGCTCCTTTAATGTAACAGGATTAAAGGACGATCCATCAGTTGGTAGTGAAGGGATACTTACGATTTCCTTAGTCTGAGGATCCCACTTGCCGGCCTCAAAATACATACCGCCCAAATCAATATCCTTGTTGGCTGTCTCTGCCGGATCATACAAAATTTCAACAGAGAACTGGAAATATGCAAAATCGCTATCACCAAATGCAGGCTTAACGGCTCCCGCAGGAGAACCAGTTGCCACAAACACCTGTTTATTTACCGAAAAAGTGGTAGTTTGGACGCCAAGCCCTTCATCCAAATGCCAAATAGCATATAACTTGGTATTAGCTGACAACTCTATTGTTTCATTATTTTCGTCCAAAGGCCCATACAATTTTTGGCCTGTCGGTCGAGTGGTTTGGTCGTTCCAACCTAAAAAAGTAGCAGTAGTAGTTTTTCCAGTAGTGATATGTTTAACTTGTATAGTTGTAATAGGATCCCCGGCGGCATTTTTAGGCACATCATCATCCGAAAAGGTGTAAGACAGTGATGTATTTATTTCACCATTAGGGTCACGGTCAGTAGGGTCTTCCACAAATACTTGAGCAGTGGGTAAAACAATAGCAGTCTCAGTAACAATATCAGCCCCCAAGTTTAATTCGTAGCTCAAGGTATATGCATCGCCGCGAACCAAAGCAATATCCACATGCCAAACAGAAGCGCTTGTCGTATTATACCAAAAACTATCGTCAGAAACCTCGGACGACATTAATTTAATAACATATGGAATTAACTCAAATTCGCCATAATATACCAAGTCATAATTTTTTACGCCATCCGTATAAGAATCTATAGTTTTGGTATCATCGGTAGTCAAAACAATGGCGAATGTCATAAATCCATCTTGATTGCCATCTGTATCGTTTTCCGCAGATACTTCTTGCCTATATTGTACCGAAACGAGTGTTCCATTTCCAATCAATGTTGCAACAGTAGAATTGGGGCTATTAGTAATTTGTGTATCGTTATAATTAGCAATTATATTAGCAATCTCTTTCCAATCTACCGTTTCGTCAACAAAACATTCTTTGGTATAATACCCCAACGCATCAATAACGCCACCAATAGCCTTACCTTGTGCATCGTACATCCAGCCAAACGTTTTTCCCATCTCGGCAGGGTCCAAAAAAGTATCTGCGGTAGCAGAATAATTGGTTACCGTAGTACCAATTGTGTCATTGGCCTGATTCACATCGTTATTACCATTATTTAAGAAAAAATAATAATCACTAGTATATTCGGTTGTTGTAGGTTCAGACGGAAAAGTACCATTGGCATCCGGCTTGCGAATCGAAATTTGCAACGGATAATTTTGCAAGGCAATCTCCGTTACCTTGGCACGCGTGCCAACATTAATTCGCACCCAAGTATCAATATCATCTCCGCTAGTGCAATGTAAAATTACATAATCTGTTGTCGTTGCATTAGCGGAAATATTCACTTGAGCAGTGGTGTCACCACTACCTCCACAAATCTTATCCCATCCAACCGCATCTAATTCAACAGTGCCAAATGTAATTTCAGTAGGATTAGTATTCGTTAGCGTCTCTTGATCTATGGAAATTGCGGCAACGCCTTGATTGGTTTCAACAACCAACATAATGGTTGAACCCGGTTCAGCCCAAATAATTTCAGGAGAAGATTGTGTATAGCTGTTTTTTAACGCAACAGCTCCTTGCCCTTGGAAAACCGCATAGGTGGAAAACTTATCAGTTTTAAAAGAGAATTTTCCATTTACAACATAAGTTGGCCCCAGAATTTCATATTCCTTGCTACCATCTGCATTCTCGTGCATATGGATGATATAAACCTCTTGGCCGGTGTAAAGACCAAGAGCGGCGGCGTTCATGGTGACGGTTACCTTTTTGCCGTTGGGTTGCCATTCGGTTTCGCCCTGCACGATTTTGAGATCAAAGCAAGCGACAAAGGATTTCATATTAACGTCCTTGCGTTCCCAAATACCGGGGTCAACATCTTTTTCTGCAACGCTTTCAATTTGCAATTTTGCATCAGTAGGAACGGTGCTTCCCTCAACGCTGGCGTTAAAGGAGCCAATCTGAGACTCCAGTCTGGTTACATCGGGGTCATAAACATCCCCAATCACCAATTCTTCTTCCCAAACATATCTGTAGGCGTCAAGCTCTGTGGGCCAATCTTCGTTGGTGACATAAAAATATGCGGTAGGCTCGCCGTCTGCATAGTCACGGCGTACGATCAATGTTTCGGGAAAATCAAATTCTGTCAGTCTAACGAAATCGGCGGCGCCGGATTGGTCGTATCTATAAGGAATAAGATAACCTTCTGCATCATCAAGCATATACGGAATAAAATCTTCATATGCAAAGGTCGCATAATACAGCGTGTCCTCGCCTTCGGCAAAGATGCCGAGGGGCATCGCTCCCAGCAGCATGATGGCGGCCAGGAAAAATGCCAAAAATTTAAAACGGGTTTGTGTTTTTTTCATATTTCCCTTCCTTAATCAATCATTCCTGCGTGGTGGCGGCACTTGTGGGCCAGCCGGTTGCGGTGGTTGCGGTCTCACCGGTGCCGTTAGATTGGGTTGCCTCCGAGGTAACGGTCAAGGTGATCTCGCTATTGGTGAACTCGTTGCCCATGGCGGGAGAAAAGCTGACCGTGTCAAACAGCGGTGCGGTGCTTTTGCCGGGTTCAAGGGGCAAATTATAATAGAAATATCCGTTTTGGTAGGTCCAATATTCTGCATTGATATTGCAGGTAATCAGCGACTGCCAATGATCGGGTAGATTTTTTTCTTGGTTATGTTGATGGATCGCGGTCTCCAAGGAGACACGGACGTACACGGGCAGAGTGCCTGCGTTGTGTACCGATACGATCTTGCTAACAGACGTTGCAGGCATAACACTGACAGGGTTGGTGTACAGCACTTGGCTGCCTCCCACCTCGGTCATTTCAATCAATTCGATATCCAAATTGCCGGACTGAATGACATTTTTACCGGTGGAATTGTCATCGGTAAAGTACGCAACTGTCTGGGCCGAAAAAATGATAATGGCAACTACAGTAATGGCGAGCATAGAGATAAGAGAACGCTTAAAGGACTTCTTTTTAGCGGCCACGGATTCGGGGGTGGCTACCGTTTGCTCGTTAGTCGTGACGGACGGATTCTGATCCATTTTTTCAGCCTCCTTTCTTTCAGAGTGTGTGGTTTGCGCGCCAGGCGCGCGGTGGGGTAATCGCGGTGAGGTACGAGAGAGTTATTTAAGGGAGGGAAAGGCGATATGCGAGATCCCAACAAAAGCGCCTATCGCTTTCCCTACCTTATAAATAAAGGGATGCGAGGGGGTTCCCCCGCCCCGCTGGGCGGGGGGATTCGAAATTAGGGGTTGGTAGGAAAGATATCTTCAAACGCAGTGTTCAATGCAGCAACGGGATCGTTGCCCATGCCTGCAACCTGAGTTGCGTAAGCATCAACGGTGATCTCCAAATCGCTGAGATTTTTCATCTGCGCATTGTCCCACTTATCTGCAATTTTGACAGATTGGAACAAATCAATATCTCCAGCCGCATTGTTACCGGCAACTGCAGCTTTCACAACAATGTAAACCTTAACAGTGCCGTCAACCTTGGCATAAGAAACAGTAGCTACTCCGCTATCAATCAAGCCTACCAGGAAGTCGGTGACGTTTACTGCCAGCTCATCAAGATCAGCAGCAGCATCTCCGGTAAAGGTAAGCAGTTTGGTAACATCAGCACCAGCAACTTTATCTTCGCCATTGGCAATCGTAATGATTGCACCGATGTAAGCCTGCTCGGAACCAACATTGTTGATGGTGGGATCCTTGCAAATGCTCTGCATCGGGAACAAAGAACCGTACGCGGTTCCGAAATCAATACCATTCTCTACACGGACAGGATCAGCGTTAGGATCAGCAACGATATTACCGTTGGTTTCATCCTGCATAACTGCTGCCTCGGTCAAGGTGATGTCAACATCACCAACTGTAAAGGTATTGGTTACAGAATGAGTGTCGGTGAAGTAAGCCATGGTTGCGCTTGCGATGGAAAGAACCAGTACGCAAACGACCAGAGCTACAACAAGAATTTTCTTTTTCATAAGTCGTTATTCTCCGTTAAGTTAACCAAGAGTTTTGGCTTGCTCCCAAGCCTGATTGAAAGTGAGATTTGCCTGCTGAACAGCGTAAGCCGTAATCACCAAGGTAGGCTTTTCGGTTTCACCCTTTACCAAATTGGTGCTACTTACAGTAACCTTATCACCCTTCAACACAGAGTAAGAAGTGCCATCGTTAGCGCTATCGGAAAGATCATTCTCGGCGCGATAATACACGCTAGTACCATTAGAACTCTCTACAAGAGTCCAACCTTCAGCAATTTCCCAATCAATCAAGTTCTTGGTGTCAGTTTCCACGATCTTCACAAAAACCCAGCAAGCTTCGCTGCCCTTCAAGACAGTCACTTTAGGATCCTTAGGAATCTCGTTACCGGGAATCATCTTGAAATTAGCCGTTGCAGCAGCATCAGACACATCCGTTTCCGTTTCATTAATGGTTTCCGTCAACTTAATATTAACATCACCAACAGTAAAGGTGTTAGTGACAGTTTCGGTCTTGTCGGTCAACCAAGCAAGAGTTCCGCCAACTATGCAGCAGCATACCAAAACGGTTGCAAGAATTGTAATCAATGTCTTTTTCATCGTTTGTTCTCCTTAGCAATTAGGCGATATCGCCGGCAGTCTTAGCTGCGTTCCATGCAGCTTCAGCAGAGGTAAAGCCATCAGCCTGAATTGCATACGCAACCACACTGACTTTTGCATTGTTGTATGCAGCCAAATCTTCGCTGTTAACATCGCCCTTGACTTTAATGTAATCAAAAACTTTCACATCATCGTTAGCGCTTGCGACATTCTCATGAGCCCAAATATTGTTAGCCTCATCAATGCAAGACCAGCCATTTTTGATCAGCTGCTGCTCAACGGTATCCTCAGCCTGAATAGACTCCAGCCCGTCAGAAAGCTTGACAAACAACCAGCAATCTTCACTTGCAGGATCCACATGAATTTCCGGATCCTTGGTGTACGTATGACCAGGCATAAGCTTATAGCTGTTAACGGTATCACGATCTTTATCGGGGGTAGAATTATCCACATCGGTCTCATCCATAGTAATTGCAACATTACCAACAGTAAAGGTGTTGGTAACAGTGGCATTAGAAGTCAGATACGCAAAGGTACCGACGACGGAGCCGACAACCAGCAGAAGTGCGCAAGCGATAACAGACAGGGTTACCAGAATCTTCTTTTTCATTGCTTTTTTCTCCTTTCTTTAAAATTTTTAGTTGGGATCAAAATTTATGTGAAAGCCTTGCGGCTTGTCACCAAGTGTGATCGTTCCCCATGTTAAGGGGAGCGCCCGGAAAGACTTGCGTTAGCCTTCTCCGTTTTGGGTGGTCTCCTCTTTGGGTGCGGTCTTTTTGTCAGAGCCGGAAAAGATCACAGCCAGCAGCAATAACACGCACGCGCCCAAGGCCACGAAACGGCCGGGAGGGTTTTGGATGTAATTGGCCAGATAGCCAAGATACGGAATGGTAAAGAGCGGCTTGCCAATGACATTTTTACAATGCAGCAGCTCGCCATCGGGGGTATCGTTGTTATCGCCTTGTGTACGGAAGCGAACCACGGTAGGATCGGTCTCATCGGGAATACGCTCGATAATGCGGTGGGTGGCCACGGTGTTCTCGTTTAACATAAAGGTGACGGGGTCGCCCTCCTGCAGGGTGAGGGGGTCAACCTCTTTTACGTAAATCAGAGAGCCGACGTGGTAGGTGGGCTCCATAGAGCCGGAAAGAACGGTATAGGGCTTGATGCCAACCAAGCGAACACCCACAAGCAGGATGGCCAGCAGAACGATCAGCACCACAAAGATGGTGGTGACCATATTCCAAACCCGTTTGATTTGTTGCGACACGCCGTTTTGCTCCTTTTCTTGCTAAAATGAAGGAATATCACGAAAAGGGTCGATTTTTGGGTATAGTATCCCCTTTCCCATAATATATATGTAGTATCATTATACCGCAAGGCCAATAAATTTTCAATAGATTTTGACAAATATTCGCATTTGTCCACAATTTTTGTTGCGTTTGTTTTCTTTTGACGGTATTGAAAAGTGACGATTTGTTGAAATCAACTAAAGTTGTTTACATTTTTGCAACATATTAAAACGCCCGGGGGCGCGCAGGTGCGCACATATGTATACACGCAAGGCGAAACAAGGGGTGAATAAATATGCAATGGGGGTAGGGAGAGACGCTCCCTTTTATGGGCAATCGGCGTATCGAACAATTATGGGCATAACAAAAGCCCCCTTGGGGGAGGCCAAGGGGGCGGCGGTTGCAGGCCGCCGCATGGGAGGGCGGCCCGCAAGCGCAGGGGTTATGGGTGGGGCCTCCGCAGCCGCGAAGGCGGGGCGGAGGGGCGGGGTCATTGGGCGATAGCGTTTAGCACGCCGTTGTACTCCTGCAGAAAATGCTCGGCCGTTTTGCTCATACGCACCGAGACGTGATCCGCATCGCGGAAGCCCAGCACAATGGCCAGATTGCCAAAATATTTGTCGATAATCTGCACACGTATGCGCAGCTTTTGCACCTCCGGCCAGTCCGCGCTGCAGGCGCAGGCGTACTTATGCCCGGGGGCGGAAACGGTGCCCACGAGATCGGAATATCCCTCTTGCGAAAAGCTGCCGAACACATTTTGACCCAAGCCAAAGGAAAGCTCCTTGACACCTTGGTCGTTCTCGTAGTGCAATGTCCCCTGCCCCTCGGTCAGCTGTAAGCGGAACCACTTCCAACCCATAGGATTGGGCTCACAAACAAAGGTTTTACCGCTGACGGTATGCGAAAACGTGCTGTTTTTAGGGCCCTTCAAGGCGAACAGCTTTCTGTCTTCGCCAAAGCGCGCCAGCATCTGCAAGCCTTCTTTATCCTCGGGCAAAGGATCGCCCAAGAATGGGATCACGGTCTGGAACAGCGCCTCATAGATCAGTTCGTAAGCGTAAGAATTGCCTTGATTATCAGAGTTGATCACGAAAATAAAGTCGTGTGTGGGATCGCACAGGGCGATCTGATTGCCCATGCCCAGCATGGCAAAGCAGCCCTCGGGCGCTCCCCAGAATTGATAGCCATAGCCGTGGGCACCGTGATAGACGAAGCCATAATCCCCCACCGACACTTGGGGAGTGGTGGCATCGCGCAGGTATTGCTCATTGAGATAGCGTTTGCCGTGCCACGTGCCATAGTTCAGCACAAAGCGCGCAAAACGCATCAGATCCATGGCGGTACACATTACGCCGGAATCGCCCCACGAATGACCGCCGGGAGTCTGTAGACAATAGGCGTCGCACGAAAATCCAATATCGTCCAGCACTTTTTCATGCAAATAAGTCATAAAGGGCTTGCCGGTGACCCGCTCTACCACGGCACCCAGCATAAAGGAGCCGTTGCTATCATAACGGAACAGCGTATGAGGATATTTTTTGGTGTGCTCACAAAAATAAGTCTTGACACGGTCATCACCACCCACACGGAACCAACTGAGCGCCGCCTCTTGAGAGGTTTCCATCAACAGCATTTCACGCAGGGTCGAGGGCGGTATTTTTTCGGGTGGAAGATCTTTTACGTACTCGGGAAAGAATTTGATCAGCGGATCGTCCAAAGAAAGCAACCCATCCTGCTCGCAAAAGCCCACGGCTACCGACACAAAGCTTTTGGAGACCGAATACATCCGGTGCTTGAACTCCTTGTGAAAGGGCTTATAGTAGCACTCGCAGAAAATTTGATCGCCCCGTGCCATCAGCACGGCGTGAGTGGAAAGATTTTTGCTTTCTAAGCTTTGGAGAAGCTCCAGCACTTTTGCAGAAGGGATTCCCGCCTGCTCTGGTGTGCAATAACGCATAATTCCCTCCTCAAATGTCGTAATCTTGCAAATACGTCTTAGTGTTTTCGATCATTTCGTCAAACAGCTGACGGGCGGTGGGCAGATCTACTGTCACCAGCGGATCGTTGGCAAAGGCACGGAAGGCAAGGTCAAGGTCACGCGTCATCGCAGCCTCTACTACCTGCTCCTGCTCAGCTACGACACGGGCGATCAGCGGATAGATGGCCGTGGGCAGCTCGCCCGCCATCACAGGGGTTACGGTATCGGAGGTGAATACGGCATTGGTCTCCACCACAGCCCCCAAGGGAAGATTGGGGATCTGCCCTACGTTGGGGAGGTTCACGTTGGTCACCATGGTATGGAGTCCCAGGAGGGCACGGATCTGATTGACACCGTCCTCGCCCGTGGGACGCAAAGCAACGGTTTCCTCGCCCGAAAGGCGTTTGCGGCTTTTCTCCAAGCGATTTTGCAAATCCTTTTTGCGCCAAGAGACAGGCGTCAGACCAAAGTGGCGCTCTCTCACCTGCTCGGGGCTTGCCAGATACCATTTGCCCTCGCAGAACTCCGCCAAGTGGCGATCACCTGCGGCAGCGATGGCACCAAATCGGTTGAACAGATCGAATTTCACGCAATGCTGGCAGGCAAAGGCGTTGTTCATCCAGTTTTCATCCTTGCTGCCCGGGATGGCAAAGCCGATATTCACGTGCTTTTTCGCATACTCGGCATACAGCGGAAACAGATCCATATCGCGGTATTTTGCGGCAGTCAGCCACGTGAAATGATTGACACCCGTGACCTCCACCTTGATCTCGTCGCGTTGGATATTTTCGATACCGTATCGGTCTTTTACGATAGCCGCCAGCAGCTTTTGCGTGCCGAACACCTCGTGGCAGCAGCCAAAGGCCTTGATGCCCGGGAACACCCGGTACAGGGTGCGGACAAGCATGGTCATGGGGTTGGTATAATTGATGACCCAAGCGTTGGGGCAATGCTTCTGAATGCCCTTGGCGATCACCTCAAACATGGGGATGGCTCGCAGGGCACGCACAACACCGCCGGGGCCGGAGGTATCGCCCACCGACTGGTAAATGCCGTACTTTTCGGGGGTATGTACGTCGCTTTCCATTTCGTCAAAGGTGCCGGGCAAAATGGAGATCACCACGAAATTAGCGCCCTCCAGCGCCTCGCCCAACGTATCGGTAGCACGATAGGTCCAAGTGGATTTGGCACCCTCGGCCTTATTGAACTTGTTGCCGATGATCACATTGTGGTCGGCGGCTTCGCGGTCGATATCGTACAGTCGCACCTCGCCGCTGATATCGTCGGCGCTGACCAAGTCACTCATCAGTCCCCAGGCCCAACCACGAGAGCCACCGCCCACATAGGCGATCTTAATATCCTCAACCTTATTTCCGTTGTATTTCATTGTTTTGCCTCCTTTTTGGCTTGTTGATTGTATTGTAAATCAAAAAGTATGGTATTTTCCTTAAATATTTTGATTTAAACCACAAATTCTTGATTTTTTTGATCTGATATGCTACAATAACGAGGGAGAGGTGAGGATATGGAATTTCAAGGCTTGGAAAATGGTGAATTTCTGTTTTTTGAGGACAAGATCAACCCCAAGGATGTGCCCGGCGGCCCCAGACATTTTCACAATATGCTGGAGTTATATTTTATGGAGCGAGGCAGTTGCCACTACTTTATCGATGACAAGCTGTATCGTGTGGCCGAGGGGGATCTGGTGCTGATCCCGGAGGGGATTCTGCACAAGACCCGTTATGAGGGGGGCGAACGCCGCCGGCGATTGGTGTATTGCTCGCGTCATTTTGCGCCACCGGATATGGATCTCTCCCCGTTGCCCTACCTCTATCGCAATTCTGCTCTGACACCTCGGATCCGCCAGCTGTTGGAGGAGGTCAAGCACGAGTTTGACCATCCCGATGCTTTTTCGAAAGAGGTGCTGCGGCGACAGATGCATCTGCTTTTTTATCTGCTGATTCGAAACGCCCAAAGCTGCGCCTCGGTGCAGCCCAGCACTCTGTATACCGAGCAGACCATCGCCTGCATTAAGGAGCAATATGCCAGCGACCTGACTCTGACTGAGTTGGCGAAACAAATGGGTATTAGTCCGGAGCATCTTTCCCGCGTGTTCAAACGCGAAACTGGCTTTGGTTTTTCGGAATATCTGACCACGGTGCGACTGCAGAAAGCCGAACAGCTTTTGAAAGCCGATCCAAGTCGGCGCGTGGCCGAGGTGGCCTTTGCCTGTGGCTTTAACGACAGCAACTATTTTTCACACAAATTCAAGCAGATCTATGGCTTTCCGCCCGGAAAATTGCGCGCAAAATGCTAATACGTGAAAGGATTTTGAAAACTATGAAAGTAACAGAGCCCGTTTGCGGCATTCACATTTTGGAGGTGCCGTTTGAAGAGATTTATACCGCTGTATTCGCCGTTCGTGTATCGGGTGGCTATGTGCTGATCGACTGCGCCACCACCGCCCGGGACGTGGACGATCATATTCTCCCCGCCCTGCGGCGGTTAGGTTTTGAAGAAGCGCCCATTGCTCTGCTATTGACGCATCGGCACGGCGATCACGCCGGGGGCGCTGCACGCCTGGCAGAGCATTTCCCCCACATGGAGATTTGTTCCTTTGAACCCTTGAAAGATACCCCGTTTCGCCTTCTTTGCGAAAATGAGATCATCGGAGACCGGTTGCAGGTCATACCGCTCCCCGGCCACACAGAGCGATCAGTCGGCTATCTGGATCTGGAGACACACACGCTACTCACCGGGGACTGCCTGCAGCAAGCAGGGGTTGGAAAGTACACCAACGGTATCCGTTTTCCGTCGTTGTATCGCCAATCCATCGCGCACATCCGTCAGTTGGATCTGCACGGGATCATAGCCTCCCACGATTACGTGCCCTTGGGCAGCACCGCCTTTGGCGAGAAGGCGATTGATCAATACCTGAACACATGCCTTGCGCATTGCCCAAAGGAATAATCTTTTCGACGAAATTTCTCCTTTCCCTTGACTTTCCCACAGGAAAGTGCTATGATGCTATACAGTTCATAATCTTAATATACATTTGGAGTACATCATGCAAACTTTATTAGCTTTATCTATTGCATTGTTTGCCGGTCTGATGCTTTCGCGCCTGGCCAAAAAGCTGCAGCTCCCTGCTGTAACCGCCTATCTGATCGCGGGCATTCTGATCGGCCCTTATTGCCTTGGCCTTTTCGGCGTTCCCGGCCTTGGCTTTATCAGCATGGCAGATGTTGAGCATTACTCGATCATCTGCGACGTGGCACTGGGCTTTATTGCCTTTTCCATCGGCAACGAGTTTCGTCTCTCTGAGCTGAAGCACATCGGTAAGCAGGCCACCGTAATCGGTATTTTGCAGGCCGTAGTCACCACGTTGCTGGTTGACGGCGTGCTGATTGGGTTGCATTTCATCATGCCCGATAAGCTGAGCCTTTCTGCCGCCATCGTGCTGGGCTCGGTGGCAGCCGCAACGGCTCCTGCTGCCACACTGATGGTTGTCCGTCAGTACAAAGCAAAGGGGCCCTTGACCTCTACTCTGCTCCCCGTTGTGGCACTGGACGATGCTGTCGGCCTTGTGCTTTTCGCCATTTCCTTTGGCATTGCAAACGCCTTCTCCACCGGTGCGGTCAGCGTGCTTTCTATCGTGCTGGAACCGATCCTGGAGGTGGTACTCTCTCTTGCCCTCGGCTTTGTGATGGGATTGTTCTTTACCTTCTGCGAGCGATTCTTCCATTCCCGTTCCAAGCGTCTTTCGATGTCTGTGGCCTTTGTGCTGGTAACGGTGGCTCTTTCCAATCTCAGCTTTCATGTCGGCCCCGTTCACGTTGCATTCTCTCCCCTGCTTTCCTGCATGATGCTTGGCACCATCTTCTGCAATATCTGCGACTTCTCGGCAGAGCTGATGGACCGTCTGGACCGTTGGACCGGACCGATCTTCATTCTATTCTTTGTATTAAGCGGCGCCGAGCTGGAGCTTTCGGTCTTTACTGACTGGGCCATTGTTGTGATTGGTGTTGTTTATGTTCTGGCGCGCTGTTTGGGCAAATACGTGGGCGCCTTTAGTAGCGCTAAGCTGACCAAGTGCGAGCCTAATATTGTCAAATATCTGGGCATCACGCTGTTCCCCCAGGCCGGTGTGGCATTGGGTATGGCTATGAAAGCACAAAATCTAGCCGACGGCGGCGCTATCGTTGCTCAGATCACTCTATTTGCTGTATTGATCTATGAGCTGATCGGCCCCACGCTGACCAAGATTTCTCTGATGAAGGCCGGCGAGATCAAGCCCGAGGGTAAGACCAGCGCCCGCAAGCTGGAATCCCCCGTGCCTGCCGCAGAGCATGCTGCACAATCCTCCCCTTGTGCTACCGAGTCCGAGACACAGCCCGAGGTCATCGGTGCGACAAGCAACCAAAAATAAGCAAATAACAAAAAATCCCGCACACGGTGCGGGATTTTTTGTTATAAAAGTACCCTTCTATGCGCCCTACGATAGTCGGAGGGGGACTCCCCCGTAAAGCTTTTGAAGGCACGGCTAAAGTGATAGATGGCAGCAAATCCGCAGGCGGCGGCAACCGTGCCAATCGTTGAATGTCCTTCGCATAGCATCTGCTTCGCCTTTTGCATACGCAGCTCTAAAATATACTGCCTTGGCGAGGTACCAAGGCGTTCGCGAAACAGCTGACGCATATAGACCTCGCTGATGCCTCCTTTGGCAGCAAGGAGTGAGTTGGAAAGCTGGGAATCGGCATAATGCGCCTCTACATAAGAAAGAATAGGCGCGAAAACATCGTTGCGTTCGACCGTTTCGCGCTCCAAACGGTCAAAAATACCATAGAGCAATTCCAAGGCGCGCAATCGGCTGTGCCCCAGCAAAAGTTGTTCGCGCAGGATCTCGTAATCGTGCAAATAGTTTTCGACATTGCGTACCGGAAAGCTGTAGAAGCGATTGGGCTCCAAGCCCTGGCAGCTGAAATTGATCAGCGGAAATTCCCCCGTTTTGGTGCGTTCCAAGTGATAGCTACCCCCAAGTGGCAAAATCACCGCGCAGCCGGGATGCGATACCGTTTTTTGCCCATTTTTTGTATATACAATCTCACCGTTTTTGCAAAAGCAAAGGCCGAAATATTGGCGATTCACGATATCAAGGTCCTTCCCCTTTTCCGAGTAGACCGTAACAGCCTCATCCACGGATGTAATGATCAGATACTCCAAGAGTGTCAAGCGATCACCTCCCTTGCCTCATTATACACCAATAAGGCAATAAACACAAGGCTTTTCGCCGCAAAATCATCGGAAATGATAAATAACATCGGTTTTGGTGGTTGACATTTGCCCTTTGCTGCTGTAAAGTTAAGATGATCATTTTATGAATTGGAGGTTCTTGAGATGAGATTTCAAAATCAAGTAGCCATCTCCACCGGCGCTGCTTCGGGTATGGGGCTTCTCTTTTCCCAGTGCTTCGCCGCAGAGGGCGGCAACGTGTTGATGTGCGATGTAAATGAGGCAGTTCTTGCCGAAAAAGTAACTGAAATCAACGCCAAAGGCGCCGGAAAGGCCGTTGGCGTTCTCTGTGATGTGCGCGACTATGCGCAGGTTTGTGCCGCGCGTGATCGTGCTGTTCTGGAACTTGGGCGCATCGATGTAATGGCCAATTTTGCAGGCGGCAACTCCTTGCGTATGCTGAAGGTAGACACCAAAGACAAGGAATTTTGTGACTTTCCTATCGAGGTATTTGACTGGGGTCTGGATGTCAATTTAAAGGGGCCCTTCTATTTCGCTCACGCCGTCATGAAGCAAATGCGAGAGCAAAAGAGCGGACTCATCGTAAACATTGGCTCGATCAGCGGTGCGGAGGGCGACCGCAAGGGCCCCGACTATCCTGCCGCCAAATCGGCTTTGATGTACGGCTTTACCAAATCCATTGCACAGGCCGGCGCTCCCCACGGTATTCGCTGTGTTTGCGTTTCTCCCGGTCCCGTTCTGACCCGCGCCGCTATGGCCAATATGAAGACTATGCTGGGCCGCGCTGCAGACCCCCAGGAGATTATTGATCTGATCCTTTTTATCGCATCGGATAAGGGGCAGTTCATCAATGGCGCGAACATCATGATCGACGGCGGCCGCGATGCTATGAAGCGCATCAATTCATGAGGTGAATTATGAATCAAAAGCCAACCTTTTTGGGGCAGAGCAATCCCCTGCTTTGCTGTATGATACAGACGCATGACCCAGAAGAAGCCATTGTTACGGCGCGCAATGCCGCCTTTGACGGTGCTGACGCCTATGGCTTTCAATATTGCAAGATCGAGCACGAGCATCGTACAGAAGACAAGATCAAGCGCGTGTTCCGCCATATGGAAAACAAGCCCATTTATGTCACCAATTATCGCGGTAGCCGCAACAAGGATGTTTTGAACGATGATGACCTTGGTGAGGGGCTGGTTACGCTGGTCAAGTGGGGCGCCACCCTTTGCGATGTCATGGGCGACCTATACGCTCAGCACCCCATGGAGCTGACCGAGGACACTACCGCCATTGAGAAGCAACGCCGATTGATCGACCGCATCCATGAGGCAGGGGGCGAGGTGCTGATGTCCTCCCACGTGTTGAAATACACCCCCGCCGAGGAGGTACTGCGCATTGCCCACGAGCAGGTGCGCCGCGGTGCCGACATTGTAAAGATCGTCACCGCCGCCAATTCTGAGGCAGAGGAGCTGGAAAACCTGCGCATTACAGCTCTGCTGAAAAACGAGCTGAAGGTTCCCTTTCTGTTCCTATCCGGCGGTTCGCATAACAAGCTCCACCGTATGATCGGCCCGATGCTTGGCTGCTGCATGTATCTTTGCGTCCAACAGCACGACAGAATTTCTACCAAGAGTCAACCCGTACTGCGCGCCGTTCGCCAGATATTGAGCAACTTCGACTATGCGCCGGAGCGCTCTTTTGACTGATTTCCAAATATCATTTCTTATTTTCCAATTTTTACAATTATTATTCTATTTTATTCGATTCGCTTTCTCGTTTTTTTGCTTTTCACGGCAAAAACGATTATAAAAAGAAAAGCACGTGCCCCGACCCAGTTCTTGGGTGAGGCGCGTGTTTTTTATTGCGAGCGTGCAGTTGGAGCGCATTTCTTTTTTTATTTTTACTTGCATTTTCGGCAAAAATGTGGTAATATCAAATAGTAGCAATCTGCGCAATGGCGTGACACGCTTTCCGCGCAACAGAAAGGAAACCATGATGCCCAGTCAAGAAAGAATCCAAACAAAAATGCAAGAATTGGCAAGACTGCTGGGATATGACTACTCCGATATTCAACATTTGTCAAACGCGATGTATTGCAAAAAAGAAGAAGGCCGCAACGACTATACAAACGATGCGATGGCCACCCTGGGAGATACCGTTTTAAAACTGATACTGGCCGAGTATCTGTATGACCAAGGTTATGACAAGGATGAGATCTCGGCTCGCAAGCTGCGTTTGGAGCAAAACACCACGCTGAAGCGCATCAGCGATAAAACCGGCCTTTGGCAATATGCCTATAACGACCGCTACTTTGCTGATGAAGCTCCCGGTGATGCAAAACTGCCATATGGCAATCACGACATCTATCTGGAGGCCATTATTGCCGCGATTTACCGTGATCGCGGTTTGGCATACGCACGTCAATGGGTGCTGCGTTTTTGGCGCGAGCATGCCGGCATCTCTTTTTAAAGCATCACGCCGATCTGCCAGCTTGCAGACCGGCGTGATTTTTTGCAAAGGGCTTGCCTTTTGGGGATTCCTATGCTATACTGAATTTATCAAGACAAGGAGGTTCAACTATGAAAATTGCAATCATTGTTTTTGCCGTTATGTCCTTGGTGGCCTTTGCTCTGTATGGGGCAGATAAGCGCAAGGCCAAGCGCGGCCAATGGCGCATTCCCGAAAAGGTGCTTTTGCTGTGGTCCTTTCTTGGTGGTGCCATCGGCGGCTCGGCAGCCATGCTTTTGTTCCGCCACAAAACCAAGCACTGGTACTTTGTTGCCGTCAACATCATTGGTGTGTTGTGGCAGGTCGCGTTGATCGTATTTTTGGCGTTGATCGCTTAAAAACAAGCTCCGGGAGGAAACCCCATGAAATTTGCAAATCTTCATTTGCACTCTACTTACTCCGATTCACAGCTGACCCCCATGCAGTTGGTGCTGATTGGCAAATCTCTTGGCTATCACGCCTTGGCGCTGACCGATCATGAAACTGACGGAGGTGTAAAGGAATTCACCACCTTAAAGGAGCGCAGATTGGGGTAATATTCCAAAAATGCAACACGTATCCAAAAATTCAAAGCACCGCGGCCTTGATACAAGGCCGCGGTGCTTTTGCTTTTATGTAAAAGAAATGTCATCGACCAGGCCGTCGTCCACCAAGCCTTTTAAAAGACGAAGATTGGTTTCGCCGCGCTGACGGATTTCGGCATCCGTATACCACGCATCGGGACGGTCCAGATCGGTATAGGCTGGACAAGGGCACGCAGTAACGGTGCGAGGCAAAAGCCATTTGGTAAGGGCCATACTGCGCCGCATATGCTGTGCAGAGGTGGCAATCAGAATCGTTTTGACGTTTTTGAGCTGTAGCTCCCGATTGATCTGCAGCACACCGTAAATCAGATTTTCTTTGGTGGTGCGGGCTTCATTTTCCAAAAGGATCGCTTTCTCCGGCACACCAAGCTCCAGCAGCAATCGCTTCATATAATGTGCCTCGCTCATGACCTCGCCGCTGCCCAACTGCCACGTGACGCCACCCGATGGCATAATATACGGCGCTCTGCCCTGGTGATAAAGTTCTGCAGCCTTTTGGGCACGCTCCGGGCAAAAAGGAGGCTTGGAACCCAGCAGCAAAATCACATCGCCGTTCACGCCCGTGTCATCAATTTCACCATACAGTATGTTGTTTTTTTGCTCCACGCTTAACTGCGAGAGCTCTGCTACCTGTGAAAGCCACATATCAGATCTCCTTAATTGGCAGATTTTCGCATAAACAAAACACCCAACGTATTCCGCCCACAATGGGAGGAAATCGTGCAGCCGGCACGCGTCACCTGTACCTCACGGAAGGGGGCAAGTGCCTTGACCTGCTCTACGCATTGGGCCACGATCGCCTCGTCACAACCGGCGTGTGTTACAAATATACGGTCCAAAGAAATATCAGCACCATTCCCGATGCGATCGGCAACGTATTTTTTCAGCACCGCGGCGAATTTGCCCCGATACTTTTTGCCCACAGCCATCTTGCCCTGATGTACCGAAATGCAGGGCTTTAGCTGTAGCAAATTTGCGCCAAAAGCCGCCACGGCCGAACAGCGACCTCCCTTGTGAAGGAACTCCAGATCGTCTACTACAAAAGAAGCATCCACGCACGGGATCAGCCCTTGACAAGCCTGGGCGATCTCGGCCGCAGAGTGCCCCTTCAAAGCCATATCACCCGCAGCAGACACCAAAAGCCCGCCACCGGTAGAGAGATTTCGTGTATCTATCACAAAGACATTCTCGAAGTTCTCGGCAGCAAGGCGAGCGCTGTTATAGGTGGAGGACATCTCGGCGCTGATGGTGAACATAACCACGCCACTCCCTGCCTTGACCTGCTCGCTAAAAAATGCCTGAAAATCAGCAATATTGGGGGCTGCGGTCTTGGGCAGCTCATGATATTGCTCATAATGACGATAAATGGCATCGGGATCAATATCCACGCCGTCGCGATATTGGTCATTCCCCAAGTGGACGGTCAGCGGCACGATTTTGACATCGTAGCGCTGCATCAGCTCCGGATTCAGATCACAAGTGCTGTCGCTGGCAATCACAACACGATGTTGCATAGTTCTCCTCCTGTCAGTAAGTGACAAATAAGTAATTTCTGTATCTATTTTATCATATTTTTTTAATTTTGTATAGAGAAAAAACAAAACATCTTGGCGTTTTTACACCTTTTTTCATCAGACACTTTTTTATTTTTGCCTATTTTCTCACTTTTTTCATCGTGTTATAATAAATTTGTAAACTGTGAAAGAATGGGAGAAAAGCGTATGAAAACATATATTCTTTACAACCCCCTTGCCGGAACCAAAAACGGCGAAAACGAGGCCAAGCGTCTTGCAGCCGACTGCCAAGGTGAGGTTTCCCTTTTCAACATCACCAAGATTGAAGATTACAAGGCCTTTTTGGCTCCGCTTTCGGTTGACGACGTGCTGATTCTTTGCGGCGGCGATGGTACCATCAACCGCTTTGCCAATGCTACAGATGGCCTTGAGATTCCCTTTGAGATTCAATATTCTGCCGTGGGAACCGGCAACGACTTTTTGAAGGATCTGGGCAAGGAGGCTGGCTGCAAGCCCTTCCGTATCAACGAATATCTGACCAACCTCCCTATTGTAGAAGTTAGGGGTAAGCGCTACCGTTTTCTCAACGGCATTGGCTTTGGCATTGACGGCTACTGCTGTGAGGTGGGCGACAAGCTAAAGGCCGCTTCTGATAAACCCGTTAATTACACCGCCATCGCCATCAAGGGTCTGTTGTTCCATTACAAGCCTACCCTGGCCACCGTAACGGTGGACGGTGTCTCTCACACTTACAAAAAAGCGTGGATCGCTGCCACGATGAATGGCCGCTATTACGGTGGCGGCATGATGACTGCCCCTAACCAGGACCGCCTGAACGAAGCACGAGAGAATACGCTGGTTATGATGTACGGCAAGGGCAAGATCAAAACCTTGATGGTATTCCCCTCTATTTTCAAGGGTGAGCACATCAAGCACACCGAAATGGTGGCTGTACATACCGGCAAGGATATCACCGTTACCTTTGACCGCCCCACTGCTCTGCAAATCGACGGCGAAACGGTTTTGAATGTAACCTCCTATCGTGTGACCGCCGGTGTGGACGCTCGCATCCCCGAGACTGCAACAGTATGATAATAAACGCAAAGAAGCCCCTGCTTTTTGCAGGGGCTTCTTTTATGCAATTATTTGCTTGCCAGCCACTCATCAGCTTTGGCAGCAGACATACGCTTGATGCTTTCCTTGGTGTAAGGAGACTCTGCGCCACCATTGGTGTACAGAAAAAGTTTTCCTCCCTCGGTCTTATACAAGCTTTCCTCAAAGCCTGCAGGATCACCAAATTCGCCAACCGTCTTCTTGGCGATCAGCTCCGCACACGCGGTGTCGTACTCCACCTTGCAAATGATCTTTTTCATTGCGATAATTTCCTTTCTACAAAATTCGATTGCTATTATATCATAAGTCCAATCGAAATGCAATAGCATCCGAGATATTGTCACAAAAGATTAAACATTTTAGAAAAAGATGGGAAAACACCGCACCGTATGTGTGTTTTTGTCTCTTTTGGCCCTTGGTGATTTTCCTCTACAGAAATCAGAATGGACTCGATATAAATGAACGATATTCAAATCTTTATCCATATTCAAGCCGCGCGAGGCGCATCCGCCACCGACCCGTGGCGGATGCCTTGGAAATATCGATGCCCCTTGTACAGGCCGCCACAACACAGAGAAAATCAAAGATTGTTTGTTTTTATCATAACACACCGGAACCTGATTCCAACAGTAATGTCACCACGCGGACAAGTTTTTTGCTATTGTATTAAAAATTGCGCAACGTATTGCTTTTATCACGCGCCGATGCTATAATAATTTTGTTACATCTTATTGAGGAGGATTGCTATGAATACACTCCATGTGCCGGTTTTCCCCAAGGCGACGGTTTTGAATGTTGGACAGCAGCACACCATGCAATACGCCTACAAGACCGAATGGACGGCGGTCCGTTCTTATTGTAATGCCCTCAAGGAACAGGGCTTTCACTGCTGCTTTGAGCAGGAATCCTGCGGCAGCTATTATACCACGTATGCTTCGGATGCCGCATATGCCCATCTATATTATGTGCCCGATACCCGTACTGCACGTATCATCTCCGGCACCCTGGATCACGTCGCTCTCCCACAATTTCCCCCCGAAACGGGTGTGGATTTCAGTTATCCTTCCCACTTGACACAAGCCATATTGGATTACTATTACTACGACGAAAACAACCCAAATTCTCGCAAAGACGGCAACTTCGGAGCCTGCTATATCGTGACCTTGGACAATGGCAGCCTGCTGATCTACGACGGCGGTGGCCGCTGGGGAAAGCATGATGTAGCACGCATTTGGAATCTGATACAAGAGAGAGGCAAGCGAAACGCTGACGGCAAGATCGTCATTGCCGGTTGGATCATCACTCACGAGCATGTGGATCATTTTTGGTGCATGCACCATGTATTGATGCAGCACGGAAGCGAAATTCTGTTGAAAGCCCTATATTGCACGCCCATTTCTCGCGAGCTTCTGGTGGGGCGTTCTGACCCCGGTGAACGTTATATAGAATCCCCTGATGCCCTGCAAAAGCTTCACAGCGCTGTGGGCGATTTCAGACTCATTCGCATGCATACGGGGCAGATCTTTTGGATCCGCAATGTAAAAGTGGAGGTGCTTTGCACACCCGAAGATATTTTCCCGGAACATGCCAATCGCTATTACGATTTCAACGACACCTCTGCCGTCACGCGCTTGACTGTTAACGGCAAAACTTTTCTCAATCTTGGAGATGCCTATCACGTATCTTCCCATGTATTGGTTAGCCTTTGGGGAAACGCGCTGAAGAGCGACTACTGCACATTGGCGCATCACGGGTGGGGTGGTTGCACGCGCTCACTTTATGATCACGTGCTGCCAGAACTGGTTTTTGTGCCCTTTTCTCGCAGATGGATCGATCGAATTCTAACCGATGCAACTTATGTTTCCTCCACGTCTGGCAAGGAAAAACGGTGGATACAGTGGGCAATCGACCGTTATGGTGACTTTCACACAATCACCCAACACGTGTTTCACGACCTGGCAAAGGGATCCTTTGACCGTTTCCTGTTAGCCGACGGTTGTAACAAAACCCTGAATCTCACCACAGGCGATGTGAAAAACGAAACCACCTGCAATGAGCAGGAGGGATTCCCATATTAAAAATAAATATCCCCCCGCTACGCGGGGGGATATTTATTTTGCTTTCATGTTCAAGCAAAAAAGACTGCTGTATGTAGGCTTGCCCGGGCCCTCGTTGCCCACTTGCCTGCGGCAAGTAAAGAGTCAGTTGCCAGCCAAGCTTCGCTTGGCGATCAACATGAGCGAAAGGTGTACAACATTTTGCTACAAAAAAGTTGTCCCGTTTCATGGTGCATCATCAGGACGGCTTCGCCTATTCGCCGCTGAACGCCGCGCATTCTGCACCCGGGATCCACTGACGCCGCTCGCACAGCGAGCGTGTGAGTCGCAGTTGCTCTACCCAAATTGCGGAGCAATTTGGAACTGAGCGAAAGATGCGCGTTTTTGTTGCAAAACAAAAACCGTATTGTCCTTATGGTGCACCTTCAGGGATTCGAACCCGGGACCCACTGATTAAGAGTCAGTTGCTCTACCAACTGAGCTAAAGGTGCATGTCGCCTTTCCTCAGTTGGTAGACCTTCCGGGGAAAGGTTAGGACAATACGGTATTTTGTTTTTGGCTCCCCCTGCTGGGCTTGAACCAGCGACATCATGATTAACAGTCATGCGCTCTACCGACTGAGCTAAGGAGGAATATTAAATTGTATTCCTCTTAGCGAAGTCGGTGACGGCTTGAACTAAGGAGGAATAGGTT
>JAFTSB010000060.1 GCA_017461945.1 Clostridia bacterium | reverse complement strand
CGTCTCTTTTGGATATACGACCTCTTCTAGGCACTTTACTTCCCTCCTTCATTAAAATTATGAAATCTTCGGTACTCGGGGACACCATGCCCCGTCAGCGCTCGTCACAAAATGGAGAAAAATAACCAATTTCAGTTTCTTTCAGCCGGACGATGCTATTTATACCTGCCCCAATGAATTATTTCTTGGGGGCTTTTGCGCCGTACTTGGAACGGCTCTGTTTGCGGTTTGCAACGCCCTGTGCGTCAAGAGTGCCGCGGATGATGTGGTAACGAACACCGGGCAGGTCACGTACACGTCCGCCGCGAATAAGAACGACGGAGTGCTCCTGCAGGTTGTGGCCGATACCGGGAATGTAGGTGGTTGCCTCAAGACCGTTGGTAAGACGAACTCTTGCGATCTTACGAAGTGCAGAGTTAGGCTTCTTGGGGCTTGTGGTAGACACCTTGGTGCACACGCCACGTCTCTGGGGTGCGCGCTGATCGGTCTGTTCGTTGTTCAGGGAGTTAAAGCCCTTCTGCAAAACGGGGGACTTGGACTTGTAAACCTTATCACAACGGCCCTGTCTGACAAGCTGATTGAAAGTTGGCATTTTCCTTCCTCCTTCTTTAATATTTTGTAAATGGCCGCAAAATGGGCATAGTTATCCCAAAGCGGTTACGATACATTATAACACGACTTTAAGGGCTTGTCAAGAGAATTTTTTTTGACAGAAAATTTCTCTCTTTTTCACAAATCCAAAGCCTTTATGACCGTTATTTTTCGCCAATTTGAGAAATTTTATACAAACATCCGCAATTTATCCTGCCTTGTATGGCACAACGGGTAGCCACGCTCTTGCACGTACCACAAGAGAATGCCGCCGCGTAAAAACGCGGCGGCATTTGTTGCGGATCAGCCCTTTCTGGCGGCTGCAACCTTTGCAGTAATGTTGGGGGGAACCATCTCATAACCGGTGACGTTGAACTCAAAGGAGCCAAAGCCCTTGGTCATGGCGCGCAGAGCGATGGGATAATCCATAATTTCTGCCTTGGGTACGATGGCGTGCACCACGGTATAGCCCTTGCGGCAGCCGGTATGATCCATACCCATTACGCTGCCACGGCGCTTGTTCAGGTCACCCATAACGGTACCAACAAGAGATTCGGGAACGGTGATATCCAGATCGCCCACGGGCTCCAGCAGCACGGGATTGGCCTTGGTCAGGCAATCCTTGTATGCCATTTGTGCAGCGGTGCGGAAGGAAAGCTCGTCGGAGTCAACATCGTGATAGGAGCCGTCGTAAAGATCGGCAGCCAGCTGCACCAGCGGATAGCCGAGCGCGCCCTTGGCCATAGCATCCTGCAGACCTTTTTCTACGGCAGGATAGAAGTTCTTGGGAACGGTGCCGCCCACAACCGAAACGCTGAAGGTCAGGCCCTGCTCCTCGGCAGGCGCAAAGCGGATCTTAACGTGGCCGTACTGACCGGAGCCGCCGTTCTGCTTCTTATACTTGGCCTCAATATCGGCAGGCTTGGTGATGCGTTCGCGATAAGGGATCTTGGGATCGTCCAGAACCACCTTTACGCCAAAGCGGCTCTCCAGGCGAGCAACCAGCACCGACAGATGGGTGTCACCCATACCGGAGATGAGGATCTGTGCGGTCTCCTTGTTGTTCTCATAGCGAAGGGTCTTATCCTCCTCCAGCATCTTGGCAATGCTCTGAGACATCTTGCTCTCGTCCTTGGCGGTGAGAGGCAGGATGGCCTTGGTCATATAGGGCGTAGGATAGGCGATCTTGCTATACTGTACGGTGCCCGACAGAGACAGCGTATCGTTGGTCTTGGTATCGGAAAGCTTAGCGATCATACCGATATCGCCGCAGGCCAGCTCCTCAACCTCGGTCTGCTTCTTGCCGTTCATCACATAGAAGTGCGCCAGCTTTTCGGCAACACCATTGGTAGCATTCTTCAGGGTCATATCGCGCTTGATGGTGCCGCTCATAACCTTAAAGAAGGACATCTGGCCCACAAAGGGATCGGCAACGGTCTTGTAAACGAAGATGGCGGGGTCACCCTCTACGTTGATCTCGACCTCGTCGCCGTTCTCGTACTTCTCTACCTTACGGGCGGTAAAGCGCGGGAAGGACTCGGCAACGGCATCCATCATAGCGATCACGCCCCACAGCTTGGTGGCAGAACCACAGTAAACAGGGGTAATGGAGCCGGCGATGATGCCCTCATGCAGGGCGAGCGTTGCTTCTTCACGGGTGATCTCCTCACCGGCAAAGTACTTTTCCATCAGCTCGTCGCTGGTGGCGGCAATAGCCTCATAGAAGGCATCCTTATACTGGTTGACCATTTCCTGCATTTCGGCGGTGAATTCCACCTCGGAGCGCTTGCCGCTTTCCTTATCGTAGGTATAGGCCTTGCCGGAGATCAGGTCGATCATTGCAGTCTCCTTGCCTACCTGACAAGGGATGAACACGGGGCAAAGGGTGTTGCCGAATTTATCGTGCAGCTCATAGAAGGATTTGGCAAACTGATATTCAGGATCGTCACATTTATTGATGAAGAATACGCGGGGCACGCCTGCATCGCAAGCAGCATTGTAAGCAAGCTCGGTGCCGACCTCAACGCCGGCCTTACCGTCCACAACGATCACGGCATTGCCGGCCACGCGGAGCGCCTGGCCTACCTCACCCACGAAATCGGGGTCACCGGGGGTATCGATAATATTGATCTTGGTGTCCTTCCACTCCACGTGTGCAAGTGCTGCGGAGATCGAAATGCCGCGCTTTTGCTCTTCGGGGTCAAAGTCACAAACGGTGTTGCCGTCAGCGATCTTACCGCGACGATCGGTCTTGCCGGAAAGATACAGCATAGCCTCTGCAAGAGAGGTCTTGCCGCACTCGCCGTGTCCCAGCAGTGCCAGATTGCGGATTGCTTTCGTGTTGTAAAAGGTAGCCATAGTTCGTTTCCTCCTGTCTTCCGCTTCACGCGGGAATAGATTAACTGTATAAAAGGGCTAAAATTTCATACATTACTTTTATTATAGCGAAGAAAAACAACTTTTGCAAGAGAAAAATAGGAACTTTTTGCCATCGGATGTAGAAAATGAACGGTTATTTTTGTTAGTTTTAAACAATTTAAAGCAAAAAACGCCCCTTGCACCATCGGAATGGCGCAAGGGGCGCAAACTTAGATCAGATACCAAAAAAGCGCTTGGCGTTCTCAGCGGTGAGGCGGATAGCGGCATCGGTGTCGATACCCTTCACCGCGGCCACGGCCTCGGCGGTGTAGGTCATATAGCCCGAATGGTTCATCGCTCCCCGATGAGGAACGGGGGCAAGATAAGGGGCATCGGTTTCAATGAGGATGCGGTCATCGGGCACGGCGGCAATGGCCTCCCGTACCTTGGGGGCATTTTTGAAGGTGGCCACGCCCGAAAACGAGATGTACCAGCCTCGGCGGACAAGCTCCTTGGCCATTTCGGCCGAGCCGCTGTAGCTGTGGAAGACGCCACGCACGGTGGGATGACGCAGCACAGCGTCAAAGCAATCGCCGTGCGCCTCACGATCGTGAATGATCACGGGAAGGCTGTGACGCTCGGCCATTTGGAGCTGCTGCTCCAGCAGATAGGCCTGCTTTTCTTTATCCGTGTCGTCGTAATGATAATCCAACCCGATCTCACCAAGGGCGACGATCTTATTCGTCTTGCGGCTCTCGGGAGTGCCCAGCAGCTGCTCCAGCGCGGCAAGGGCGACATCGGGGTCGGTATACGCTTGCCCGTCGGAGGGATGGATGCCCACGGCGCAGTACATCCCGGGGTATCGGGCCGCTTGGGCCATACAGATCTTGGAATTTTCAATATCGGTACCGATATTGACGATGGTGCCCACAGAGTCGGCAAGCAGGGCGGTCAACAGGGCGTCGGCGCCCCCTCCTTCCCTCTCAAAGCGACTATCGTAATAGTGAGCGTGGGAGTCGAATAGCTTTTCCATATTTCAACCTCTGAAAATGGGGTGCCCCAAGGGGCCACCCCATTTTTACCGTTACTTTTGAAAGCGATTGCCGGTGTTGGCATAGATCACAGAAAACAGCACCATAATGCTCATCAGCGTCACACCGATCCAAAGCAGAAAGGTCTGATCCAGAATGGCACCCAGCAAAGCGGGACACCAGCACAGAGCCAGCGTAAACATCATTTTTGCCATAAAGGAGAGCATTCGTCTTTCGTCATACATCTCCTTTTTTTCTTTGGGCAGCATATTGTACCCTGCCACAAAAAAGAGGCCCTTTCCGCACAGAAACAGAATGCCAAATATCACGAAAACGGCGATCATAGCCGCATGAATGATAATCTGTACCATAATTATCGAACACGTTCGCCAAGAGGCGTTTCGGGGTCAAGGAAGACCACGCGGATCTGCTCCTCACCGCTGGCCAGGATCATACCGTTAGATTCGATGCCGCAAAGCACGGCAGGCTTCAGATTGGCAACCAGAATGATCTTTTTGCCAATGAGCGCTTCGGGCTCATAGAACTTGGCAATACCCGAAACCACCTGGCGCTGCTCATAGCCCAGATCCACCTGCAGCTTCAGCAGCTTTTTGGCCTTGGGCACCTTTTCGCAGGCAATGATCTTGGCGGTACGAAGCTCCACATTCATAAAGTCCTCGATGCCGATGGGGGCGCAAGGCTCGGGCTTCTCCACGGGAGCGTTGGCCTTTTCGGCAGCCAGGGCGGCCTCCTCACGCTTTTTGATGATCTCATCTACGACCTTTTCGTCCACGCGGGCAAAGAGCATGACGGCCTCGCCAAGAATCTTTCCGGCCTCCAGGGCGCCAAAAGCATCAATGGTGGCGTAGTCGGTCTGATCGGTGTTGATCTGGGCAAAGATCGAAGCAGCCGTGGTGGGCAGGAAGGCCTGCAGCATCACAGCGGCGGTGCGGATGCACTCCAACAGGTTGTAAAGTACCGTGCCGAGACGCGCTTTTTTGCTCTCGTCCTTGGCCAGCGCCCAGGGCATCGTCTCGTCAATATACTTATTGGCGCGGCGCAACGCATTGAAGATGGCATCCACAGCATCGGCGATGTGGTAATCGTCCATATAGCGTTCAAAGTCGGTCTTGGCGGCGGCAAAGGCGGCCTTGAGCTCGGCATCGGTTCCCTCCTCACCGGCAGGAGCGGGGATCACACCGTCAAAATACTTTTTGGTCATAGCGTGGGTGCGGCTGACCAGGTTGCCGAGATTGTTGGCAAGATCGGTGTTATAACGAGTCAATACGTTGGTATAGCAGATGCGGCCATCCTGATCGTAGGGCATTTCGGAAAGGGCGAAATGGCGCACGCCGTCAACGCTGAAAGTCTCGGCCAGCTCGTCGGCGTAGATCACGTTGCCGCGAGACTTGGACATCTTGACCTCGGCGCCGTCGCCGCCCTTCTTTTCCTCGGCGGCATTGAACCAGGGATGACCGAACACCTTTTGGGGCAAGGGCAGGCCAAGAGCCATGAGGAAAATAGGCCAGTAGATGGTGTGGAAGCGCAGAATATCCTTGCCGATGATATGCACATCGCAGGGCCAGTACTTTTTGAAGTGCTCGGACTGCTCCTCATAGGTCTTATCGGGATCGTAGCCAAGGGCTGTGATATAGTTGGTCAGGGCATCCAGCCACACGTAGGTCACGTGGCGATCGTCAAAATCAACAGGGATGCCCCACTTGAAGGAGGTGCGGGAAACGCACAGATCCTGCAGACCGCCCTCCACGCGCAAGAAGTTGTTGATCATTTCCTTTTTGCGGGATTCGGGCTGAATGAAATCGGGGTTGGCATCAATGTGGGCAAGGAGCTTGTCCACGTAGTTGCTCATTTTAAAGAAGTAGGCCTCCTCCTTGGCCTGCTGAACGGGTCTGCCGCAGTCGGGGCACTTACCGTCCACCACCTGGGTCTCGGTAAAGAAGGATTCGCAGGGGGTGCAGTACCAGCCCTCGTAATGACCCTTATAGATGTCGCCCTGCTCATAGAACTTTTTAAAGATCTTTTGCACGGCATCCACGTGATTTTGATCGGTGGTGCGGATGAAGTAATCATAGCTGGAGTTCATACGGTCCCAAATGCCTTTGATCTCCCCTGCCACGCCGTCCACGTACTTTTGGGGCGTGATGCCGGCCTCGTTGGCCAGATTCTCGATCTTCTGACCGTGCTCGTCGGTGCCGGTGCAGAAAAACACGTCATAGCCGCGCAGTCTCTTATAGCGTGCCACGGCATCCGCCATGATCACCTCATAGGTGTTGCCGAAATGGGGCTTGCGAGAGGCATAGGCAATGGCGGTAGTCAAATAAAACTTTTCTTTCATACTGGATCGTCTCCTTTACAAAGCATCCTGCCGAGATGCAGATAAGAAATGATATAATGATGAGCATACCACAGCATATGCAGCACACCCACGGTACACAGGGATAGCACAAGGTGCCAAAGGGAGCGGAGCGAGAACACAAACAGGGTGGGCAGGCTCCGATAACCGGTCTGTAGGGCAAGCCCCAGCGCGCGCCCCAAGGGCAGCTTGCTGTTCCCCACTGCCATGGCGGCAAACAGCAAATAAAAACCGGAAAGAAAGAGCAGCAGCAGGCCAAAGGCCACGCACAGCAGCAGCGAGAAAATCAAAATCGGCACGGCAACGAAGGCCTCCAGATAAAAGGATAGCTCGTCATACAGTGCCAGCGCGCCCACAAAAGCACTTAACCCCAATACCACGGGGATCAGCACCATCAAGGCAATGATCAGGCCGATCAGCACAGCGCGCCCCCAACGGCGAGGCGTGGTGTAATAATACAGGATCTCGGCCATAAGGGGGCTTTCCCCTGCCAAAAGCAGACCGGCCATGCGCAAGCGCCCCAACCAGATGGGGGGCACGGTCAAAAAGAACAGCAGACCGGATAGCAGCACACCCAGATCCTGCACAAGTAGCGCCACACCGTAATGAGGGATCAGCGCCCCGACCCACGCCAGCAGCATGATCAAAAGTTGGGCGGTCACCAGCCAGGAAAAGGTCACCAAAAGGCAAAAAAGAAAGGTCAGGATCATCAAAAGCAGATTGCCGCGCTCTTGCAAAACCGCCGAAGCCCTGCCAAGGGCGGCGCGTATCCGCGGCTTTACGACAGGCTCCGTTGCCTGCGGCACCGTAAAGCTTATATCCATATGCTCCCTCCTTTACATAATTATGCTATTTTAATATTTTAGCACAAGAAAAGAGTTTTTACAAGTGGGCACGCGAAATTTTTGTGAAATAGTAAGGCCTCCGCCGAAACGGCGGAGGCCGGGGAAAATTTTTATGCTTCGGTCACGGTGAAATATGCGATGAGATAGGGTTGACCCTCGGGCTGCTGCTCCTGGGGGAGGGTTAAGCCATAGGCGTGCATAATACGATATTCCCCTGCTTGCAGGGGCTTGTAGTATGTGTGGGGGCTGGTTTTATTTTCTTCGTCTGATATGTAAAGTGTGTCGAAGCTCCTGCTTTTTGCTTTGTAACGATATGTATAGCTCACCTCCACCCACTCATCCGTATCAACCTCCCATTCTACCCATTGGCCATCCCGGTATATTTCCACGCGCGCCTCATCGGCGCTTAACACGTAATCGGTGCCATTCACAATGTAATACGCCAATTCGTTCACGGGTGCGCGGAGTTCCTGCTCCGCAATGGAGAGGTAAACCAAGTTGTTTTGCAAATATCCGCCCACCATATGGAACGTGCCCGTTTCCCATTTTTGCTCGGCTTCGGGCTCCACCGGCGTGAGGTCGGGTGTCTCTGTTTCTTGCTGCTTGCAGCCGGTCAAAAACAGCAATACCAGGCATAAAAGAAATGCTATTTTGCGCATTTTATCCTCCTTGGAAACGATTAAGAATTGTTCTTATAAGCACGGAAAAAGGTTACCATATTGTTAGTAAAGGCAACAGCAACATTTACAACTGTCGTCGTACCATTTACGGTCGTGACTCTATTTCCCCGATGAATCGCAATCACTGTTGCGCTACGCATCACCGGCCCTCCACTATTTCCTGTATAGGTATCCATATTATGCTGAATTTCGCGAGAAACTGTGCTTGCACCGGAATCTGCCGTTACAACACCCTCAGATTGATATTGATAGCAGTTCCAAGCTTTTTGTCTTTCCGGATTCTTGTCATCGGGATAACCCATTGTATAAACATCGTAACCGGTTAGCGTTCCAACAGTATAACTTCTAAAACCCAGATAACCGGTCAGGCTCCCCAAATTGGATTCCATTCTGATAAGTCCCCAGTCGTGATCCTCATCCTTGGATTCATAATATTGCTTTGATATAACAATCTCCGTTGCTTTGCAACGCCCATACGGAGCCAAACCAATGTCCCAATGGCTAGCCCCCGGTGTTATATATACCTCAACTGCCCATCCATCAGCCAACGTGTGTAGCGCATGACCTGCAGTTACGACGGCATTCGGAGATATCAGCCAACCGGTTGATAAAACAAGAGCCTCATCGTTTGGATTACTCAAGTTTCTGAATATGGTATATATTGCACAAATGGCAGCATGGGGCGTGGAACCGGTGTCTGTTACCAATGTTCTACCATCCTCTCCGATGATTGCATTGGGATCCACTTGATCGCCAAAGTCGGCGGTTTGCATACCGGGCGGTGTCCAGCCTTCTTCAATTATACCATCTTCAGCATTTTCCGTCAATACCGCGGCAGAAGTGCCATAATAGTACGTTGCTTTTGTGGACATATTGTACCCAACGGCAAAGGCGTCGGCAGGGCTATCGGTCAAACGCAATCCGCTTTCGGGATTGAGCGTAACCGTGTCGTCAGCGTCAATCGAACCCAACACGGATGCATTGGCAGAGATCACAAACGAGCACAGCATACAAACGCCCATAAAAAGGCTGAAAAATCTTTTCATTTTCTGATTCTTTTTCATAACAAATCCTCCTAAATTTTGATAAAGAGACGGCTTACGACAAAGCAGTACTGTTCATTGGACTCCCCTCCTTGCTTTTTTTATTCCTCCGGTGCTTCTACAATGTTCAACACACAGTAATCACAGTTGTAATATTGGTCGATGGTTCTTTCCAGCATCTTAATTAACAATTCGGGGTATTGATAGTCATAAATGTCGTCGGAGATGGTGACATAGATGGTGGTCTCGATATCGCCGGGCATATGGCCGCCAAAGCTGCCGTATTTGTCAAAATCATAAAGACTTTCCACCACCTCGGAGTGGATCCAACGCACGTCGTCACCCACGTTGTTGGCCTCTTTCCACAGGGCAAACAGTTCCTCCATGCCGCCCGTGATCTCCACCTTTTTGCTGCTTCTGGAGGCGTATTCGTCCAGATACCAAAGGTTGACCTCCTCTGTGTCGGCCCGGTTTGCGCGATCGGCATACAGCTTGGGGATATAGATCGCGCAGGAGACCAGCGCAGCGACCGCCAAGCACGCCGCTATGACGGTGATAACCTTGCGCCAGGCAATGCGCCTTGCTTGCGTGCGCATCAGCTCGGCCTCGAACTCAAAATACCGCTCGATCAATCGGGGCTCTAACGCTCCGGTTGCTTCGATCAACGTACCGATGTTCATACAATTTCACCTCTTTCTGCCAAATAGGCTCGCAATCCTTTTTTGATCTCGTCAATGTGCTTATACACGCCAAACCGGGTGATCT
>JAFTSB010000059.1 GCA_017461945.1 Clostridia bacterium | reverse complement strand
GCCCCACTGCCGAAAATTCGGCAAAGCCTCGCCCTTGGGGAGAGGTGGCGGCGGAGCCGACGGAGAGGGGGTATTTTCTGCCCTCTCACCCGCCTTCGCGGGAGCTCTCCCATAGGGAGAGCCTATGGCTAAAGCATTTTTATTCCACCACTCCAAGTGGTGGTTTATGTACCCTGAAGGCTACAATAAAAAACCATCCGCCCACGAGCAGCTCGCGGGCGGATGGTTTTTATTCTGCATTTTCGGGAATACCCTCGTCACAGACCTTGTCCAGATTGGAATAAATCAAGGAAAGTGCGGCATAAAAGATTTTGCGGTGCGAGTCGCTGAGACCCTCGCTGGCCTTTTGTACCGCCACGGTGGCACGCTGACCCACATAGTTGACGGCCTTTCTACCCTCGTCGGTCAAGGTGATCACAGCACGGTAATCCTTTTCGCCTTCACGGCGCACCAAGCCCTTGCTTTCCATTTCATTTACCACGCGGGAAATGGCGGCCTTGTCGCGGTCGCTGGCAGTACACAGCTGGGTGGCAGTGATCCCCTCTGGATAATGGCTCATGATCATCAGATACTGGGCAAAAGCACCCTTCAGCCCATGCTTTTCCATTTCCTCACGCTCCAGCTTTTGGATCTGGCGAAAAATACCAGAGATCAAAGTTGCAAATTGTTCAAAGCGTTCAACCATTTTTTACTCCCTTACATAACCCAAAGTCGTCAAATATCCATTGTTGATGAGTCAACTATTGATTTATTATACACCGGGAAAGTAGATTTGTCAACCGTTTTACGACAAAAATCCCGGCTGATTTTTCAGCCGGGATCTTGCTTATCCCACCTCGGATTTGGGGGGATTTTTCAAATTCTTAAACATTTCCTTGCGATAGGCGCTGCCAAGCAGACCTTGATCGAAATACCGTTCGATATAGATCTCATATTTGCCAAAATCGGCCAAAAAGGTCTCAAAGGCCGCACAGGCCTCGTCGTCCTTGCCCTCTGCTTTCATGGCAAAGATGGGGGCGATCCCCTTGCAATACAAAGCATGATAGCGCAACAGCTGATAGGAAACGGTCTGCACACGATAATCGCTGGCCTGCCACGCCTTCAGCTTACCCTCCATTTCCTCCACCACGGCAGGAATATGGCGCAGCTGGGGTGCCAGCTCGGGGCGGTAATAGCTCTTGGTGGCGCGGTGCGTATAGCACAGATATTCCATACAGCCAAGGCGTCCCAGCTCGGCAAGATAATCGGCGATTTCGCGCCAATGCTCGCCGTAAGCGTGGGAAAAATAATCCTCCTTCAACGCATCGAAATCCAAGGAAGTATCAAAAAGCGTTTGACCGTATACGTAAAATGCGAACCCGTTGGGCCAAAAGCTGCGCTGCGAGCCATCCTCAATGATGCCGGAAAAACCGGCTTTTTTATACGCATGAACATCCTCATATATGCGGCGTGCGATCTCCAGGCCTCCCAAATCGTAATACTGATGCACCCAGAAATGGTACTCATAGCAGAACTTGGGCGACCCACATTTTTGCTCCCACGCCTTCATATATCCCATATAATCCGAAAGGCTCTTTGGGAATGTGTTTTTATTGCGGTTATAAGGGGGCAAGGGAGCGGTGGAGGCAGTCAGATCCGGGGTTTCGGTATACTGACGGGTAATCGCCCCCAGCATCATCGTAAAGCGATCGGGGTTTTGAATACGCTCAAAGGCAGGCGCATAGGCCGTATCGTAATACACGCAAAATACGATACGTGTAGGCAAATGTCGCGCCGTCAGCTCCTTATCCAACTCGTTCATCAGCATCACATACCAGTCGGAAGGCATCTTTTTGCGACACTCGTCGCACTCGCAATGGTTGTTATTGGCATCGGCCAACCAAACGTGCAGAAAATCCACGTGAGTGGAATTTTGCGCATAATCGGCAATCGCCTTGACCACAATGCTGCGCGCGGTGGCATTCGACATACAGAAATTGGTGTTGAGCGCCACGTCGTGGTAAATGCCACGCTCGCCATTGATCAGCGCCAGATAGGGCTTGGCGCTGTCGGGAATCTCCTGCCCCGGGCGCTTGAGCCACCCCTCGGTGCTATCCAAGCCAAAGGGCTCGGCCGTCCAACCGTGGCCCATATCCTGAAAGATCAGCCCACGTTTGGCAATTTCGACTTCGCATTGCCGCTTCCATTGCAGCACCTGCAGATTGCTGACCGGCTCGCTCTCGCGGGTGGGGTTGTACTTGTGGTCGTAATAATAGCCGTAATAGACCTTGGGATTATCAAATTCCAGCATATAGGAATTGAGACCGATTTTTGGGGAAAACTCAATGGTCTCCAGTACCGATGTCTGACTCTCACAGCCCTCGTTACATTGGGCGCGGATGCGCACATCGGCCATTTTGTGATAAGAAACCGCCTTTACATCGGCAACGGGAATGTATTCGCCATCCACGCCGGGATAAAGCCAGCGACAGCCGTTTTCCTGCAAAAAGCGATAGACCGCCTGCAAAACGCTGCGAGAATTGCTGCCGGCGATCACGCCGCCCTGTTCATCGGTATCAATATGTAGGATATCATCTAAAAACAGATCCTTGGCCTCGCTTCCATCCACGCCAAAATCCTCTAAAAGTCCCAAACGGTATCCGGTTTTGGCCTCGGGATCGTAAGAAACGGTGATCTCACCGCACCGCGGCATCATCATGCGCAGATATTTTTTCAGTTCCTCTGCGGCGTAATCAATGGTGGGATTTGTGCGAATTTTATAGATACAGTAGGCCATTTTTGTCACCTCATGCCTTTGCCAACAGCCACAGCTGGCGCAGCGCTTCTTCCACGATCAGATCCGCCGTGTTGGCCGCCGTGCAGGAATTGATCTTGCTGACGGTGGTCTCATAGGCCTTGTTTTTGTGAATGATATCGGTGGCAATATAGCCGTGAGTGCCGTTGGAAAGCTCAAAGATCACGGTGTGCTCAAAGGGCGATCCGTTCTTGATGCGACGGCCAATGTCGGTAAAGATCTCAGAGGGGAGGCCCACAATGGCCCAAGGGCCAAGGCGCAGCGTCTGCACCTCAAAATCAATCACGGGCGAAACGTCATCGTCCGACTCCAGATATTCGGTGGCAAAGGCTTGATCGCGCACGTTGTGAGAGGCCATGTCCTTGGCGATCTCACGGGCCCAGGCCACATCCTCCTCGGTCTTATAGCGTCGTGCGGTCTGCACCACGCCGGTCATACCCTTGATAACAGGTGCGGTCACATCGGCCTGGATATCAATGTCGATCTGCAGCACCGTAGAGGCAAGGCCAAGACCGATCGCCTCAGGTGCGTTGCGCGTGCCACCATAATAGGAATCGCTGGTGTTGCTCATCCAGTCGATGCAGTTGATATCTCCTGCCGTACCGTTGAAAAATAGCACCTTTAAATCCTCACCGTGCACCCGTTTGAGGTTACGGCGCAGGGCGCCGGGAAAATCGGCGCTGAAGCTCTTTTTGTTCTTAGCATGGCAGTCGGGATGGTTGGCATAGTTCACCAAAAAGGCGCGCAGATTGCCTTCTGCGTCCTCTACACGCATCACGTTTACCGCATAATCGGGGGTATCCACAGGACGAATCATCAGCTCCGGCTTCTTACGGTTGGGGTTCATTTTAATGGTGCCGTCCTTCATATAAATGTCACGGCAGAAGCTATATCGCTTCTCCTCGCCCACGCCCACACCAAGCTTTGCTTCAAAGCGAGTTTCAAAAGCCTCCAGCGCGGCGGCAACCACACCTTCCTCGGTGAGTGCAGCCACCTCGGGGTCGGGAGGACAGAGCCAAATGGGGTAATCGGGTGCGCCGCCCGTATGGGTATGCGTAGAACCGATCAAAATATGCTCCACTGGCACGCCGGTGGCCTTGGAGATCCGCTGACGAATGCGATCAGCAAAGCTGACCTGCATGGAAAGCGTATCGGTGGAGACCAGGATCAGACTCTCCTCCCCTGCTGTAAAGGCGGCTGCGGTGGTCAAAAGACGGCCACGAGCCGGCTCGGTGGTAACCTTGGGATCAAAGCCGCCGGGGATCAGCTTGCCCACGGCAGGTGTAATATCGCGCTCTGCAAATCCGATCAACATAACAATCCCCTCCCCGTTTTATTTAAAGTAGTGAGGCTTAACAGGCAGGCCGGTAGCAGCGGACTCTACAGCGGCACGGCAAACGGCCACCGTGTTGGCACCCTGAACCGCATCGATCTCCAAGGGCATCTTACCCAGGATCACGTTGCACATATCCTGAATTTCAGCCGCCATATTGTGATTGTTTACCACTACAGGGATCTGGGTAGGCACATAGGAGGTCTTGCCGGTGTCGGCGTATTCAAAGGCCTTGTACAGGGTGATGCTATCGGACTTGTTATCGCCCAGAATGGTGCCCTTGGTGCCAAAGATCTGGGTGCGCATGGTATAGGGGCGCTTGCAACCGATGGACACCATTACCTTACCGATGACATCGTTGGGATATTTCAACACCGAAATGGTGCAGTCATCCACGGGCCAATCGGTCAGCACCTTGCGGTTGGAGTAAGCAAAAACCTCGGTGGGATCGCCCACGATCCAACGAAGCAGATCCATAGCATGGCATCCGCCGCCCACCACGGGCTCGCGCAGATATACGGGATCCTTGCGCCATTCGGCGTCCTTGATCAACGAGTAGTCGTGTGCATACTCCGACTCCACGTAAAAGACCTCGCCAATGTCACCGCGTGCTACCATATCCCGCATCAGAAGGAAGGCGGGGGTATAACGGCAGACCTGGCCCACCATAAAGTATTTATCGGACTTTTTGGCGGCATCTACGATCTGCTGGCACTCCTCCAGCTTCATCGCAAGGGGCTTTTCGCACAGCACATGATATCCGGCCTCCAAAGCCTTGACCGCCTGTTCGGTGTGACATTGGTCGGGGGTGCAGATCACCACGCAATCAAAGCCACCGGCGGCCAGCATTTCGTCAAAATCCGTAAAATAGTGATCCAATCCGTTTTTCTCGGCAGTTTTCTTGGCAACATCCTCGCGGATGTCACATACCGCGGTCAAAACCGCCTCTTTGGTTTTGTGAATACCCTCAATGTGGTTTCTGCCAATGCTCTTGGTGCCGACAACAGCAAAACGTACAACTTCAGACATAATCATATCCTCCTTAGTCCTGCTTGCAGGATTTTTTATATTGGCTGGGGGTCATGCCCACATGCTTTTTAAATAAGGTTGAAAAATAATGGGGATTGGAAAACATTAACCGCTCTGAAATTTCCTGAAAATTCTTTCCTGTCTCGCGGATCAGCCGTTTGGCCTCCTGAATCTTCATCACGTTGAAATAATCCATGACTGAATACCCACAAACGCCCACAAAACGCTTGGAAATGTAGGATTTGGAAAAGGACAGAGCGTGGCAAAGCTCCTCCATGGTCATTTTTTCATATAGACGACTTTCCATATAGCCGATGACCTTCAGGCAGAAATCGTCGGTGACGATATCCTTGCTGTGAAACATCCGCGGGCTATCCTCATAATAGCGGTTCTTGCGCACCAGCTCAATGAGCATCAGCTCCAGGCGGATCATAATGGATTGCTCCCCACCCCACAGCGTATCGCCGCTTTTGGGGGTCAGATCGCCGGAATAGGGCACGTGAAAGGGGCGCTCATAGGTGTGCGTGGCCTCGTGCAAAATAGCGGCAATGTGCTGCTTGGCCGAAAGCCCTGCCACCAGCTTTTGATTTTCAAAATAGCGCATGGCACGAGAGGGCGTGGAAAAGGTAATGATCAGCACGTTGGGATACTCACCCTTGGCCATTTCCAGCTTGTGCCGCTCATAGGGCTTGTGAAAATACATTTCTCCTTGTGAGAGCAAAATGCGCCGATCATCGGCAATCACATAGCATTCGCCCCGATCAATATAGACCAGCTCCCAGGGCTCGTGCGCTTCAAACTTATCCACAAAGGTATCGTCAAACTCAAAATAATGAAAGGTAGAAAGCGATTTGATGTCGATCATTTTGGGCATACGATACTTGGGTATGGTGGACTCTTGCATACGATTCACCTCCCGTCCCTTTTATTATACAACAATATTATACTTTTTTCGTATAATATTTTCCACAATTCGTATATTTTTTAATCATTATCCGTGGGCGTACGAAAACAGTACTTTCCTTCATCATAACGTGCCAATGGCCAAATGTCAAGTGGCTTTCAGTCATAAATCCTTTGATTTCGGATAAATAAAAACCGCCGCCCAATCGGGCGGCGGTTTTTATGTGCGGTGCGCAAATTACTCTGCGTCAACCAGCTTAATGAGTGCCATTTCAGCGGCATCACCGCGGCGGGGACCCATCTTAAAGATCTGGGTGTAGCCACCGTTGCGGGACTCGTACTTGGGAGCGATCTCAACGAACAGCTTGGATACGACGTCTTCCTTGGTGATATATGCCAGAGCGGCACGACGGCTGGCAAGGGTATTCTTCTTGCCAAGCGTGATCATCTTTTCTGCCATGGAGCGGACTTCCTTTGCTCTTGCAAGGGTGGTCTCAACCGTACCGTTCTCCAGCAGGTAAGTCACAAGACCGCGCAGCATCGCATTACGATGCTCGGTAGGTCTGCCGAGTTTTCTTCCGGGCATTGGT
>JAFTSB010000058.1 GCA_017461945.1 Clostridia bacterium | reverse complement strand
GTACCGCGCCGCCGTGGAACTAATGTCGCACAGCGCCGCAATTTCAGCCGCAGACGATACTCTGCACCCCCACAGCACGCAGGCGGGCGCCAAAAGCCGCGCGGCAAAGATATTGGCGGCCTGCTCCACGGGATCGTCCTGAGGCGACGGCTCGCGGTTGACCAACCGATATTTGCCAACGTGGCCAAGCAGCACGTGCCCCAGCTCGTGGGCCACGGTAAACCGACACCGCTGCCGGCTCTGCCCGGAGCGAATAAAAATATACGGCTCGCCGGCGAGAACGCAAGAAAGCCCATCCCCCACCTCGGGAGCCAGCTCGGCGTGCTCCAGCACCTTAATTTCCAAACGTCTGCAAATTTGCACCACGTCCACCGGGAGCGCACGTATCTTCTCCCGCCGCAGGATCTGCCACGCCAGATCCCTTGCCCTTTGATAATCACCGTAATTCATAGAACCACCTCCATAGTTCTATGATACACTACGTCGAAAAATAGCGAAACAGGTAAATTCTGCCAACGAAAGGAGGCCGCCTATGCCCTCATATGAAAAAAGCAAAGCCAGCGGGCTGTGGTCGGTCCGTTTCCGCGAGGTATCACCACAAGACGGAAAAACAAAGAATAAACGCCTTTCTGGCTTCAAGACGAAGAAGGAAGCACAATACGGCTACGAGGACTACGTATCCGCCAAAAAAACGGCCGCAGAACAGCCGCAAGAGGTTGTCCCCTCATCTTCGCCTGCGGACATGCCCTTTTCCTCGTTGGTGGAGGAATATCTGCAATTCAAGCGATCGCGTATCAAGGAACCATCCTTTTACGATGTGCAAAAGAAGGTGTCCACCAAGATCGCACCGTTTTTCGGTGACACACCCATCAAAGAGATCTCGCCCTCGATGATCTTAAAGTGGCAAAACTCGTTGGAGGGTTACAGTTACGCCTACCGCAAGACCCTTATGACCCACTTGTCTCTGATCTATAACTACGCCGAGCGCTACTACGATATCCCCAACGTGATCCGCAAGGTGGACAAGCCTCGCAACCTGGAACCAAAAAAAGAAATGCTCTTTTGGTCGCCCGAGGAGTTCTCGTCCTTCATCTCCTGCGTGGAGCGCAAGGACTACGCGATGCTGTTCCGCTTTCTGTATTTGTCCGGCTGCCGAAAGGGCGAGGCGTTGGCACTCACGTGGCAAGACGTTGACCTGGCAAAGGGTACCGTCAGCATATCCAAGAGCTTTTCTAACAAAGCGCATGACGAAGGCAAAAGCTACACCATCACCACTCCAAAAAACACAAGTAGCAATCGAACGGTGCACCTCCCTCGCTTCTTCTGCGATATGCTGAAAGAATACCGGGATTGGCAGCAGCAAAGCACCGATAGCATAAACTTTGTGTTCGGCGGTGCCGATCCGCTGCCGCCTTCCAACATCGACCGCACCTTGGCAAAAGCCGCCGATGCGGCAGGTGTCAAACGCATCCGCATCCATGACCTGCGCCACAGCTGCGCATCCCTTCTGATCCACAAGGGTGTCTCTATCGTCGCCGTCAGCCGTCACCTTGGCCATAGTACCGTCGAGCAAACACTGAACACCTACTCCCACATGCTCCCGGATGATCAGACGATGATACTGAACACCCTCTCCACCCTTGAAGGAAAACTGGGCACTTAATCGCGCTACCGTTTATTGTGCATTTGTTAAGCTATTACAAATTAAAAATTGAAAAATATTCATTTCTCAGGCCGAAAAATACCACCTATTGGTGTATCCTTGTACCCATTTTGTACCTACTGTGCAAGCAAAACACAATATGTTGTATTTTTGAACAGTCACGCAAGGCACATTTTGTGTACAAAAAGCATCCCCTATGCTCCACCAACGACAAGAGACCGCCAAATGGCGGTCTTTTTTGTTGCGTGCCGCCCCCGCCCCTCCAGAAAACGCTCCGTCCTCTCCAATTTTTTCTTGACAGCTGAGTTTTTCTTGTGATATACTAAAAAAAAAGGGGTATTCATTATGGCTATTGGAAAAACCTATAAGATCAAGACAAAGCACAGAAATCTTTACCTGCGCGTGACTCCCGGTCATTTTGCCACCAGCCACAGCCACATCAATTATTTTATTGACGTGACCACACAAAAAACAAGGCTTTCAGAGGCCAGCGCCATCGCCAAGGAATTGGTCACTTATTATAATACCAATACGATTGTAGATACCATTCTTTGCCTTGATGGCACGCAGGTGATCGGCACCTGTCTGGCGCAAGAATTGACCAACGGACACTATATGAATATGAATGCTCATCAGACCATTTATGTGGTCACCCCCGAGCACACCTCCGGCAGCCAGTTGATTTTCAGAGACAACGTTGCCCCTATGATCACGGGCAAGCACGTATTGATTTTGGCCGCTTCGGTCACTACCGGCTATACCGCCCAGGCCGCAGTAGAGGCACTGAACTATTACGGCGGCTATGTGGCTGGGATTTGTTCCCTATTTGCAACCACCGAATCCTGCGCCGGCTATCCGGTCTGCTCGGTCTTTAACCCCAATGACATTGCCGGCTATGAAAGCCACCCCGCCCACGAGTGCCCACTGTGCAAGAGCGGCGAACGCCTGGATGCGCTGGTCAACGGCTTTGGCTATTCCAAACTTTAACAACAAAAAAAGGACACGCTGTGCGTGTCCTTTTTGCTATTCTCAAACCTGCTTGTTAGTGGTTTTCAGAAGAACGTCGTGTGCGCCGCCCTCAATGATACTGACAGAAGAAACCAAGGTCAGTTTGGCCTTCTCTTGCAGCTCAGGAATGGTCAATGCGCCACAGTTGCACATCGTAGAGCGAACCTTGGCAAGAGTGATCTGCACATTATCGGAAAGCTTGCCAGCATAAGGCACATAGGAGTCAACACCCTCCTCAAAGGACAGCTTCTTGCTGCCGCCCAGATCATAGCGCTGCCAGTTGCGAGCGCGGTTGCTTCCCTCGCCCCAGTATTCCTTCATCAACGTGCCGTTGACATTGACCTTGGCAGTAGGGCTTTCATCAAAGCGAGCAAAATAGCGACCCAGCATAATAAAGTCAGCACCCATGGCAAGCGCCAGTGTCATATGATGGTCGTGAACGATGCCGCCGTCGGAACAAACGGGCACATAAATACCGGTTTCTTTAAAATACTCGTCGCGAGCTGTGCAAACGTCGATCAGAGCAGTAGCCTGACCGCGACAGATGCCCTTGGTCTCACGGGTGATACAGATCGAGCCGCCGCCAATACCAACCTTGATGAAGTCAGCACCGCAATCGGCCAAGAAGCGGAAGCCCTCGGCATCCACCACGTTACCTGCGCCCACCTTTACGGTCTCGCCGTACTTCTCGCGAATCCAAGCAATGGTTCTCTTCTGCCACTCGGAATATCCCTCGGAGGAGTCAATGCAAACCACATCAACACCGGCCTCGACCAATGCGGGAACGCGCTCGGCGTAGTCGCGAGTGTTAATGCCGGCACCAACAATATAGCGCTTTTGTGCATCCAACAGCTCCATGGGGTTCTTCTTGTGCTGATCATAGTCCTTGCGGAACACAAAGTAGCACAGGTGCCCCTTCTTGTTCACAATGGGAAGAGAATTCAGCTTGTGATCCCAAATGATATCATTTGCCTCCTTCAGGGTGGTTCCCTCAGGAGCGGTGATCAGTTTTTCAAGGGGAGTCATGAAAGTGGAAATTTTCTCGGAGGGATCCATACGGCTGACGCGGTAATCGCGACCGGTCACAATGCCAAGGAGCTTGCCCTCGGGAGAGCCATCCTCGGTAATCGCAACAGTAGAAAAGCCATTCAGCTCCTTCAGCTCCAGCACATCGGCCAAGGTCTGGTCGGGGCGCAGGTTAGAAGCAGAGCGCACAAAGCCGGCCTTATAGCCCTTAACCTTGGCAACCATAGCAGCCTCATCCTCAATAGACTGGGAACCATAGATAAAGGATACACCGCCCTCTTGTGCAAGGGCAACGGCAAGACGGTCACCGGAGACCGACTGCATAATTGCGGAAACAAGCGGGATGTTCATGGAAATCGCAGGCTCCTCGCCCTTTCTGAAACGGACAAGAGGGGTTTTGAGGGACACATTGGAAGGAATACATTCGCTGGAGGAATAGCCCGGAACCAGCAGATATTCGCTGAAGGTATGTGAAGGTTGATCGTAATAATATGCCATGTCCTGAAATCTCCTTTGCATATAATACCCTTAAGGGTAAAAATCCATTTGATTTATTATACAATAGTCCGACGAATTTTGCAAGAGGATTTTTTATTTTGTCGTAAATTTAACAGTATTCCCATCCTTTTCCATTCTTTTTTTGAGCAAAGCAGGCAGAAACGCGCCAAAGTGTTGACAAAAAAGTTTTTTTATTATAGAATAAATAAAGTTTTCCAATTGGCAATGCGGAGGTAATATGATTTGCAATTCTATTCTTGATGCGCTGGGCAACACCCCTTTGATTCGTCTGAACCGGTTGGCCGGTGCCGACAGCGCCGAGATTTTAGTGAAATTTGAGGGCCTGAACGTGGGTGGCTCCATCAAAACCCGCACGGCCTTTAACATGATCCGAGATGCCGAGGAAAAGGGCTTGATCGGCTCCGACACCGTCATCGTAGAGCCCACCAGTGGCAATCAAGGCATTGGCCTTGCGTTGGTTGGTGCCGTGCGCGGATACAAAACAAAAATCATTATGCCCGATTCTGTCAGCGAAGAGCGCCGCAAGCTGGTGCAGCATTACGGGGCAGAAGTGATTTTGATCCACGATGCCGGCAACATCGGCGAGTGCATTGAGGAATGCTTGCAGACTGCGTTGCGTATGCAACGCGAGGACCCTCACGTTTTTGTTCCCCAGCAGTTTGAGAATCCTGCCAACGTAGCAATTCAACGCACACAAACCGGCAAGGAGATCCTGGAACAAGTGGGCGGTCCCATCGACGGTTTTTGCTCCGGCATTGGAACCGGCGGTACCATCACAGGCATTGGCGAAACGCTGCGCACGGCCAATCCGCATATGACCATCTGGGCTGTAGAGCCGGAGCACGCCGCCATTTTGTCGGGTGGTTCGATCGGCACTCATTTGCAAATGGGCATTGGCGACGGCCTGATTCCCCCGATTCTCAATCAGGATATTTACAACGATATTTGCATCATCAAGGACAAAGAAGCCATTGAAACCTCTCAAAAGCTGGCCTCATTGGAAGGTATTATGTGTGGCATTTCCAGCGGAACCAACGTAGCTGCCGCCATCAAGCTGGCGAGAAAGCTGGGCCCCGGAAAACGCGTTGTCACCGTTCTCCCCGACACGGCCGAGCGGTACTTCTCCACCCCTTTGTTTGAAGAAATTTGATCTGCAACCCAAAGCAAAGCCCGGGAACGCCAATGGCGCTCCCGGGCTTTGCTTTGGGACGATTAAAAGAACATTTTCTTTTGCTGGAAACCACAAAAAATGGATAACGGCGGTGGACAAAACGTCTACCGCCGCTACCTTATGCCTTGGGCATTTTCACCCAAATGGCAGGGCGTACGCCAATACTCATATCTTCTTTGTTACAATTTCTACGTTCAAATTTCAAAGTCACATAAGGATTCGAAGCGCGGGAGCATGCACTTAATGCATAGTAATTGGCTTCTCCCTTATAGTCAGACCCGCCCCACCATTCTGATTGGGGATTTTTTAGTCCTTGTCTTTCCAGCTCCTGCTCTGCAATTTTAGTCATGGGTCTGGTCTGGTATACAATCCAAGAAAGATCTTTTTTACCGAAATATCCTGGTATAGAAACCTTGTCGTATACGTGGCACCTGCGGCCCCATCGCTTGCGCCATTCCGGCCGCTCATTGCGAACGATTCTCTTTCGCTCGCCTAAGGTGAACGCATTTTTCAAAAACGTTTTGTTAAGCCATGCTCGAAGATCTGACGTGACCCAATCCGCCACAATATGACTGATGTCAAAGGCGCGGCACTCCAATACGTACTTGCTGATCAGACACGCTTCATATTTTCCATTAGTTTCGCAAATAATCCACTCGATGGGTTCCTTGGTGTTAAAGTCGTTCTGATAGTAAGAGCCAAAGGTCACGGTTGCACCCACAACCCAATGACGTCTGGTGTGTTTTTGCTCCGCAGCCTCGCGTGCCGCCGCCGCTTTTTTCATTTCGGCCTCACGGCTTGCATGATATCTGGTAGCGGCAGTATTCGATTCGGATGCCTTTGTAATTTCTTCTAACTTTTGACCACATCCGGGGCAAAAATTCATCTCGTCATCCACAATCTTATAACAACTCGGACACTGTTTCATTTTCGATCTCCCAATACCGTATTTTTGTTAAATTATAGCACACTTAAAATGTAAAATCAATATTTTAAATTAAAAATATCACAAAGCTATCTGCTGCGGCTAAGGTATAGCGCCTTGCACGCGAGGTCGTCTCCGGATCTCGGATCCACCAATGCAAAAAGGCCGCCGTGTGGCGGCCTTTTCCTTTTTGGGAGGGGGCGTTTGCCTTTCCGGCAAAAACGTTCGCCTACGCCGCTTACAAGCAGCCCCACCGCGCTCGCACGGCGACCGTCGCACCCCTGCGTGCCTTGCACGCGAGGTCGTCTCCGGATCTCGGATCCACCAATGCAAAAAGGCCGCCGTGTGGCGACCTTTTTGCATTGGTGGATCCGAGGGGAGTCGAACCCCTGTCCGAAAACCTATTCACAGGACCTTCTCCGTGGGCAGTCTGCAATTTAGATTTTCCCTTGGTCGGCGATCACAGACAACCTCCGTCCTTGGGTAGCCCTTTTGTGCATGACCGATACAAGTGCGAACTCTCGGTTCATGTTCACCACTACATGACGCTCCGGCCGAGGCCGTGGTACTCCCCGGAGGAACGGGCGGCTAAAGAGCCGCGGCACTGCCTAAATTAGGCAGCCAGTGCGACGTTTTCGTCAGCGTTTAATTTTAAAGTTGAGCCTTTTTCGTGATTGCTCGGCACGCCACGCTTATCCTGCTTCAAAATCCCCGTCGAAACCTTTACGGACCCATATGACGGTAGATACCGTCAATATTATAATGGCTTTCAGCCAAAATGTCAAGGGGCATCAATATTCTCTGTTGCCGCCCTTATAGGCACGCTCCATGTCGCGCTTGGCAGAAGCCTTGGCCATATCCTCGCGTTTATCATACAGCTTTTTACCGCGGCAAAGACCAATTTCCATTTTTACTCTGGAACCCGAAAAATACAGCGATAACGGAATAACCGAATATCCCTTTTCGGCGGCCTTGCTTGCCAATCGTACAATCTCTTTTTTGTGCATCAGCAGCTTTTTAGGGCGCAAGGGTTCGCGATTGAAGATGTTTCCCTTTTCATAAGGACTGATGTGCACCCCAAGTGCAAAAATTTCCCCGTCTTTAAAGGAACAATAGGAATCCTTTAAGTTTACAGCTCCTTGTCGCAAGCTTTTGACCTCGGTGCCGAACAGCTCGATACCGGCCTCAAATTTTTCATCCACAAAATAGTCGTGCCACGCCTTTTTATTTTGCGTGATCGTGCGACCCGCAGGCTTTCTGTCTGCCATTCGACTCACCTCCCGACTGGACAGATATGCATGTTCATTATTGCCAAATTATTCCTCCGTATACGCAGCGGCGCATCCCGAGCAAGGGCTGGTTTTACCGGCCAAATGTGCGCTTTCAAGGCTGCCCTCCAGGATATCCACGGATTTTCGCAAGTACCGACATTTGAGAGAAGCATGCCACTTGGTTCCCTTTTCGGTATAATAACATACCGCAGGCAGCGCATCCTCGCCGGCTTCCGGCGCGGTTTCGGGTGCTTCGTCCACACTCGGCTCCGTTTGTGCCATCAGCTTTTCACGATAAGCCTTGATTTCCTCTGCATTCATTTCCTCGCCTGCGGAAAAGCGCTTTTCCTTGCCGCATGCGGCCAAAACCAATGCGCAAGCGCCAAGACAAGCCATTACGATCAATGATTTTTTCATACTTCCTCCAACAACCGCTCCAGCAATCCCAAACGGGAGCCGGAAAATTCATATGCGCGTTTATAATCATCATTTTTGCGATAGCAAATTTCCAAATCGCCAAACACTTCATACAACAAAACGCCAAAGGTCAGCTCGTCTTTATTCAGTAGCTGCTCCAGTGCCCTTTGTGCCTCCATATAATCGTTTTGCCCCATCAGCAGCAAAGCTCGCAAACGATCGGCGTATAAGGTATCCGGGTGCCGTCTGATAAATTCCTCTGCGGCATAGGTATGATCGGCCTCTATTGCTTCCACTGCCATAGCATATTCTACCAATGGATCGCCCAAGGCGCGAGCCCCCTCGATTTCCTCGGCATCCAGCACATCCGACACAAGTGTTGCTGAAACATCGGCCAAATACCGAAAGCAAACGGCGATCCGTTCACGCAACCAGGCGGTGCGATACACCGTTTTTTCCAAGGCATTCAAGGCGCGATCCCACGCAGCAGCTGCATGCCGCAGATGACCGCCCTCCAGCGCGTTCTGGCCTACGCCGTATTCGCATTCGGCGCGAAGAAGCCATAGCTCGTCATCTTGCTCATCTCCCATAGCCGTTAAAAGAGAAAGGCAACCAATGTAGTCCTTTGAAGTGAAGGCCTTTCGGATATTGGCGATATTGGCCATTTTTCGATAAAAAAACTCCTCGCTGGGCTCTGCCAACAAATACCCGACCGGAACATTCAATCGCTGTGCCAGATACACCGCCGTGGGCAAGGATGGCAATGCTGTGCCGTGCTCAATACTGCTTAACATATTACGCGTGATATGTCCCCCGGCAAGATCGGCCTGTGTCATCCATTTAGAAAGACGCAACGCCTTGACTCTTTCTCCGATATGCAAGCCCATCCCTCCCTCAACGGTAAATCTAATTTACATCATTATAACACGACCATCCTTGAAAATCAAGATATTTCTTTACAAAATCTGCGCCAAAGGCTATAATAATAACAAATCCAAAAAGGAGGAGTGCTTATGAGTGCGTGGTGTATTCGCCTGTTGGCAATCATTTTTATGCTGATCGATCACATTGGCGTGGCGTGGCCGACCCTCCCCTGCTACATCGTGCTGCGCCTGTTGGGGCGCGTGTCCTTTCCGCTATTTGCCTTTCTCATCGCCAACGGCTATCGTCACACTAAAAACGTGTTCGCTTATCTCCTTCGCCTTGGTATACTGGCCGTGATCAGCGAGGCCTGCTTTGACCTATTTCAGCACAACGTTCTTTTTTATTTGAGAGAGCAAAATGTGTTTTTCACCTTGTTTTTGGGATTATTGGCACTTTTCCTGCTGGATCACTTTAGAACAATGGGCCGACCCCAAGCAGCACTTGGCATGATTTTGGCGTTATCCCTCGCTCTACTGGCGGAATTTGCCGCTACTGATTATGGCTTTTTTGGCGTTGTGCTGATCCTATGCTATGGCATTTTCTTTACATCTCCCTTGGGCCTTGGCTTCACTACCGTTCTGTTTGCCCTTCGACTGCTTTTAAATGCACCGGCTTCGTGGGAATGGCCCTTGCTGACGCTTGGCGCGTTGGGCGCCCTTTTCCCCATTTTGTTATACAATGGAAAGAAAGGCTTTTCGCCCCAAAGCCCGCGGTTGGCCAAAATCTTGCAAATGGGAATCTATCTGTTCTATCCATTGCATCTGCTTTTTCTCTCGCTATGTCGTTAAAGGTTTCAAAAAATCCACAATTTGGTCAAATTCAAACGGGAATGGGCAAAGACGGTTGACAAAGCAAGCGCCCATTTGATATACTGACCATAATGAAATATTTTACAAAAAAGCCAGGAGGTCCTATTATGATCGCAGGATTTGCAGAACGCGAGTATACACCGGCAGAAGGACCCGTACCGGGTCAGATCAAGGTCGGATACGCCAAGGGAAAGCGCACGCCCTTAATGGCACATGTAGCCGTTATGGAGGGCAAGGGAGGCGGCGCGGTTCTTGTCTCTTTGGATATTTTGTTTGTCAGCGTTGCATTTGCCACCAAAATGCGGCGCCGGATCAGCGAATTGACCCATATTCCCACCGAGCAGATTCTGATCGCCTGCTCCCATACTCACACCGGCTGTGCCATTGACTTGGATTGCTGGGCATTTCGGGGTAGCCCCGATAACCTGATTCCCGTTGAAAACAGCATTATGGAAGCCGTAAAAGAAGCCTGGGCGACCCGTCGCAATGTGAAAATGGGCGTGGCCACCGGCTTTGATGCGCGCTTTAATTTCTGTCGCGATTTTTACACCACCGATGGTTATATCGTGATGAACCCCGGCCATCAGAATGCAGACAAGCTGGTCAAGCCCTACGCCGCCGTGGATCATAGCGTCAACGTGATGCGCTTTGATGAGTTGGACGGTACACCTAGGTGCTTTGTTGTCAATTACGCCAATCATTTGGATACAGGAGGAGGCGCTCCCAAGGAAAAAAGCTTTAGCGCCGACTATGCAGGCTATCTGCGTCTTGCCCTGCAAAAGGCATATGGTAAGGATGTCACCGTGCTTTTCCTCAACGGTTGCTGCGCCAACGTCAACCACTACGATTATAAATATGGCTCTGACCGCACGGGTCATTGCCGTCCCGATGCTTTCCCCTCCGTGGAGATTGGCGAGGGCCTGGCAGAGACCATCCAAAATATCACCCCTGCGCTGGTCAGCAGCGACGAAGAATTCCGCATTGAAGGTAAAAGCCGTATGCATCTAACGGCGCGGCGAAGTGCAACACGCGCCCAAAAGGAATGGGCAATGTGCGTTAAAAACCGCGTCGCCGCCGGCGAAGAGGTCAGTCTACGCCGCGTGCTTCTGGCAGACCTCTACCTCACCGATCAGGAAAATCTGCCCACCACCGTGGATTTGGAAATTCAGGTTCTTCAAATCGGCCCTTGGACCATTGTGGGTCTGCCCGGCGAGATCTATTCGGATATCGGACTGAAGATCAAGGCCAATTCCCCCTTTGCCAACACCGTTGTAGTAGAGCTGGCCAACGGAACGCACGGTTATATGGCCCCTGACATCGTGCAGGAAAGCGGCTGCTATGAGGGCACCTACAGCAACGTGGCCTATACCGGCCACGGAACGGCAAAGGTTCTTATTGACGGGGCCACCAATCTGCTTAACGCCCTGTTTGAGTCTGACAATGTTCTCTCTTTTGGAGGCTTTCGCAATGCCTCCATGCCCGAATAAGCGGAAAGGATAACTATGTATAATATCTATAAAATCACCTCGCACCCCGTGGTGGATTTTGCCGCAGAGGAGTTAAAAAAATATCTGCGCATGATGATGCCCGAGGACGGTGAGATCCCGATCTCCTACACTCCCGATGCAACCGATGGTTTTCGCCTTGGCTTGATGTCGGATTTTGACATCGACACCTCCGAGGCCGAGAACATCGATTTGGATGATATTCTGCACATTGACACCGACGCGTTCGGCGGCGTGATTGCCGGCTCCAATCCCCGCAGCGTACTACTTGCCGTCTATCGCTTTCTGACGCTGAACGGCTGCCGCTGGCTGTTCCCCGGCATCGACGGCGAATTTATCCCAATGCAAAGTGTCAAGCCTACCCAATATCATAAGATGGCCGATTGCCGTTATCGTGGGCAATGCAACGAGGGGGCGGAATTTCAGCAGAATATGATTGACACCATCGACTTCACGCCTAAGATCGGTATGAATGTGTATATGATGGAGTTTGACAACCCAAAAGCCTATTATGACAACTATTACAACCACAAGAACAACCCTACTCGCGAGCCGGAGCCCGTAACAGCCAACACCGTAAAGCAATGGAAGCGTCAGTGCGAGGCTGAAATCAGCAAGCGCGGTCTTCAGTTTCACGATATGGGACACGGTTGGACTGCCGAGCCCTTTGGCATCTCCTCCACCAATGGATGGGTTTGCGAAGAAGACAATCCTATCCCCGATGAATCCCGCGAAATGCTGGCTATGATCGATGGCAAGCGCGAGCTTTACAAGGGCGTTGCCTTGAATACACAGGTCTGCATGTCCAACTCCAAGGCGCGCACCATCGTGGCCAAGTATATTGCCAAGTATGCACAAAATCATCAGAACGTAGACTATCTGCACGTTTGGCTGGCCGATGCCACGCACAATCATTGCGAGTGCGACGAATGTCGGAAAAAGACACCTTCGGATTGGTACGTTATGCTGCTCAACGACATTGACGAGCAGTTGACCCAAGCCAACCTTGCCACACGCATCGTCTTTATCTGCTATACCGATACCACTTGGGCACCCGTTACCGAGCGTTTGAAAAACCGCGACCGCTTCTCCTTTATGCTAGCCGCCATTTCCCGCTCCTATGCCGAGCCCGTTCCCGCCAAGCCTCAAGATCTCCCTTTGGCCCCCTTTGTATTGAATGCACGGGATGCCCTGCCCCAAACCGTTGACGAATATCTGCTTCACGCCAAAAAGTGGCAGGATCTGGGCAGATGCCCCTCGATGGTTTACGAATATCACTTCTGGTTGCCCCAGTACCGCGACCCCGGTATGATGGAGTTTTCCAAGATCATTCATCAGGATATCAAAGGCTATCGTGCCAACGGCTTTGACGGCTTGATTGAGGATGGCTCCCAGCGCAGCTACTTTCCGAACGGTTTTAACTATTACGTATATGCCGCTACGCTCTTTGATACCTCCGTGGATTATGAGGAGCTGAAAAAGGATTATTTTGAGCATGCATACGGCCCCATCAGTGATCAGGTTCTCACTTATCTTGAACAGATCACCAAGGCTTTTGACATGCAATATCTAATGACTCGTGCCGTTGCCCATGGCAATGTCAGCTTTTATCGCCCCGATCACGTGGCATCCCTGCAAAGCGTACACGAGATCACCGCTGCGATCGCTCCCGTACTGGAAGCTCACAAAAATATGCCTTATCGCGCCCAAACCGTAGCTGTTCGCTTGCTGCAAAAGCATCTGGAATACTGCAACGGCTTGGCTGATATGTGGGTTCTGAAAGCGCAGGGTAAGGATCAAGAGGCCATCGCAGCATACCAAGCATTTTTAGAGAGCTTTGGGCGTTATGAAGTAGAGATCCAAACCTATTTTGACCAAAAGATGTTCCATTCCTCCATGTCCCGTCTGATCGCCAATCCTTCTACCTTTTATAGCGGAGAGTAACAAACCGCAAGAGAAGTCGATTTTTGACATATTTCATCACATCTCGATCGCCATATATATCGGATTTTTGCACAAAAAGAAGGATAACGAGCAACAAAACAATGCTTTCATCCTTTCTTCCCTATTACGCAAAAAACTCCCCAAGCTTTCGCTTGGGGAGTTTTTTATGATGCATCAGTCGATTTTAAAGACCGCGCTTAACATAGGTGGTGTGCAGAACCTCATGAGCCTTGTGGCTGTTGGGAGAACCCAGGAACTCATCGTAGATTCTCTTCACATCGGAGCTATCCTGAGACTTACGCAGATCCTTTGCAGCATCAGCGTTGTACAGAATGGCAGCACGAACAGCACGCAGATCAATGTTGTTGCGTACGGATGCAGGCTGATAGGGCTGACCGCCGCCGTTGACACAGCCACCGGGGCAAGCCATGATCTCGATGAACTGAACGTCCACCTCGCCGGACTTCACCTTGTTCAGCAGCTCCTTAGCGTTCTTGGTGCCGGATGCAACTGCAACCTTAACCTCCATATCGCCCAGCTTATAAGCAGCGAACTTCACGCCTTCAACGCCACGAACCTCGTTGAAATCAACCTTCTCCAGCTTCTTGCCCAGAATAACCTCTGCAGCATAGCGGAGAGCAGCCTCCATAACGCCACCGGTAGCGCCGAAGATAACGCCTGCACCGGAGCCATTGGAGAAGGGAGCGTCAAACTCCTCATCCTTCAGAGCCTTGAAGTTAATGCCAGCCTGGCTGATCATACGGCCAACCTCACGGGTGGTGATAGCGATATCCACATCGGGTACGCCTGCGGCAGACTGATCGGGACGACCGATCTCGAACTTCTTGGCGGTACAAGGAATAGCAGAAACAAACACGATATCCTTAGGATCAATGCCGTGCTTCTGTGCATAGTAGGTCTTCATAATAGCGCCGAACATCTGCTGGGGAGACTTGCAGGTAGACAGATTCTCGGTCATTTCAGGGAAATAGTGCTCGCAGTACTTGATCCAGCCGGGGGAGCAAGAGGTGATCATGGGCAGAGCGCCACCGTTCTGAATACGGCCAAGCAGCTCGTTTGCCTCCTCTACGATGGTCAGGTCGGCGGTTACGTTCATATCGAACACACCGTCAAAGCCAAGACGACGCAGAGCTGCAACCATCTTACCCTCGCAGTCGGTGCCGGGCTCGTAGCCAAAGCACTCGCCAATCTGTGCACGAACGGAGGGAGCAGCGCAGATATAAACCTTCTTGGTAGGATCGCCCAGAGCCTCAAACACCTTATCGGTGTCGTCCTTCTCATGGAGAGCGCCGGTGGGGCAAGCAACGATACACTGGCCGCAGTTTACGCAAGAGGTGGTATTCAGTGCAACCTCCATAGCAGTGCCGATCACAGTATCAAAACCACGGTTGTTGGCGCCGATTACGCCAATACCCTGCATGTTGCGGCAAGCAGCCACACAGCGACGGCACAGAATGCACTTGCTGGTATCGCGAACGATAGAGGAGGAAGAGGTGTCAAGGCGAGGCTCGGTCATAGCGCCCTTGAAACGATTCTCGTTTACACCGTACTCCTGGCAGAGTCTCTGCAGCTCACAGGTGGTGGAGCGTACGCAGGAGAGGCACTGCTTGTTGTGGTTGGAAACCAACAGCTCCAGATTGGTCTTACGAGAAGCCAGAATCTTGGGAGAATTGGTAATAACCTCCATGCCCTCGGTTACGGGGTACACGCAGGAGGTGACCATGCGGAAGGGTCTGCCGCCCTCGGAGACCTCAACCAAGCACAGACGGCAAGCGCCGATCTCATTGATTTCCTTCAAATAGCAAAGAGTGGGGATGTCGATGCCGGCTTCCTTAGCGGCATCCAGAACGGTAGCGCCCTTGGGGGCAGTAACCGGGATCCCATTGATTTTCAAATTTACCATATCCATGTTTATGATCCCCCTTCTTATTCCTTAATAATAGCCTTGAACTTACAAGTGTCGATACAAGCACCGCACTTCACGCACTTCTGTGCATCGATGGCAAAGGCAGCCAGCTTCTTGCCGGGTGCGATATAATCGGTGCGCTCGATAGCACCCACAGGGCACTTCTTAGCACAAACGCCGCAACCAAAGCACTTGTCCTGAATGATCTTGAACTGAACCAGCTTCTTGCACACACCTGCGGGGCACTTCTTATCCACGATATGAGCAATGTACTCGTCGCGGAAGTAACGCAGAGTAGAAAGAACAGGGTTAGGAGCAGTCTGACCAAGGCCGCACAGAGAAGCAGACTTGATGTAGTTGGAGAGCTCCTCCAGACGATCCAAATCGGCCAATTCGCCCTTGCCCTCGATGATCTTGTCAAGGATCTCAAGCAGACGGCGAGTACCGATACGGCAAGGAGTACACTTACCGCAGGACTCGTCTACGGTGAACTCCAGGAAGAACTTAGCAATGTCAACCATGCAGTTGTCCTCGTCCATAACGATCAAACCGCCGGAGCCCATCATAGAGCCGATGGAAAGCAGGTTGTCATAGTCGATAGGAGTATCGATGAGGTGTGCGGGGATACAACCGCCGGAAGGACCACCGGTCTGGGCAGCCTTGAACTTCTTGCCATTGGGGATACCGCCACCAATCTCCTCGATAACCTCACGCAGGGTGGTGCCCATAGGAACCTCAACAAGACCGGTGTTGGTGATCTTGCCGCCCAAAGCAAATACCTTGGTGCCCTTGGACTTCTCAGTACCCATGCCAGTGAACCATGCGGGACCATTCAGAATGATCTGAGGAATGTTAGCATAGGTCTCTACGTTGTTCAGCACGGTAGGCTTGCCGAACAGGCCCTTGACTGCAGGGAAAGGAGGACGAGGACGGGGCTCGCCACGATTACCCTCAATAGAGGTCATCAGAGCGGTCTCCTCGCCGCACACGAATGCGCCTGCGCCAAGACGGATAGACATATCATACTTAAAGCCAGTGCCAAGAACGTTGTCGCCCAGCAGACCAGCCTCGCGAGCCTCATCAATTGCCTTCTGCAAACGCTTGATAGCAATCGGATACTCGGCACGAACGTAAACATAGCCCTCATCTGCGCCGATAGCATAAGCAGCAATTGCCATTGCCTCGATCAAGGAGTGGGGGTCACCCTCCAGAACGGAACGGTCCATAAATGCACCGGGGTCGCCCTCGTCTGCATTACAAGCAACGTACTTCTTGCCGGTGGAGCCCATAGCGAACTTCCACTTCAAGCCGGTGGGGAAGCCTGCGCCGCCACGGCCACGGAGGCCGGAGTCGAGCATGCACTGTACAACTTCCTCACGAGTCATGGAGGTCAGCACCTTAGCGATAGCCTGGTAGCCGTCACGTGCGATGTACTCGGTGATATTCTCGGGGTCCACAACGCCACAGTTGTGAAGAGCCACGCGGCGCTGCTTCTTGTAGAAGGTCATATCGTTCAGAGAGGTCAGAGATCTGCCGTTCTCCTTTGCCTCAAGACGCTCAACGACCTTGCCACCGATCAAGTGAGATTCCACGATCTCAGCGATATCAGCGGGCTTCACCATGCTGTAGAAGGTGCCCTCGGGATAAACGATCATAATGGGGCCGAGAGCGCAAAGACCAAAGCAACCGGTGGTTACGATTTTGATCTCGTCTGCAATTCCCTTTGCAGCAAGCTCACTCTCCAGGGCAGCACGCAAAGCAGCAGAGCCGGAGGAGGTACAACCGGTACCGCCGCAGATCAGAACGTGCTTGCGGATCTTTCCAACGGGCTCGGTAGAGCCAAGACGCATGGCAACGCGATCAGCATACGCCTTTTTTGCCTCGTTCAGCGCCTCAACGCTGTTGATTTTGATAGTCATTGTTCAGTCCTCCTTTTCTCAAGCCTTGTACTTGGCAAGGATGCCGGGAATGTCGTGCTTGGTCAAACGGCCGTAAACCTCGCCGTTGATGGTAAGAACGGGAGCCAGACCGCAAGCGCCGATGCAGCGGGTAGCCTCAAGAGAGTACTTACCGTCAGCAGAAGTGCTGCCGTTTGCAACGCCCAGATCAGCCTCGATAGCATCGATCAGCTCCTGTGCGCCCTTAACATAGCAAGCGGTACCAAGGCAAACTGCAATGGCAACCTCGCCGTC
>JAFTSB010000057.1 GCA_017461945.1 Clostridia bacterium | reverse complement strand
CTTGGCTCTGAGGTAGGTCTGCTGCCCCGTGCGCACGGCTCCGGTCTGTTTACCCGCGGCCAGACCCAGGTTCTGACCGTTGCAACCCTTGGCACCCTCGCCGAGGCTCAGATGCTGGACGGCATCGACAACGAGACCAGCAAGCGCTATATGCACCACTACAACATGCCCGGCTTCTCCACCGGTGATGCCAAGTCCACCCGTAGCCCCGGCCGTCGTGAGATCGACCACGGCGCTCTGGCTGAGAGATCTCTCGTGCCCGTTCTCCCCTCCGAGGAGGAGTTCCCCTACGCCATTCGTTTGGTTTCTGACGTTGTTTCTTCCAACGGCTCCACCTCCCAGGGCTCTGTTTGCGGCTCTACTCTGGCTCTTATGGATGCCGGTGTTCCGATCAAGGCTCCCGTTGCAGGTATCTCCTGCGGTCTGATCACTGCCGAGGATGGCTCTTGGGATGTTATGATGGACATTCAGGGTCTGGAAGACTTCTACGGCGATATGGACTTTAAGGTTGCCGGTACTCACAAGGGTATCACCTCGATTCAGATGGACCTGAAGGTTGACGGTCTGACCCCCGAGATCATCAAGGCTGCTTTGGAAATGACCCACAAGGGCCGCGACTATATCATCGACGAGGTTCTGCTGAAGGCCATTCCCGGTCCTCGCACCGAGGTTTCCAAGTATGCACCCAAGATGACCACCATTAAGATCGACCCCGACAAGATCCGCGAGGTTATCGGCAAGGGCGGCGCCGTGATTCAGAAGATCACCGCCGAGTCCGGTGCCAAGATCGACATCGAGGATGACGGCACCATTCACATTGCTGCTGTGAACGGCGACAGCGCCGCTATGGCCAAGGCCGCTATTGATGCCATCGTATTCGAGCCTCAGGTAGGCGCCGTTTACACCGGCACCGTTACCGGCATCAAGGAGTTCGGTTGCTTTGTAGAGTATGCCCCCGGCAAGGAAGGCATGGTCCACATTTCCAAGATCGCCAAGACCCGCATCGACAAGGTTGAGGATGTCCTCAAGCTGGGCGACACCGTTAAGGTCAAGTACATGGGTCTGGATAAGAAGGGCCGCATGGACTTCTCCATCAAGGACGCTTTGGACTGATTTGAGTCAATTATAGAGAAAAGAGACCCCCTTTTGCAAAAGGGGGTCTCTTTTCTCTACCGAAAACCTTGTAAAAAAGAAAAAGCATTGTCTTCGTACGAGCATTGTGTTATAATAAAGAGGGTGATGTAAATGAACAAAGATCTACCGCAAAGAAAAAACACTCGTCTATTGGGATTTGACTACAACTCGCCCGGGGCATACTTTATCACAATATGCACACAGGGCAAACGAAAAATTTTATCTCGCATTATTGCCGTAGGGGGCGACGTCCTCGACGCCCCGTTTGGTGACCTCCCGCACGTTGAGTTGTTGCCACACGGAAAGATTGCAGATAAATACATCAACCGCTTGAACAATTTTTATGACGACATCAAAGTAGATAGTTATGTGATCATGCCCAATCACATACACATAATGTTGATTATAACCGAAACCGGGGCGTCGAGGACGTCGCCCCCTACAAAACAGCACGCAAAGCTTTCTCGTTTTGTATCCACATTGAAACGATTTTGCAACAAAGAATACGGTCAAAACATATGGCAAGTATCCTTCAATGATCACATCATCAGAAACCACGAGGATTACGAAAATCATTTAAAGTATATTTTTGAAAATCCAAGCCATTGGTACTCTGATGAATTATATACGAAAGAGTAAGAGCCCCCTTTGCAAAAAGGGGGGGCTCTTTTGTTGTTTCGTATTTCTTTTTTGAAACTATTAAACGAAAGGAGAACATTTGCTTTTCTCATATTTTTGTAACAGTTCTACACACCATACCGCAAACGGCGCACAATCACCAAGCGTCACCTTCGATATATCAATCTGTAAATCAACTTCTTCAGAAAGCGTGTTACACGCCTCCTCATACAAAAATCTTGTCACATCATATTCAAGTAATTGCGGCTGCATATGAAAATATTTTTTAATCAAAGCACAAGCAATAAAGGGCATATTCTCTTGCATTTTGTGTAGCCATTCCTCGTATATTTCCATTTGAGCCCGCACAAAGCTCTCCTCTGCCATAACGTCCATTATAAACCTCCATATAGTCCAATTTGTTTAAATCATACTCAGTCTTTGAGTAATTGTCAATACTCAAACTGTGAGTAGTGTAAAATTTTTACAGCACTATTAAGGAGGGATTTTGTGGATTATCGCACCAGAATACGCCACGTGAGAGAGGATCATGACTTGACACAAGCCGAGGTCGGCAAGGTTTTACAAAAATCCCAACAAGGCTACAATCACATTGAGGCAGGACGTGCCGAATTGAAAATTGAAGACCTGATCAAACTATGTGAGTTTTACGATTTATCGGCAGATTATCTCATCGGCATCACCGACATACCATCTCCCTTCAAAAAAGCATAAAGCAGGCACGTTTCGTGCCTGCTTTTCTCTTTTATAGTGCGAATCGAATCGGCACATACTATCAAAAATGCGCAAAAAAGGAGATAACGGTATGAAAAATTTGCGACAACGCCAATGGGTACAAGGCGTTTTGGTGTGTATGGCGGCTCTTATGCTACTAAGTGGCGGCATCGCACTCTCCCTCTTTCCTGCGGCGCCATTGTCAAAGCGAGAAAATCGCTATTTGACCCAATGGCCACCGTTCACCATCAACGGGTGGAAAGATGGCAGCTACACCGCGGCCTTGGACACCTATGCCACCGAGCGCTTTCCCATTCGCAATGAGCTGCGCCAAGTACGTGCCTTGCTTTGTTTGGGCCAAGGTCAAATGGAGGTGGGTGGTGTTCTGCTTTGCACCGATGGCAGCCTTTGCCGGCGGATGAATGTGAATCAGCGGATCTACACGCAAAATCTCACCGCGTTACAGCGGTTATCTGCGCAGTATCCGCAAGTGACCGTGGCTGTCGCCCCCCGGCGTATTGATATGCGCACCGCCGTATTGCCCGCTTTGTATGATACGGGCGAAAATATCGCCGTGTGGGAGCAGCTCCGATCTGCTCTGCCCGACAGCATCTCCTTTCCGGACTTGACCGAAGACGAGCATTGGTATCGCACCGACCATCATTGGAGCACGATGGGAGCTTATCTAGCCTATTGCCAGTTGGGGGCTTCTCTTGGGTACACCCCCTTTGAGAAGGAATCCTTTCAAGCGGTGGCGGTCAGCGACACCTTTCTTGGCACATCGGATGCGGCGGCAGGCATCCCCTTTGTAACGCCCGATACCGTTATACTGTTCCGCTATGCAGAAGATCGGCATTTCACCGTAAAAAGAGAGAAAAAAGCTGTACCGTTTGAAGGCTTTTATGACATGGAGCAATTAACCGAGCGCGATCAATACGCCGTTTTTTTGGGGGGAAACTGCGGCACGCTGGAGATCACGGGCAAAGGAGACCGCCCACGCCTGGTCGTCATCAAGGATAGCTTTGCCAATGCGCTGCTCCCCTTTTTGGCGCGGCATTTTGACATTTTAGCCATCGACCCCCGTTACTGTGCAGAATTCCCTTCTGCCCTGATGCAAGAGGGCGACCGCCTGTTGGCGCTATGCGGTATGCAGACACTGTGTGAATCGTTTTTCTTGAAATTGTAAAGCGACTGTGCAAAAAACACACTCCAAAGAACAGCTTTTTACAAGACAGCAAAAAGCCGCTATGGAAACAACTCCATAACGGCCTTTTCCCTTTTCGTCGGTCAATGCAAGAAAGCATCCCGGTCAAGCGCTTTCCTATCAGAAATTTTCAAGCAAATACTGCTCGGCCTCTGCGCACCAAAGTCCACCATGTTTTTCAACCAGTGCTGCAAGTGTAGCAAAACGAGAGTCGCTATTCCCAAGCTTCGAGAAATCCGAAATTGCCGTCAGCGGAAGGTCAATGTGTGTATAAATCAGCTTTTTTCCGCCCGGGATATGCGGCAAATTCAGAGTGGTTTCGATTGCGGCATCCATACCGCCGATGTGTGTAACCATTACAGCGGGATCGATGCTGTTTTTCCCGATCAATCTAACGATATCCTTCACATCGTCGGGTGTACTTCCGCTTGTACCGGCATAATGATGCTGGGCATAATGTACGTTGTAAAAATTAACGGGGGCGCTGAATGCCTTATCAATAGGTCCGGCAAAGAAATTCAAGCATCCATCAAAAGCAAGGATAGCATCGCCAAGCGCAACAACCGATGCCACCGGCGCATATACGAATACATCATCGTATCCCGTACCACCGCTGATTTCCATCAGTTCATCCTTCGAGCTTGTATTGACAAACACAATCTTGATTCCGTTCTTTGCCGCCTCGGCAGGAGCGTAAATCTGTTCCGCACGGCGTAGCCGGTTCTCATCAATATCGCTTACGACCAGCAGCGAGGGCTTGATATCCCCATGAAGTGCGATATCGATGGCAACAAGCCCCATAGGGCCGCATCCCGCAAGGATCGCAGTCTTGCCGCCTTCTTTGATATTCATGGTTGGTGTATCCACATCAAGGTGATAATTTGCTTTGTATCCGCGAAGCACACAGGATGCCGGCTCAATCAAAGAACCCTTGAAGAACGCGTCACTTTGCAGTTTGATTAAGAATCCGTTTCGAATAATATGCTCATAAACCACGGAATATGTAGAAACGCCTCCGATTTCGCCAAAGGAATATCCGATGGTTTGATTCCCCCCGAGGTAACTAAGCACCGGGGGAATAATGACTTTTTCTCCCACCACATATTCTTTCTGCCACATTTCACCAACCGAAACAATCTCGCCGCAAAATTCGTGGCCGATAATGATCGGATTTTCAGCAACGTTATCCGGAACCCGAAGATGCTTTGCGCCTTGCATTGCCGTTTTATACGTTGACATACAAACGCTATCTGACACGATCTTAATGAGAATTTCTCCATCACGGATCGTGGGTAATTCAAATTCTTCTAAACGAAGGTCCTTTTCTCCGTATAACCGTACCGCTCTCGTTTTCATTATGCACCTCACACTCTGCCAAAGCTTCCAAAGGCGTGAATTTTTGCACGTATGGCTTCTCTCATGGCTTTGCGAGCATCTTCAAAAACAAACGCAGGCCAGGTGGAAGGGTTCTGAATGGTATTCAGCTTGTTTTTCAGTGCCCCATTAAGCGCTCCCACCACATCGGAAAAAATATTGATCTTGGTAATGCCATGCTCGATGGCCATTTTCATTTGATCATCGGGGGTGCCGCTTCCGCCGTGCAACACGAGAGGACGGTCACAAACCGCTGTAATTTCGTCCAGGCGGTCAATGCGCAGGGTCGGTGTTTTCAGATATACACCGTGCGCGGTGCCGATTGCGATGGCAAGTGCATCAACATCCGTCATTTCAACAAATCTGACAACCTCGTCGGGGAGTGTCAAGGTGTCTTCGGGATCTTCGTTTTTAATCGAATCGTTTTCATTCCCCACCATTGCATTTCCTACATGGCCAAGCTCCGCCTCAACCGTTACGCCGTGAGCGTGCGCAAAGGCCGTTACCTCAGCGGTCTTCTTTGCATTGTCTTCAAACGGAAGCACCGAGCCATCGAACATAACAGAACGGAATCCTGCAGCAACGGCGGCTTTGATGAACTCCACATCGGTTGCGTGATCCAGGTGAAAGCAGACCGGAACTGTATAAAAATCAGATGCCGCCGAAACCATTGAGGTCATCAACGGGAGTCCTTTTCCCACAAGATCAACGCCCAACCCCATTAAAAGTGCCGGTGAGCGCTCTTCCTCGCACACGTCAAGAACTGCCTTCATCATCTCATAGTTACTGACATCAAACGCAGGAATGGCATAATGGTTTGCTTTTGCATCTGCAAGCATTTCTTTCATCGAAACCAACATTTTTGTTCTCCTTTTATGATTTTTTGAAATGTTGACATTTTATCTTTGCGATGATATAATTATACCATTCAAACATTTTTGCGTCAATACATGTTCGAAATGTTTGAAAACGAGCAGAATATCGAACAAATAAACAAGGGTGGAGTCACAATGAACGAGCGGCAAAAGGAAATTTTAGAAATTCTTTATCAAAAAGGCAAGGTGTCGGTTACAGAGCTTTCTCGAACGCTTTTTGTTTCGGAAATGACGGTTCGGCGCGATCTGATTGAAATGGAAAAAGGGGGCTTTTTGCGCCGTTACCGTGGGGGAGCAATACTTAAGATCAACATAGGAGAAATGCCGATCAGCGAGCGATTGCTTTTGGATAGAACAGAAAAGGACGAGCTTGCCAAAAAGTGTACGGATTATCTGTGCGATGGCGCAACGATTTATATTGATAGCTCATCCACGTGTCAGTATATCCTTCCGTACCTTGCACAGTATCAGAATATTACCGTCGTTACCAATTCCATCAGCGCGCTTTTGACTTTGGGGAAAATGCACATCTTATGTATTCTGATTGGTGGAGAATATTACGAGCAGGATATGTGCACGGTTGGTTCTTTGGCAGAACGCTATGTCAATGAACTAAACGTAGACGTGGCGTTTTTCACAACAGCGGCCATTTCTTATGACGGAATCATATCCGATTTTGATATCAAGCAAACCATGATTCGAAAATACGTTATGAAAAATGCAAACAAAAATATTTTTCTTTTTGAAAAAGAGAAATTTGGCAAGAAACTATTATACACGCTTTGCACCACGAAAGATGTCACCGCCGTTTTAACAACAGACGAAACATAAGCGGCGGATCGAACTTGTGCGATGCTTGTAAAGAGAAAAGGGCAGAGAATATTTTCATATTCTCTGCCCTTTTCTTATCGGCAAGCAACGTCATTTTTTTCGTTGAAAACGAATTTTTCGAATGCGCTCCTACGCCGCAATTCCCTTTTTATCCTGCCAGACGGATATAGGAGGTCGTCAGCACGTCTTCGGTACCAACATCAGTCACCTTCAGCAAAACGGCACCGTTGCTCTCGGCAACCGTCACATAGCAGGCCGCATCTATATGCCCATTCTCATAGGTATAGAGCAGCGTGCCTTGATCGTTATAAATCTCATATTTCACATTGGCCGGGTCGCCCTGATTACAAACCAGATACAAGCCGCCGATCACATCGTCCATATCCAAGTCGCTGTCACTATCCATTTCCTCGCTTAACACGGGAATAACCTGTTTGATGGCTGCGTTTGCCCCATCCACAATGGTCTTGACCTCACCGTTGGTATACAGATAGACCTCGCCCTGCTCGGCATAGATCAACACACCGCGCTCCAATACAACGGCAAAGGCACCATCTACATCCACCTCACTCTGATAGGCTGTAATACCGTCGGCTGCCATATCGTATTTCTCGTTCAGATCCCAGTCATAGATTTTGGAGCCGGCCACAAAGCCACCCTCAAAATACGCATCCATGGCCGAGATATCTTCTCCCAGCACCTTGCCCTTTTCGTTGAGAAGCAGCTGTTGGCCATAATAGGTCTTCACGACCCAGCGGTTTTCAGCCACGCGCTTGACATCACCCATTAGCTGGCCTTCTACAAATTCAAGCACGCCCTTGACCTTAGCACTGTTGGAAAGGGAGACCAGCTTCATCGCGGCATAGGAGCGATCCAAGTGCTCCTGCTCAATGTAAGAAACAATGGCAATATTATCCACCTTGTCGTTGATGACCTGAAGCATTTCATTTTCCTCTTCATTGGCCACGGCCACCCAGACGGCATAGTCCAGCTCCAACTCCTTGGTCTTGTTTCGTTCCACGTTCAGCAAAAGGGTGTGCAAGGAGATCTTGTTGCCGTTGACAACATAATCATACTCCTCGCTCATCACGTTTTCTTGCACGTGATACTGAATGAGCACATCACCGTTTTGCAACACGGAAAAGGGCGTATACATATAGTTGTATTCGCCGGTGATATCGCTCCATTGGCTGCCCATAATCGCATTGGAGGGCAAAATGTAATGAGAAAGGGGCTGCAGCTGATCGTCATAGATAAGGATTATATCCATATCATCCTCATCGTACATACCATAATAAAACTCACCAACCTTGCGATTCACGTCAGGCATATCCCGCAGATCGCTCATCGCAAAGGCCTCAACCAAAGCACCCTCCTCGTTCTCACGGTATACCTTGCCGTTCAAACGGATCATATCCAGCTTGCTTTCGGGACTTTTGACATGCTCTCCTTCAGCAGTGGCAATTTCGGTGCCTTTGGTATCAAATAATGTGATCTTTTTGGTCACGGCGGTATCGGTGGTAGCATCCTCCTTGACGGTAACAGCGGTTGTGGTAGTTTCTACATAGAACCAATCCTCATCTACTACCACGTTTTGTGCAACGGTGGTCGTGGTGGTCCCGGAAGTCGAAATGTTGGCAACGCCGGTCCAAAGCACCTTGTTATCTGCCAGATAATAGACGGTATAGGTGGTCTTTCCCTCGGTCAGATCGGTGTCGGTGAACAGTACCAAGTCATCACTGGTGGCGGCAACCGTACCGGTGACCGTCAGCTTTTCGGCCGTGGTCAGCACAGGAGCCTTTCCCTCGGTCGGCTTGGTATCCATTGCCTTTTTGAAACTTAACGCAGCCGGCTGACAGCTGCAAAGCAACAGAAGGCTGCACAGTAGCAGCGCCATAATGGCCAATACTCTTTTCTTCACAATAAAATCCTCCTCAAAATGTAACATTCGGAGACCGGATCAACGGGGTGCTCCGTTGCCCTCATTATAATATGCGATTATTTTGGTTGTCAACACAAATTGCGCAAAAAACGCCGTCCCCCGACATTTTTGATAAAATTGCACAATACTGTGCAATTTACACAAAACCGGTCAAGCGGCGGCGCTTCAGCGATCTTATTTTTCATCCAGCGCGTAGGCATATACCTTGCGCCCGGAGGTGATATTTCCAAAGATATATTTGGAGCTGGCAGACTCGTTGAGTATGTAAACCTTTCCCTCCAGCCAAACCATTTCCTCGGCCATGGGGGGAGCCTTGACGATCTTTACAAGGCTGCTGCTATCCAGGTAATAGACAGGGAGCGTGCCAAAGTCAAAGATCTCTCCACCCTCGGTGGTGCCAGCGAAGGATACGGTAGAGCTGGCGATCTTGGTGGGGTCATATACCATCAATTTTGAGGTGGAAAGACCATAAGAGGTGGAGAGAATTACGCGGCCATCCTCGGTAATGCACATTCCCTGCACGTGGTCGGGGGTAGAGATCACCGCCACGGGGGTAGGGCCGATACCGTGTACCAGCCAAGCCTCCAGCTTAAACACGGTAATAATCGAGCGGTGCTGATCGCCTGCGGGAGTGATCATATGCTCATACGCGGCGGTCTCGTGACTACCTTCCCGATAAAAAGCGCCCGAAAGAAGGTATCCGTTTTGCACGTAACAATAGGCGGGGTCGTTAAAAGTAGCTACCGTTGTCAACATTTTTGTACTTTCGGTGCCCGAAAGGATCTCGTCATAGGAGAACACGTCGATACCGTCAGAACCGGTAATGTAAATGGAATGGCCAAAGTGTGCAATGCCGCCCGTGTGGCCCTTATAGTCGCTGCCATCCGCCTTTTTCAAAGCAGTGTAGGTGATGGTACCATCGGGGTAAAGCACATACACGCGAGAGGCGGTGCCGTCGTTCATATACCCAGCAGCCAAAAAAATGCCTTCCTCGGGGATATAATCAAATCCTTGTTGCACAAAATCGTCACCCACGCCCGGCATCGCAAAGGCGGGCTTGGCATTGGCATAAAAATCGTGGTGGCGGACATAATCCACCAGCTTGAAGCCAAGCAGCACCAACACTGTCAATAGCACAATACCGATGACAATTGCCCCTATGATTTTGAGAAGTTTTTTCTTCATTTTCATTCCCCTTTCCTATTTTGTTAGCAAAAAAGGCACCCTTTCGGGTGCCTTTTTGTCGTGGCGGAGAGAGAGAGATTCGAACTCTCGTTGGGGTATTAGCCCAAACACGATTTCCAGTCTGCTGGCGAGGATCCTCGCTGCGAGCTGAAAATTCTCTCTTGCCAAAAGACACACGGTGTGGTATAATGTCGATGGTCGAAAGACCCTTGGAGACACCTAAACGGTGGCGGTTGCTTCCTTCTTACGAAGGGAGGACGTTTCTTTTCTCCCTTCAGCCGAAGGGAGGTGATGCCGATGTACTTAACGTTGGAGCAGCTTTTGCTGCTTGGTGGCTTTGTTGTCACCCTCTTGCAATGCGTACTCACATTCACAAATAAAAAGAAATAACCGCCCTGCTTCCAACCGTGCGGTTATTTCTTAAACGCATTTGAGGCAAGCAACCGTCATCGGTGTCTCCTCGTACTTTTATTATAGAGCAGAACTCTTGATTTGTCAAGAGTTTTGCTCTTTTTTGTTTATTTAAATAACCGGTGAATCCCTGTGGGTTTAAATTTATCACGTAGTATTTCTTCGGTAAATTCGTAATTTTGATGCGGTATGTAAGTATAACCGGCACATATACAAAGACGTTCTATAGCTTCTGAATTTTGATTTTCTTTGGTGTTGTGACATTGAATTATGCACGTAATGTATGCATTGCTTTTGTTATATAGTGCAAAGTCCACTTTTTCGTTTTTGGCTTTGTTATATATTTCTATCGCATCTGCATCTGTACTGTTCAATCGTACAATATCACCAACAGTAACTTTGGAAAAAATACCTTGGTTGTATTTTTCAGCAATGGGAGCAAGCCATTTGTAGAAACCTTGCTCGCTTGGTGTGAGTAAATATTTTCTTTGGAATGGCATATTGATTCTCCTTTAGTGAATATCTACGTTACCTTTGATGGGTGCGTTAAAGGTGACGACATTTTTGCCGGTGACCTGATAAGGCTTGCCGTCCAGCGTGCGTGGAATATCGGTAAGACCGGCAAGATAGTCTAAGCTGACATTATAATGTTTAGCTAACGCAATGGCAATATCAAGTGGCACTTCTCTTTCTCCACGTTCGTAGCGTTGATAGGTGGTAGTATACAGACCAATGCTTTCGGCAATTTCGCTTTGTTTGAGATCCCAATCTTCTCTGATGTCTCTAATTCTTTGGTATTTCATAGTTTCACCTCGATTTAATTTTATAATAAAACTCCATTTGGTGTTGACAAAACCCGCAAGCGGTGTTATAATGTGCATAACACCAAACGGTGTTGAAGGAGGAAATATTATGAAAGCAACAGATTTGATGAAGCGTGATCCACGTGCAGACGAGATCCAAGATCCGGATGCACACTCCTGCCGAGCTGAGGCCAATGACTATGGCATTTGCCAATGGTGTGGCGCCATCGTGTCCGGCACAGTTGCAGACTACGAGCTGCACGGCTACGATCCGTATTAAGGAGGTGGAGCAATGAGTTACAAGGTCCAAATTTTCGACGAAGATGGCAAGCAGTTGTATTCCGATGAATGCCTGACCGTATTGATATCAACTGTCAATACCGGCATCCACGTGGAATCACGCTGCTACGGATCAAACGTTAAGCCCTTTCTTGCCGGAGCGATCGTTGCAGCTGAAGGCCTTATTGAAACTTTGTTTGATGACGTGCCTGGTTTAAGAGCGCTTTGCGACGAGTGCCGGGAGTTTTGCCGTTCAGAGGAAGGTTCTGTTGCCGTGGAGGTGGAGCGATGAAAGATTCTGAACACCTCAAACTTCTTGAAAAGCATGTAGCTTTAAGTGGTGTGCGTTCTTTGTTTTATGATGACCAGTTGATTTATGAGATTCTCAAAAACACAACATTAACAACTTGCCCTCTTTGCGATGGAGAACTCGAGCATTCGATTTCTTCAGTTTGTGCCGGTCATGGTGAGTTTCCACGTTATTTGGAAATCAAATGTTGTTCGTGCTCTATATCTCATAAAGGCTGCGTTAGTTATGGTGAGTCTTGGCGAGATGTTGAACGTTCATTTTTGGTTCGGTGTGGCAAGATTGCGCATGCTGTTGCCGATCAGCTACGTAAAGGCAAGACTCCCCCCGACCAGGAGGCCAATCGATGAAACGTTTTTTGACTATCGTCCTTATGATCGGCGTGCTTGTCTTGACCCTCTGTAGCTTTGTAAGTTGCACATCAGCTGAAACGGTTAATCACAATTTGACCGTAAAAGCAGATAATTTTGAGTGTTTGCGTAAGATTACAGTTTACAATGCGCGAACGGATCTGATCATTCTGGAAATGGAAGGCTATATGAGTTTGGATAATAATTTGAGTTCTGAGCTCGTGGTTACTTGCAAAGTTGGTGAAGATCTGTATAAGAAAAATTACGTATATCTCAATGAGTATGTTCTTTACGTGGTAGAGGATATTACTGGTACGGTAACGGATCCGTATCACTACAAGGTCATTTTTTACACCCCTGTTCCGGATGTGGAGGTGAATCCGAAATGAGCCCTGTATTAAACGTGCTTCTTTGCGGTTTATGCGGATCTCTGCTTGTCAGCAGTTGGTTCCTGGCATCGCTGATTGTTACGGTGCGAGACTATTATGCCGAAAAGACCCGGCAGCTGCGGTCGACGCAGCTATTCAAACAGGATCACATCAATCCCCCCGGTGATTGAGTGACATATTTTCTCCTTTTTTATGGCAGTTTAACCCACATCAAAAAGCCATTCAGTACACATGGATCAAGCGCTATAGGGTGCGCGAGTAGAAAAGGCTTTCTGTTTTAAAGGAGAACAACATGGAGGCGTAGCTCAAAGGCAGAGCCCGGGGTACTCACTGCCCGGTGTGTGTAGGTTCGACTCCTGCCGCCTCCGAAAATCAACATAAAGGAGAAGAAAGTTATGAGCTACAAGGTTATCGTGATCGATAACGACGACAACAAGGTTGTCATGCAGGAGAACGAGGTTGAGGTGCTGGTAGGCGCCCAGGTTGTTCGTGTGGATTCCAAGGTGTGCAATACGCAGCAATTTGTCCACATCAAATCCCCTTTAAAGGGTATAGCATCCGGATATCTTGCTTGCAAGGATGTATTGAAAGATCTGGAGTCATATTATCCCAAATTGCGCACCGATGCCGAGTCTATGGTGAAAGGTGTTTCTTTCCCAAATTTTGAGGACTTGGAGAAATTTTTAAAGGAGTTGGAGGACAAAGCAAATGTTTAAACTCATGGGTTACGAAGAAAAGAAAGGTGAATTCACCGATAAGAGCACAGGCGAGGTGAAAACATACCACAATTATGATCTTCACTACGTCACGGATGAAAAAGACGGCGTAAAAGGCTTTTTCTGCGATTCGGCAAGAGCCAAGGCTGCCGATCTGCAGTTGAAGGGTTGTAAAACCCTGGATGACGCCTTGAACAAAGAGGTCTATCTGATTGCCGATCTGACCGCCAAGGTGGATGAGGAAGGCAAGAGCCGCATGATGATCAAGACGATCGTCTGCCTTGGGTGATCCGGATGTTCGGCAATATTCTCGGTGCTGCCCTGCTGATCTTTGGCGTGAGCTTCGTCATCGGCATGTGTGTCACCATCATTCAAACGTTGATAGCGCGCAAGCGCGCCGCGCGTGATCAAAATAAAAATGACGAAAAGGAGGTTGATCAGAGCAACCATCAATAATGCTTTCCGGGTCTCCCTTTTGGCAAGAAAGGAGATTTTGAGTGACTGAGCTGCTTTCCGAGATTATTTCGATTCTTGTAGCCGGCATTTCTGGCATTGCAACCGGTATCGGTGGCGGTCTGACTGATCTGGTACAGGCGATCTTTTTCACCACCGCCGAGGGTGGCGGTCAACAGCTGTCTGTCTTTGGCGGACTGGTTGTCGTTTTTGCCGGTATTTCTCTTGCTATCGGTCTTTCCCGTTGGGTTGTCAACTGGCTTACCAGTCTTGGCAACTAAAGCTTTCGTACCGGGGCGAGCATCGTCTCGCTCCGGTCATTTCCATTTAAGGAGGTGTTTTTATATTCTGGATCATCCTGATCCTTGCGATCGTGGTAGTCTTTCTGGTCTCGAGGATCCTCAAAATACCGAAATTCGGTAATATGGTGCTTGTCACCGGTGGCGTCAAGACCGGAAAAAGTACCATGAGCGTGTGGCTCGCCGTTCGGCAGTACTGGCGGCAGCTGCGTAAGTACTACATTTATAACTATGTGATTTATCCGACGTTCCATTGGATTCACGTTGGCCCTTTCAAGCGCATGAAGCTGCGTGAGAAACCTCTGTTTTATTCCAATATCCCGGTGGCAATCAAAAATTTCGTTCCTCTGACCCTCGATCTGATCGAGCGCCGGGAACGTTTCCGGTACGGCTCCGTGATCTACGTGTGCGAGTCCTCCTTGGTGGCCGATTCGCAATCGATCAAGGATGCGTTTGTCAATGAGGAGATGCTGCTGCTCAACAAGCTCATTGCACATGAGACCAAGGGCGGCTATCTTTTCTATGATACGCAGTCAATCTCGGACAATCATTACGCCGTTAAGCGCTGCCTTTCCAGTTACTTTTATATTCACCATATGCGCAAGATCCCCTTCTTTTGCCTGGCATGGGTGCGCGAGTTGAAGTTCTCCGAGGATAATAACGTGGCTGTCAATACCTTTGACACCGACGTGGAGGACACCCTTAAGCTTGTGATCATCCCCAAATCCGTGTGGAAGCTGTTCGATTGCTATTGCTATAGCGTTCTGACCGATCACCTCCCCGTGGTAGATCAGACCGTGCGCGTGGAGAAATTCGGAGACAAAAAAGCCCGGAAGATTATCTCGTTCCGGAAGTACAAATCTATTCCAAAGGAGTTCGTAGACAATGGCAAAGTTGAAACACAAAATTGATCTGATCCTGTGGGCGTTCGTGTGGATGCTCCCTGTTTTTGCGTTCTTCGTCTCCTGGTACCGTATTGGATCCGCGCCGGAGATCCTCACGTTCATTGACGAGCAGTTTGCTTTTCCTTTTATCCGGGATATCATCAACAACGTTTGGACCACCGCCTTTGGCGCCGAACTGCAGCTTGCCGGCTTTCTCTCCTATCTGATCTGCGTAGAGGTTGCCCATTGCCTGTTTGACGCCGTGGTGTTTATTCCCCGGTTCGCTCACAGTCTGATTGAGAAGGGAGAACGTGCATGTACAAGAGAGTAATTGCGCTGATCGGCGCGTTGGTTGCGGTTGTCGCCATGACGGTGATCCCGGTGTCGGCGTCCGAGATCAACTATATCGAAGATTACGTTTATACGAACAATGACAATATCATTGTGTGGAATTATGCTCCTGATGTGCTGATAGAAGATCAGATCATATTTGATAATGATGGCTTGATGTATATCACAGCAGACGGCCAAAGTGCACAGTACGGTGATCTTGCCACGTTTACTGTGACTAAGGAACGTTATTCCACGTGCATGATCTACGTTGATTACTATAGCGATTTTCCTGCAGAAGCCGGTTTTAGATATTTTGATATTTCTATCGGTGTTGATGATCGATTTTTTGTCCTTGACGGTATGGCCGGCGAGGAGGTTTTAGAAATCGAGGTTCAGCAAGGATCCACCATTACCATTGGTATTGAGTGGGGTATGGAGTCCGGTCAGACGTATGATGATTATAGCGTTTATATTTCGTGCCATCCTTATGTGAGTAGGCCTCCTTCCAATCGCCCCGATTACACCGTGCCCTGGCTGTGGCTGCAGTCGTTGTCGACAGATAATTCCGCTTCCGATGAATATCAAGAGGGCTTTGATGCTGCCATGAATGAATTTTCGGATGTGTTGCAGAACTCGTCTGTAAAGAACATCTTTGAGCTTTGCACGTTGACCCTTTCATTCAAATACACCGTAGATGGCGTAAGCTCAAGTTATAGTTTGTATCACGTGCCTTTTGATTTTTCAAACGGTACCGCTTCTTTCACGAGTTCGTACAATTATGTGATCAGTTATATAACAGAACTGGTCGGCAGCTTTGATGCTTCGTTGCTTTCGGATCTGGAAGCTCGCTTTAATTGGAGCACTCGCACGGTTACCGGCACGTCGTTTATTTTCAGTAAACCTATCTATACCAATCTTCCCAGTGCAACGTACCCCGGTCTGATTATGGCGCCCGAATGGCCTCAAGATGCTGCCGAGGATGGCGGTACTATGCTTTGGATCAAGACTGACGGTACCTCTAACTATTTCTATAGCGATGCGGTTAGTACCAAGGAGATCCTTTTCTTTACGATCCGGGCGTATTCCGGCAGTTTTTCTTTGATCAGTTTTTCAAGCCTTCGTCTTTGGACAGATCTGACTGCAGCTTCCCCCGGTTACTCTTATGGTTATACACAAGGGTTCATGGCCGGCCAAGAGTCGATCTCCGGCACGTCGATCCAGGATAGCTATGACTCCGGCTATGGTGTCGGTTATAACGTCGGTTTTTCTGCCGGCAAAAAGGAAGGACTTCAGATCTCTGAGACCGGTGATTGGCGTAGCTTGATGCTTTCGGTTGTTGAAACCCCTGTCAATACCTTTCAGAGTCTTTTCAATTTTGAGGTCCTGGGTCTTGATATGCGAGCTGCGTTTGGATCCATTCTTGCGATCTGCGTGCTGCTGATCATTGTAAAGAAGGTGGTGCTTTGAGAGTACCCAAGTTCCTTGCTTTGATCTGTGGTGTTTTGGTGTGTATCTCGCTGATCCGAGCCGTAAACGGTGTTGGTGAGATCTCTCTCGATCGCATCTTGTTAGATCTGCAGTTGTTTGATCCTAACTTTGACGATCTGGTTGATTTCGTTACCAATTTCAAAGATGGGGTATATAGCCCCTATTCCTTCAAGTGGAACAGCGATCTTTCCGGTGTGGAAGGCTTTTTTATAAACATCAAAGATTTCCTGGTGAATTACTTTGTCGGTATGTTCAAATTCTTTGTTGATTTTGTTCGTCTGATCTGGGAGCTGTTGACCGAAGGCTTTGCTTTTATGAGTGCTCTGTTCAATCTTGTTTTCGAGACTGTTGGTTTTTCCACTTGATCCGCCCAAAGCAACAAGTTTTGCCCCTTCCCCCTTTCCCTATCAGCCCACGCCAGGTGCGGTCGGTTGAGAGGCACTATGTTTCGGTGTCTATGGAAAGGACGTTGTCTTTCCCCATTGAGCCCAAGTCGCATCGACCCGAGGCTCCCAGGGAGCCGAGCTCGGCGGACCCAAGCTGCAAAGCTTGCGCCCGTAAGGGCCTACCGGCTTTTCGCTTTCCCCGTTCCCCGCCTCCCGTCGATCGGAGAGCGCGAGAACCATGCCACGTGCCGCCGCGCTTGCGCGCGGCTCTGGCGTGGGTCTCGCACCCTCCGACGACGTACGCGCGGAGCGCGTGCCTTGCCTTGAGAATATAGAAACAACTCCTGTGCCCAAAATTAAAATTCTACATCTTATTATAGTTTTCAATGTAAGGAGTTTTGAAAATGAAATTTCATGCGGTTTTTGATTCTTTAGAAGTTTTTTTAAAGGTTCATTCTTTACTTTGCAATGAATTTGCAGTTGATGCTGTTATTAGCAACAGAAATCCCAATGAATTCCACATTGACGTCACTTTCACTTACATCTCTTCTGATACAGCTCATTAAATCATCAAAATTCTATTTCATTGGAAGAGCGCGAGAAACCGAAAGTGTTAAAACCGAAAGCCGGAGGCTGTTCGGTGTCTCGCTTATCAGTCCCCCTTCCGAAAGGCAAAAGTTAGGATAGGCGGCTTTCCCCAAAGCGAGCGCAGCGAGCGACACCACACCAAGAGGCCGCCGAGTAGGTTCTGACAGTAGGAAGGGGGACTACGGGGGGATGTAAAAAAGGCGCCAGGGGCGCCTCCCCCTCCTTAGCTGCATTACCGTCCGGTTTTCCATAGTTTGCACAGCTTCCCGTGTGGGAACTGTGGTAAACTCAAACGTATTTGAATCATTTTATCTGACTATATGGAGTTTTCCATAGTTTCCACACGTCCGCATCCTTCGTTCTCTTCATGAGCAAAATTTTATAATGTTCTCTCTAAATATATGAAAGCGCAGCGTAACGCGCCGCGGGAGCGAGCGCAGGACTATAGTAGTAGCGCGCTGTGTGAACTGTGGTAAACCGTAACGTCGTTAACATCTTCGCTGCACTAAAAGAAAGGTGGTGAAAAGGTTTGAATTTTGATGATACCGCTCACGAGCTGGAGAGCGGTGAGCTTGGCACCAAGTTTGTGGATCGAAAGCTTGATAATCAGCCCTTGATCTTTTCTTATCAGCGGCTTGGTATGCACGATCGTGCCAAACTTGTGGAGCTGTGTGGTACGTATACCGAGTGGCATTTTTTTACAGATGGTTCCCCTCCTCGGCTATCATTTGCTAATTTTTGTAAAGATCGCCTTTGTCGCATGTGTACGTGGAGACGAACACGTAAGATTTACGGCCAGATCTCGCAGATCATGGACGTGTTGTCTGCACAAGGGTATCGCTTTGTTTTTTGCACTCTGACCGTTCGGAACTGTGCCGGATCAGATTTGATTCGTACCTTAGATGATATCCAAAGTGCTTTTAATCGTTTTATGCAGCGCGCCAAAGTGCATCGAGCATTCAAAGGCGTTTTCAAAGCCGTTGAGATTACGCGCCACCCGGAGTATTTTCGGAGCATTGAGTGGCATCCCCATTTGCATTTGATTATTGCCGTTAGAGAATCTTACTTTCACGGTAAGGATTACATAAACCACGATGAGCTTATGCAGCTTTGGCGTGAGTGCTGCCGTTTGGATTATGATCCTTCGGTAGAGATTCACAAGGTGCGAGCTCGTGAAATGGATGACGGTGAGGTCAGTTTGAAGGGCGCCGTCCTTGAGGTGGCTAAGTATACGTTGAAAGATGCTGATTATCTGCGTGGAACTGATCAGCAGATTGATCGTGCTGTAGATCTGTTGTCTACCGCGCTTGCCGGTCGGCGCTTGTGCTCTTTTACCGGAGTTTTTAAGGAAATTGCGCGCAAGCTCAAGCTGGATGACGTGACTGATGGTGATCTTGTATATACCGATAACGAGCAGTTGCGTCGTGACGTTGAGTACGTCGTCGTTACGTATGAGTGGATGGTAGGTTTTGGCTACCGTATGACCCGTGTCAGACAAATGACCGATGAAGAAAAGGAGAAAATGAAATGACCATTAACACCCTTGCCGAGGAATTCCTCAAAAACTACTGTGAGCGCCGGTTGCGCCCCTCCACCGTGCGCGGGTACCGGGTGAACCTGCACCGGCACGTGCTGCCTGCGTTCGGTGACTTTCCGGCCGACAGTCTGACCGTATCTGATCTTGATTTCCTCACCGAGCTGCTGAAAGGCCGTGGCCTTTCTAACCGATCGATCGTCTACGTGCACGCCACGTTGCGCAAGATGATCAATTACGCGATCCGGCGCGGTTATATGGATTTCAATCCTTACGGCCGCTTTGATCTCCCCCGGATCAACCGGTATAAATATCAAGTGTTGCCGGAAAGCGAGATGCGCCGTATGCTTGATTGTGTTCAGGGAACTTCCCTGGAAATCCCGGTGACCATGGCGCTGTGCTACGGCCTGCGCCGCGGTGAGTGCCTTGGCATCATCCCAGAGCGCGACCTGGATCCGTGTGATATGACGCTGCACGTGCAGCGGTCTCGATCCTGGGAGTCCGGTCGCGAGGTGGTCACTCCTTGCAAGACCGAGGACTCTGATCGGTACATCCTTCTGCGACCGGAGCATTTTGATATGCTATGCTGTACTCCCTATAACGGATCCTACGCTTGCAAGCTCACGCCTAATCAGATGGAGAACCGATTTAAGATCTTGCTTGAGAATTTCGATTTCCCTAACATACGCTTTCACGATCTCCGGCACAGCTACGCTACGTTGATGTTGAAAAAGGGCGTGGATCTCAAAATCATTTCCGACGTGCTCGGCCACTCTGATATCGCGATCACCGCCGATACGTATCTGCACCCGGACGTCAGCGTGCAAAAGCGCTGCCTGGAGGTGTTTTAAATGCAAAAAGGACGCCCTTTCGGACGTCCTTTTGTCGTGGCGGAGAGAAAGAGATTCGAACTCTTGTAGGGGTATTAGCCCTAACACGATTTCCAGTCGTGCGCCTTAGACCAGCTCAGCCATCTCTCCGTGCTGCGACTCATATATTATACTAAAAAACAACGGGTTTGTCAAGGGGGTTTTTGAATTTTTTTGGCTTTTTTCAAAAAAGATTGTTGCGACAATCGATTTTGGGGCAGATGCATTGCCAAGGGGGGCCAAGGCGTACAAAAGTACGTCGACCACCTCTTGGCAATGCTAAAAAGGGCGCGCCATGATGGCGCGCCCTTTTTATTCTGTACAAAATTTAGTCGGCGTAAACGCTAACCTGCTTTTTGTCGCGGCTCTTCTGCTCGAACTTCACCTTACCCTCGATGAGAGCAAACAGGGTGTCGTCCTTGCCGATGCCAACGTTGTTGCCGGGATGAATAGCAGTGCCTCTCTGGCGAACAATAATGCTGCCGGCGGTTACGGTCTGGCCGTCTGCTGCCTTTACACCAAGACGCTTGGACTCGCTATCGCGGCCGTTCTTGGTAGAACCAACGCCCTTCTTGTGGGCGAAGAACTGCAAGCTGATTCTCAACATGGTTCGAAAATCCTCCTTATCAAATTACACACGTGCGTGTGCGGATACCGCCAATGGCGGTTTTGGTCAAAATTCTTTGTCCTCGACCTTTACGACGAGGCCACCGTCCCCCGTGAACTCGTACATATCACCGTGGAGCAGCATATCCTCAAGCATCGTATAATACGTAAGGAACAAGCCCGAAACGGCAAAGCGTACGCGCTCATCAGCCTCATAGGCAGGGAGAGCGGATTTGGAGCGAATGGTAATCACCGTGTCACCGTCGTTGATATCGTAAGTGACCTCGCCATGATAGACCTCCTCAATGGCGTCAACGATGTACATGGTCAGGGAGGAAAGCATTGCACAGAAGGGATCGCTGCCCCACTCGCCATAGCCAACGTGGCCCTTTTCCTCAAACCCGTAAAAGATACCGTCGCTTCTGAAAAATGTGATGGTCGTCATGATCAACCAACGATAGCGTTGATCTGAACCTTCGTGTAGGGCTGTCTGTGGCCCATCTTCTTCTTCTCGTTCTTCTTGGACTTGTACTTGAAGACAACGACCTTCTTACCCTTACCCTCTTTTACAACGGTAGCGGTAACCTTTGCGCCTTCAACAACGGGAGTACCAACAACCAGAGCGCCGTCCTTGGACAGAGCCTTTACATTGGTGAACTCTACGGTCTCACCCTCAGCAACGCCGAGCTTTTCAACGAAGATAACGTCGCCTTCGTTGACCTTGTACTGCTTTCCGCCGGTTTCGATAATTGCGTACACGAAAAGCACCTCTCTTTCTTATAGACTCGCTGATCTCAGGCGGTATCGCGAGGATACACTTCACATAGCCTTTTTCAAGCGGCCATTTATTATAACATAATCAAGAAGCAAATGTCAAGCTCTTTTTCCAAGATTTTTGAACTTTTTGCGATCAAATTTCAAGAAACTCATACTTTTACTTTCCCTGGCGAGCACGGAACACACTTGACCGCACATAAAATCTTGCCAAAAGCTTTTTTAAGCTCTTGCCTTTTTGTCCGAAATGTGGTATACTCTGTAATGCACAAGCCGTTGTGTCGGGGCGATGCTCCACTGTTGCTGCTGCCGAACAGCACCTATTTGGCAGCAAAATGCGACAAAAACGCCGATACGGTGTCAAAAATTGAATACGCCTGCATAGTTAAATGGATATAACAAGCCCCTCCTAATCGGTAGGTCTATCCGCGAGGATAGAATGAAACCTTATGAGGATAGACTCAAACACTACAAGGATTTTGTGTCCTAAACCTGCTAATCGCTGTTTTGTACACCCTTTGTACACCCAAGCGAAAATCACAATTAAATAGCACGCCTCCATAGTTAAATGGATATAATAAACCCCTCCTAAGGGTTAGTTATGGGTTCGATTCCCGTTGGGGGTGCCATATTGATTTTGGAAGGATCATTCCGTCAATTCAAATTAGGAGAGTACCATATGAATATCGATCCAATTCAAATTATTAAAAAGAGGAAGGCACTTTGGTTGTTTTCCACATATTTGGGTGTTGTCGCATGTATTATGATGCTTGTATGTGTAGTGCTGTCTCTCTTGTTTGAAAGGGCTTTGCTCACTTTAAGTTTGCTTTTTTTCATTTCCACTTTGTTTGTTTGCATTTGGTTTATGTATGTATATAAAACTAGAAGCGACTACGGTTGGATTATCGACTATATGATGTGCAAGCATATTGCCTGTTTGCCCGAAGGCATCGAAGCATTAACCCCTCAAGCAGGGATCCCTGATAGCAATTTTGTATTGTCTAAAATTATAATGATTTTTGGCAAGGGACGAACCACCAAAAAACTTTTAATTGACGACAAAAACAAAAAGTTTATCTATCAAGTAAAATCCACTTTTTCAAAAACCTATAACTTTTCTGACATCATCAATTACGAAGTATATGAAAATGGCAGGCGCGAAGTAGAAGGAACGGCAGGTAGTGCATTGATAGGCGGAGCGTTTTTCGGACTTGGTGGAATGATTGTAGGCAGTAATGTCGGCAGGTCAATAAACGAAATGTGTTCTCAATTAGAATTAATTATTCGCATAAACGATTCTGCAAACACTCAGCTTAATATAGCATTTATAAACGGCGGAAACATTAACAAGTCTACTAACATTTACAAAGAAGCGAGAAAAAGTTTGCATGCTGTATGTTCAGAACTTGAATTTGTGTTAAATGCAAGAAAACTTGAAGATGCAGTAACGCCCTTTGCGGGAGCTTTTTCAAAAACTCCCACTTCCTCAAAAGAGAAACTCCAAGAATTAAAAGAAATGCTTGATGACGGATTGATTACACAAGAAGATTATGAGCAAAAGAAAAAACAAATTTTAGGACTTTGATATGACAGAACAACAAGTTAAAACTATGTGGAAATTACTGGTTGATCATTCAAATCATCCGCTAACCGATTTAGATAAGGAACTATTGAAGCAATCCATAGACAAAGCCAAGCATCCTCTGGAAATATTGGCTGCACTTTCAGCAATACTTTCAACCAAATAATAAAGGCGGGTATCCCGCTTTTGAGCAATCGAGGAGGGGCTAAATTCACGCAGTGATGGCAATTTAGCCCCTCCTCTTATCCTGTTCCCCAAAAGAGTATTTTCAACGGTTTGTATGCTTGTAAAATACATTGATTTTATTATGCTTTATGCTATAATATAATAAAAAATCATAGGTGAACATTGATGAAAATAAATAAATTAGTTTTTTGGATTTCGCTAGTCTCATTTTTACTAAGTATTTTGTGTATATGTGTCTTTACTCCATTAAAAAATTGCCATCCTGTTTTTGAAGTGTTTTTGAACATATTCATATCACTTGTGGGCGGAGCTTTTCTAAGCGGTACGTTAGCCTTTATAAATTTTTATTCCATAAAATTCGAATACGAACGAGATTTCAATACAAAATTCATAACTTGCGTAAACTTAATAAGATCTGTTGCTAATTGGTATTCTCATAAGGGAACCAAGGTTAATTACAACATAAATTTTACTAATTTGGATAAAGATGATTTCGAGAAACTTGAAAAATTAAAGCTGAACAACCACGCATATAATAAACCACTCGTAATAGACTTATATAACAGAATTAACCGAATAGCCAGTTTTGATTTTGATTCAATGTACTCAATAATAGATGACTATTGCAATACAATATGGAAGCCAAAAGAAAATACTATAAACGGCATTAAAGCTTTAATGATTTCTATGATTAGAGCTTTGGCTGAATATGACTACACAGCGAACAACCGAATTAACGCTGTTATCACCAATTATGAAGAAGGCTCTTATGATGAATACATTTTGTATGATAACATCCACGCTCATTTTCAATCTCTAATAATTGACGAAAAAATGTCTGTTCTGAATAATATGCAGAGTGAATTATTGGCAAAAACAAAAATAAACGATAAAATTGATCGGATTTATGGCAACGAAACCAAATAAACGCACTTTACTTTTTGTCCACCCATTGTACACCCGCACATTACAAAGCACTACAAAAACCACCAACAAACACACAACCTACCAAGCGTAAGATCTATCGTTTCGGTCGATTTTACGCTTGTTTTGCAAGAAAAACACCCACACACAGATAGAAATGAACACCAATAAAAACTCCTAAGGGTTAGTTGTGGGTTCGATTCCCGCTGCGGGTGCCAAAAAGCTCCCATCGCACAAAGCGATGGGAGCTTTTTGCGTTCTGGGTTATCCAACAAATGTGCGACGGTGCAAAGTAGCATATGAGTCGCAGCCAGCAGTACACAAACGGTCGCCGCTCTTTTCCTGTAATCGAAATTGACAAACTGTTCGATATATGTTACACTATAACTACACACCAATGGAGTGGTCTTACGTAACTGTAACACCAATCCTGTCGCACACGGCTTCATCTCATCGAAAGAACAAGGAGTTCTTGCCATGCCTAATCATTATCTTGCGCTTTGGACAAGCATTGATCACATCGCTTTTTGGAGCGACATTCTAAAGTCTCTGATCGTGGCCGCCATAACGGGCTTTATTGCTGTTATTTTCACAAAAAAATATATCAGCAAAATTACATTTGCAAATGAGCTTTCAAAATATGGATTTCTTTCTTCCATATCCAACAAAAATATTACAGAAAAGGAATACCGCTACATTTTTTCTCACGCTCACACGATCAAATTGATTTTTGTAACGGGCATAGGCTTTTTTAGTGATATCAAAAAGCAGGAAATGATCAAAAAGGCATTGGCAAGAGGTGCGAAGATCGAGATCCTTCTTTCTCGCAAAAACAATCCATTTTTGAAGGATATCAAAAACATGGAGCATGAATTTTCTTATCGCTCCTTTGAGGATAACATAGATCTGGAAGTGGATCGGGTACACGAAATTTTAGAAAATCTGAACCGCGGATCGAAAAACAAGCTGCAGGTCCGCTACTTTTCCAGTGAATATCGGCTCCCTTTGGTCATTGCTTCTTTTGACGAAAATTCGCCCAAGGCTAAAACCTCGGTATGGCTAAATATTACGCTCCCCCCTGCAAAAGCCAAGGAGCATATTTTGTTCCGAATGGACTGTCAAACCGCCGCGCTGCAGCAAGAAAACGATAATTTTGTTTATATGTTAACAGAACATTTTAACACGGTTTGGAACATTAGCCCATCATGGGAAAATACTGCAGAGGTGTATTGGGCCGAAAAATACAAACACGCCCTACAAACGCAAGTCGCTGATCCCAAACGTGTTCTGATTCAAATATCTGCACAACATCCTCTTGTCAACGGCGACACACCCAACGAGGAATTTTGTAGCCGCTTAAACGCAGGAATAGCACTCTACCACGAATTAAAGGAACACGGCAAACAAGTAAAGTTTTACATTCCGGGCAGCACGCACGCCGAAAACGGCCAGCTTGATGCCCTCCCGTTAAGTGAAGCCGGGAAAAACTATCTTTTGGCGCAAAATATCCCGGCTACGGACATTTACGCCAATGACATGAACATAAAATACAAAGGGAACGACGGCGTGTATAATTCGGCAGATGAGTGCTATGTCTGTGCCAAAATCTATATAGACGAGGGCTTTGAAGAATTGCACTGCTTTTGTTCGCCCTTACAAGTATTGAAAAACCAATTGTTCTTTATCGAAAATGGTATATTAGCCAAAATTTATTCCATTCCCGCCAAGAATTATTATCACAATCCTTTTTTTGAGGCCGGCGTGATGATACCGGAAATCGTCTTTTATGACCATTCGTGGCAAGGAAACTCCTACTATGGCATGAAGTCAAGAAAAGACCGAATGCCTAAATAAAACACAAAAAAGCCGCACCGTGTGCGGCTTTTTGTTTATTTGAAGTTCCGGCTCTCCTTGCGGTATTGGAGGGGGGAGATGCCGAAGCGTTTTTTGAACAGCACATAGAAATACCCCTCGGAGGATGGAAACACGGCAGAGGCCACCTGCGAAACAGGCATATCGGTGTTTTTCAGCAGCATTTCGGCGCGAGCCAGTCGTTTGGTGGCAACCAGCTCCGAAAAGGAGCAGCCATATTCCTTTTCGATAATGCGAGAGATCTGCTTGGTGCTGAGATACACGTGCTCCGCCACATCGGTCAGGGTGATGCGTTTGGAAAGTCGATGATTGATATAACTGTCAATGGCGCCAATGTGTGAGACTGCGCCTGTGCGCTTGGGGGCAGGTTGATCTGGCTTCAGCACCGCAAACATGCGATTAAAGATCAGGGAGATCAGCAACTCCACGTCGCGCTGGGCTGTAGGAGTATCCTCACAATAACGCTTTGCCAAGCGATCGATATAAAAGGCGATGTCCTCATCCAGCGGCAGCTCGCAAACGCCGGCTTCCATCCGTTTTTTCAATACCGTTTCGCTGTTTGTGCCCTCCTCCGGCGCAAACAACAAGCAAAAGCTGCCCTCTCGATCGGGGGCAGAATAGTGATTGACGTGGGGTGGGATCACCAGCACGGCACGGCGGTATTCTTTGGTATCGTCCTCGGTAACCAAGCGCAGGGTGCCTGCTGTTACAAAAAACACCTCGTAGGCAAAGTGCGTATGTACCCCTCTCATCCCCTCGGGGTCGCGTTCGGTTCTGGCACGTTTTTTGATGCGCGGATCGGCACCCACGATAAACACCTTTAATTGAATCCCCCCCAGGTCTACCGCGTAGAATGGGGGCTTTTTTTGTATGTTCTTTTCCATATCTGCAGTATAACATAAGTATTGTAAAAAATCAAGTTTTTAGCAAAAACTTTAATATTCGGACATAGAACGGGCGAAAAAGTCTTGCTCTTGCATTGCAATCTTCCGCAAACGGGTGTAGAATAACGGTATTAAGTCAAAGGAGAAGCGCTATGATCACGTTAAATATCAGCACGCAAAAAAAGCATTCGATCTCCCCTTATCTGTATATGCAATTTATGGAGCCCCTTGGGGTGGCAGATGCCTCGGTCGATGCCGCTTGGGATTTTGTGGAAAACGAATGGTTCCCCGAGGTCATGGATAAGATCCGCGAGCTGGGCCCCACTATGGTCCGCTTTGGCGGTTGCTTTGCCTCCTATTACCATTGGCGCGAAGCGGTGGGCAAGCGTTGCGAGCGCGTTCCGATGATCAACCATGCCTGGAGCGGCATTTATCACAACCAGGTAGGCACCCACGAATTTCTGGACTTTTGTAAGCAAGTAAAGGCCGCCCCCTTGATCGTGGCCAATATGGAGTCGGAGGGCTTGGATTTTTGGCAGCGCCCCAAAAACGACACCCTGCGTATGGGCACCGCCGAGGAAGCCGCCGCGTGGGTGGATTACTGCAACAACCCCGAAAACGCCCTGCGCATTGCCAACGGTGCCGCCGAGCCCTTTGGGGTAAAATATTGGCAGATCGGTAACGAAACCTCGTACCGTACCGTTGGTTTTCGCAACACAGAGCGACATTACGGCTTCACGGCCGAAGGGTGCTATGAGACCACCCAACGCTTTGCCGCGGCTATGAGAGAAAAGGACCCCTCGATCTATCTGATCGGTTGGGGCGATAACAAAGGTGCCCACGACAAGGCCAACTGGTGTAAGATCATGAGCGAGGCCGACGGCATTGATGCTATCGCCTTTCATCACCACTTCAATTCCGGTCTGGAGAATTCCCCTCTCACCGGCACCGAGTACCGCGACAATTACGAATGCACGTGGATCCACCTGATGCACGCTTATAAGTCTTTGGATGATCACATTAAGCTAATGCGCGCCAACTGTGGCAGCAAGCGCCTGGCCATGACCGAGGGACATTTTGCCCTGCCCGGTCGCAACCGCAACGAGGTGCTTTCCTCTTGGGGTGCCGGCGTGGCCTATGCCCGTTGCTTGAACACCATTATGCGTCACAGCGATGTGCTGGACATTGCCACCATGGCCGACTTCTTTGGCAACGTATGGCAGGTCAACGCCGTCATGCTGCCCACTCCCATCCGCGCAGGCAAGCCCTATTTGCAGCCCGTTGGTGCCGTAATGAGCCTGTTTGGCAAGCATCAGGGTACTCACGCATTGGATCTGACCTACAAGGGTGCTGTGGATGCTGTAGCGTCCATGACCGACGACACGGTATTCCTGCATTTGGCCAACATTGATATGAAGCGCGCGCAGGAGCTTGTGCTGGAGCTTGGTGGCCGCCGGATCGAAAGCGCCGAGATGCACTATATTGCCACCGATCCTGCCACCGAGATCACTCCTGTAAACACCGATATCTTTACCGTAAAGCGTGTTGTCGTCGAAGGGGATCGCATCACCCTTCCCCCTGCCGCTGTAGCTGCAGTACGTATTCAGCTCGCCCCCGAAAATCATATTTGACAACAGCAATGGTTTGTGCTATAATAACAATGTTGTAACGTGACCGAGCAAGGGAGGGTTTTGCATGTTTGAAGATGGAGAACTGGACAGCTGTCTTTGTATCAAAAGCTGCCTGGAGGCATTGCGCCTGGAGGACGAGGGTCCTTATGGCTTGGAGACCGAGGAAGCACGACAGCTGGAGCGCGAGCTTTTAAAAATGCAAAAGGCCGCTGAAAAGCTGCCCGGCAATATCAAGGTCATGCAATCTCTGCTGGACGATATGAAGTTGGATGGTTCCCCTTATGATGTCACGCTGTTGCCTATGAAGCGCAAATACCGCGCCACCATAAAGCGTTACCGCCATATGTCCAAAAGAATCAGCAGGCAGTTTGATCTGGATTAACAGAAAGCGAGCGACCGCAGTCGCTCGCTTTCTTATTTTCCCTGCGCCAAATAGCGACGGGGCGTGGTACCATAGCAACGCTTAAAACAGCGCACCAGTCCGCTGCTGTCGGCGAAGCCGCAGTGGGCGGCCACATCCTCCAGCGTTTTACCCTCGCGCAGCAACCGCGTAGCATGGCGGATGCGACAATGAGTGAGGTATTCTACAACAGTACGGTCGGTGTGTCGCTTAAACTCGGTCATCAGAGTGGTTCGGCTAACATTCAGGTGGTGAGCCAGTGCGGCAGCCACGATCTTTTCACCATAATGCTCCTCGATATAGGCCAACGCCTGTAAAATATAGGCAGGAGTGCGCGCGACATCGGTCGGTTGCTCGCCTGCCTCCTCGCCGATCAGCGACATCAGATAGCCCACCAGCATTCGTTGGCGAAAGGATGAGGTCTCGCCGCCGATCTGCTGGATCAAGGCTTGCAGACGGTGGCAGCTTTCTGCGGTCAGGGTCAGAACGGTGCCCTGCTCTCCAAAGGCTGAGCAAAGCTGCACCCATTCGGGAATCGTACTGACAAAATCGGTAGAAAAGGCCAGATACAAGCGGCTGTAAAGCGTATCGGGCTTGCAGGAAATATAATGGGGCACGCCGGGCTGTGTCAACACCAGATGATAGCCGCGCCCCTGCTCGGCACGGTCACCCAACAAAATATTGACATTGCCTGAAAGAATCAGATTCAATTCGTAAAACTCGTGCCGGTGGAAATCACTGACCGAGGTATAGTATCCCTCTCTGCGGTGGACATAAACATCCTTCCACACGGTGCCAAAGCCGTGGTCAAAGCTGCTCTCCTGCATGATTCGTCTCACGCCCCCTTCTCATCATAGCATACCATAAATTTGAACGAAAATCAACAGTATCCGGTTTTTTTCTGCTTTGAGCCGGTCAAATTTGAACGAAAAGCCCAAAACGGCGAACGATTGGCTATTGCCAGAAGCTCCAATTTTCTTTACAATAATACTATCAACTTTGATTTTAAGAGGAGAGCATCATGAGCTATGTCACCTATAGCGCAGAAACGCTGGAGCGTGCCTGCCGCGATATGTTTGAAAAATTCGGCTTTTCCGCAACGGAAGCCGCCCAGATCACCGATGTTTTGCTGTTGGCCGATCTTTACGGCGTGAAATCCCACGGCACGCAGCGACTGGTGCGCTATCACAAATCCATTGGAAAGGGGTGCGTCAAGGTCGATGCCAAGCCCCAGATCGTGTTTGAAACGCCGGTTTCTGCGGTGATCGATGCCAACGCTGCCATGGGTCAGCTGACCTCGATCTACGCCATGAATCTGGCCATTGAAAAGGCCAGAAAGGTTGGCATGGCCTTTGTGACCGTTCGCAACTCCAATCACTATGGCATAGCAGGCTATTATACCAAAATGGCGTGCGATCAAGGCATGATGGCCATGTGTGTGACCAACTCCGAATCCATTATGGTACATACCAACTCCAAGCAGGCTATTCTTGGCTCTAACCCCATTGCCTTTGCTATGCCGGCCAAGCCCTACCCCTTCTGGTTTGATGCCGCCACCACGGTGGTGCCCAAGGGAAAGTTGGAAGTGTATCACAAGGCAGACAAGCCCCTTGGTGAGAACTGGGGCACCGACGAAAACGGTGAGGCCTGCCGCGATGCCAAGCGTGTGCTTGCCTGCATTGACAGCAAAAAGGGCGTGGGGGGCATTCTGCCCGTTGGCGGTATCCGTGAGGAAAGTGGCAGCCATAAGGGCTATGGCTTTAGTATGATCTGTGAGCTGCTCTGCGCCATCACCTCGGGCGGTGCCACCTCCAATCACCATGTGCGCAAGCCCGGGCAAAGCGCCGGCACCTGTCACGCCTTTATTGTGATCGACCCCAAGATTTTCGGAGACACCCAAGAGATCGAAGCACATCTTTCCGCCTTTTTGCAGGAGCTGCGCGACGCCAAGCGCGCCGACGAAAACGTGCCGATCTACACCCACGGTGAAAAGGAAGCGCTGGCAATGCAGTATCACAAGGAGCATGGTATTGAGGTAGACATCAGCACCGTGGCCGAGATGATCAATATCTGCAACGATCTGGGGCTGGATAGCCGCGAATACTTTGGCGATGTGGATATTTCCAACGCCAAGGAAACCACCTACGAAATTAAGGGTATGGAGCAATAAAAAACTGCCGCCGATCTTGATGCGTTCGCTTTCGGGAGGACGCACCGAGATCGGCGTTTTTTTATTTTGGTATAAAAAACAGGCACACGTATCAAAATAATAACGAGGTGATGAATATGACAGACCCCAAGAAAAAGAAAAAGCAATTGGAAATTGAAGCACCCTTTGTACCTGAATTTGAGGTGCCGGATCCTCCCGTACCCAATCGGGCGCACACCGAAATGTCCCTGGGCAATTTTGCGCCCGAGCAAGCCGCACAGGATATGACGCTTGGCAATTTTGAAACCAAGGATTGAGTGCAATTGAAAGGCCGCCGAGCATTGGCTCGGCGGCCTTTTTGCAGGATCAATCGTACAGTGCGTAGCTCTTGACCTCGGTGATCTCACAGGGCAGATCAAAATCGCCGTTGTGGCCGTGATAATGCACGGCAGGAAACACGTGCCAGCTATGGAACTGCTTCTGATCCAGCTCCAGCAACTGATAGCCCCAACGCCATTCGGGATGGAAGATGTTGAAATCCCATTTGCCATCGGTAGGCCTGGTATAATAGGAAAAGCCACCGATATCAAACAAAGGCTTATTGCCATATGCAGGGGCAGGATCGTGGGCGGCAAAACGATGGGTGTGTCCCATAAAAAGAGCGCGAATTTGGGAATGCGTAGTCAAAAATTCTGCAAATTGGGTGCTTTCTTCGGCTGGCTTAAAATAGTGCGCTAGCAAGAACGCAGGCATCCCCGGATGGGCGTTTAATTCCTCCTCCACCCAGGCAAGATCAAGGGGCGTATAGGGAGAACCTGAGGCACTGTGTGCAGGGGTATGGTTATAGGTGTCAGCCATTAAATACAAGCAACCGTTCACCTCCGCTGAAAACTGACGGGGGGTGCCCATATACTTTTGCCAGATCACATTGGGATAGCTATCGTGATTGCCAGGAAGTACATAAGTGGGGGCCGGAAATCGCTCCAGATAATCCTTTTTCACGCCATAGCAATAATTGCGTGGCAGGCAGCGGAAATCATAATCATCAATAGAAAGGTCTCCCGGCACCAAAATAGCATCTAAGGGAGCGGCGGCGTGCTCGCGCAGAATACATTCCAGCATAAAATCCATTCGCTGCTTTTGTGTATAACCAAGAATGGGGCCATTGGCAAGCGAGCCCTTGATCACAGGATCGATCTCCTTGAGCTCCCTGGCAGTTTGCTCGGTGGTATAATGGATATCAGAAATCAGCAAAATGCGTGTTTTTTTCACACCGTATCTCCTTTTTGTGTCAAAAGATAGCGCCACGGGCGATCGCGGTCGCATGGGTCGGCATAATCAATACCCACCCGTGGCAGTGCTACATAAGCGGGTGGCGGTGTGCCGTCATCCTCGATCCAAATACCGTTTTCCGGAGTCAGGATCAAGCGGTTATCGGCACAGGTGATCTCCAATCGCTTGGTGACTCTGCCGGGGCCGCTCGCCCCTTCGATGCCGCGGATCAAAACTGCCTCAGGATGGTCTTTTTCTCCGGTAACCAGATTGAGCAGGCTATGGATACCATAACACAAATACACATAAGTGATGCCACCCCCTTGATACAGCGTATCGGTGCGCGGCGTGCGCCCCTTGTGGGCGTGGCAGGCCGTATCCTCCTCACCAAAATAACACTCGGTCTCGGTTATGCGATAGCGCAGCACCGTGCCGTCAGGCAAGCGGCGGCAGAGCAGCTTGCCAAGCAAGAGGGGGGCCAGCTTGGTAGCGGGGCGAGAGAACCATTCCGTTTTCAACAGCATACGTTCCCCTCCCCTCAATAGTAGACTACTTCGAAATCGGGCTGTACTTTGACCAGCTCGCCGTTATCATTTTTGGTGTAAGCGTTGTGGATCGTCAGCGCATTTTGGGCAATACGAATCCCCTTGGGGAGATACAGTTTTTTGAGAAAATGGGGCATAAAAAAGCTATACGGTTCCAGAATTTTGACACAAGGTGGCACACGGTATTCCTCTCCGGGTCGGGAACGGGCATATAGATGCAGCTTGGTCCGATCCTTGCTGAACAGCACGTTATCGTCGGCCATAAAGTGACGGTTTTTGCCGTCCACCCAAAGATAGCGAAGTGCCCGATATTGCAAAAGGCCACCGTCGCAAAATCGTTTGAAATGCGCCCCCAGCAGCAGGATCTCCACGCCGCTTTCATCCAGCACGCTGTATTCGGCCTCGTCGGTGTTGAGGATCAGGGCGCGCACATTGGAGCGCATTGCCAAAAGGCCCTCGACAGCCACGGTGGGCAGGCCATTTTTTTGTTGTCGGGCAGGATCGACCACCGCCAGACCGCGCCGCTCCAACGCCTCATCCACGTCAATGCGGTTCTCCCGTTCATAGGTCACCAGCGAGGAGCTTTCGTAAGGCTTTTCTCCATAATAGACCTGCTTGGCGAATTTATAGATCCGAAAGGTCATCTCCTTTCGCTTCCCTTCGTATTTTTCGCGCACGGCATCGGTGGTGTAGCACGGCAAAAACACAAGCCCTTCAAAGCCACAGGAGCAGGTGCCGGGGTTGGTGTCATACTCCTTGCCGCAAATGGGGCACTCGCATACTTCTTTCATTCCAAACACCGCTGTTCACCTCTTTTCCGATTCGCTTGTATTTTATCATACTCTCTTATTTTTGGCAAGGGAAAGTCGGAAATATTATGCAAACCCTAAAAATTGAAGCGCATACCTTGACTTTCTTATTTTTGTTTTATATAATATTACTGTATATTTATTCAAAGGAGCAGTCCTATGATCAAATTAACCGACAAGGGCGTTTATCTTGTTGACGGCAAGGTGGCCGCAACCGCCCCTCTCACCCCTGCAGAGGCACGCAAAAACACCATTGCGTACTCCATTCTGCAAGCGCATAACACCTCCGGCAATGACGAACAGCTGAACATCCGCTTTGATGCGATGCTTTCTCACGATATCACTTATGTGGGCATCATCCAGACCGCCCGTGCCAGCGGCTTGAAGGAATTCCCTATGCCCTATGCCATGACCAACTGTCACAATTCCCTTTGCGCGGTTGGCGGCACCATCAATGAGGACGACCACGTATTCGGACTTTCTGCCGCAAAAAAATATGGCGGCATTTACGTACCCGCCAATCAAAGCGTCATCCATTCCTTTGCCCGTGAGGAAATGGCCAAATGCGGCGCTATGATCCTGGGCTCGGACAGCCACACCCGCTATGGCGCTCTCGGCACGATGGCCGTCGGTGAGGGCGGCCCTGAGCTGGTCAAGCAGCTTTTGAAAAACACCTATGACATTCCCACCCCCGAGGTGGTTCTGGTATATCTGACCGGCAAGCCCAAAAAGGGCATCGGTCCCCACGACGTGGCCATTGCCCTGGTGGGTGCCACCTTTGAAAGCGGCTTTGTGAAAAACCGCGTGCTGGAGTTCGTTGGCCCCGGTGTGAAGGAGCTGCCCATGGACTTCCGTAACGGCATTGACGTAATGACCACCGAAACCACCTGCCTTTCCTCGATTTGGGAGACCGATGAGGTGGTGGAGCAGCACTACAAGGCCCACGGCAGACCCGAGGACTACAAAAAGCTGCAGCCCGGCAAGGTGGCCTACTACGACCGCATGGTAGAGATCGATCTTTCAAAAATGGAGTCGATGATCGCCCTGCCCTTCCACCCCTCCAGAGCGTATACCATTCACTATTTTAACCAGCACGCAAAGGAGCTGCTGGCAGAGGTAGAGGCTGAAGCCGCGGAAAAGTTTGGAAAAAAGGCCAAGCTGGATCTGGTCTCCAAGGTCCGCCCCGATGGCAAGGTCATGGCCGATCAGGGTATTATCGCAGGCTGCGCCGGCGGTATGTTTGACAGCATTGATGAGGCCTCCTCCATTCTCAAAACCGGCAATGTGGGCAACAGCTATTTCTCACTGTCGGTCTATCCCACCAGCGTGCCCGTATCTCTGGAGCTGACCCGCATTGGCGTTTCTGCCGATCTTCTGGCAAACGGCGCGGTCATCAAGCCCTCCTTCTGCGGGCCCTGCTTTGGTGCCGGCGATGTGCCCGCCAACAACGGTCTTTCGCTCCGTCACACCACCCGTAACTTCCCCAACCGCGAGGGCTCTAAGCCCGGTGAGGGTCAGCTTTCAGGCGTGGCACTGATGGATGCACGCTCCATTGCAGCTACCGCCGCCAACGGCGGCATCATTACCGCCGCCACCGATGTGACTTACGACCACGAGATGCACAAGTATCACTATGATCGCTCGGTTTATGAAAAGCGCTGCTACTATGGCTTTGGCAAGGCCGATAAGGAAGCCGAGCTGATCCTTGGCCCCAACATCACCGACTGGCCGAAAATGTACGAGCTTGCCGATAATATGCTCTTAGAGTTGGCCGCTGTTATTCACGATCCCGTCACTACCACCGACGAGTTGATCCCCTCCGGCGAGACCTCCTCTTACCGTTCTAACCCCTTGCGCCTTTCTGAATTTGCCCTTTCTCGCCGGTGCCCCGCATATGTGGGACGTTCCAAGGCGGTTGCCGCCGACGAGGCTGCGCGCCGGGAGGGCAAGCTGTCGGAGAAGATCCGTTTTGCCCTATCCAAGGTGGGAAAAGCGGAGGAGCTGGCACCTGTGACCCAATTTGGCTCCTGCGTGTTTGCAAATAAGCCGGGTGACGGCTCGGCCCGTGAGCAAGCCGCCTCCTGCCAGAAGGTGCTGGGTGGCTTTGCCAATATCTGCTATGAATTTGCCACCAAGCGCTATCGCTCTAACTGCATCAACTGGGGTATTCTCCCCTTCACGCTGGATCCCAAGACCAAGTTTGAGTACAGCGAGGGCGATTTTGTATTTGTCCCCGATGTGCGCGAGGGCATTGCAGCGGGCTGCGAGGCCTTTCCTGCCAAGGTGATCCGCGCAGACGGCACGACAGAGCCCATCGTACTGTACATCAAGGGGCTGACCGACAACGAAAAGGAAATCATTCTGCGCGGTTGTCTGATGAACTATTACGCCGCACAGGCACAAAAATAAGCACACGGTATACCGTTTTGAAAGGAGTTTTCAACATGGCTAAACAGTATAAGCTGGGCATTAACATCATTGCCGACGTCCCCGGCATGACCGTTTCACAGCACATTGATCTGATCAAGCAGGTGGGCTGGGATGCCTTTTTCACCGGTTGGGATCACAACAAGGTAGAGGAATGGGCCAACACCGCCGCCCGTAACGGTCTGATCTATCAATCCATCCACTCCCCCTTCAGCGGCGACTATAAGGTCAGCCGCATGTGGCGCGAGGGCGAGGAGGGTGTGTTTGTGACCAACGCGCTGATCGATTGCGTAAAGGATTGCGCACGCTTTGACATCCCTGTGATGGTCATTCACCCCTTCATCGGCTTTAAGGACCACACCCCCACCCAAGTAGGTCTGGATAACTATGCCCGTGTGATTGAGGTTGCCAATAAGTTGGGCGTGACCCTTGGCTTTGAAAACGTAGAGGGTGAGGAATATTTAGCCGCCCTGATGAAAACCTTCTGGAACGAGCCCAGCTGTGGCTTTTGCCTGGACACCGGCCACGAGCAATGCTATAACGGGGGCAAGGACATGATGGCACTTTACGGCGAAAAACTGTGTCACACCCACTTCAATGACAATCTTGGCACCATTGACAAGACCCTGCCCATTGATTTGAGCTGGAAGAATGACCTGCACCTGACCATGGGCGATGGCATTGTGGATTGGAAGGGCGTAATGGACCGCATTGATGCTTCTCCCTACGAAGGGCCGCTGATCTGTGAGCTGACCCGTCACAACAAAAACGGCAGACCCGATCACGACGCCTATGCCGCAATGTCCATTGATCAATATTACGCCTTTGCTCTGAATCGGGCACGCAAGGTCAGAGACCGGGAGATGTAACAATGAAAGAATTTAAGCTTGGCATTAACATACAGGGCGGACGAAGCGAGCTGACCATCCCCCAGCACATTGAGTTGGTCAAGCAAATCGGCTGGGATGCCTTTTTCACCAGCTGGGATCACAACAACGTGGAAAAATGGGCCGAAACGGGTGCCAAAAACGGCTTGATCTACACCTCTCTCCACGCTCCCTTCAGCCACGAGTACCGTATTTGGAACGGCGGTGAGGACGGCGAAAAGGAGATTGCCACCATGATCGCTTGTATCGAGGATTGCGCTCGTTTTGACATCCCGGTCGTGGTGCTGCACACCATGAACGGCTTTTCGCCCAAGACCCCTGCTGCCCCCACGCAGGTGGGATTGGACGGCTATGCCCGCATTATCGAGGCCGGCAACAGGCATGGCGTAAAGCTGGCGTTTGAGAACACCGAGCGAGAGGAATTTCTCGCTGCCGTCATGCAAAAATTCTGGAACGAGCCCTGCGTTGGCTTTTGCTATGACACCGGCCACGAGCAATGTTATCGCAACAGTGATATGATGGCCCTTTACGGTGAAAAGCTCTGCCACACGCACTTTGATGACAATTTGGGTGTCACCGGCGACATCATTACGTGGTACGACGATTCCCACCTGCCTATGGGTGACGGTATTGTGGACTGGAAGACCGTTATGGAACGCATTGAGGCCTCCCCCTTTGAGGGCGTGCTTTCCTGCGAGCTGACCACCAAAAACAAGCCCGAACGCAACACACACGGAGCGTATGTCAATATGCCCATTGACACGTTTTACGCCTTGACCCTGGAGCGCGCACGCCGTGTACGTGACCGCTCTTTGTGATACAAATGTCAAAAAAACGAACCTACGGTATCAACATTTTGGGCGACACCAGTCGCTACCCCACACAGCAGCAGATCGAAATGGTGCGGGATGCAGGCTTTGATGCCTTCTTTACAGCCTGGGAGCCCGACCAGACCGCCATGCTGGCCAAAACGGCGGAGCGATGCGGCCTTGACTACTATTCCATTCACGCCCCCTGCAAGCAAACGCCCCAGCTATGGCGTGAAGGAGAAGCAGGAGATGCGGTAGCCACTATGCTGATGGATTGCATCCGGGATTGCGCCCGGCACGGCGTGCAGGTGATGGTGGTACACCCCTGCATCGGCTATCATTTTCCGCCTCTGTCACAGATCGGACTGGATCGCTATGCTCGCATCTTGGACACGGCGGAACAAAACGGCGTAACGGTTGGGTTTGAGAACTTGGAGGGTGAAGAATATTTGGCCGCCGTCATGCAGACCTTTGGCCACTCCCCCGCCTGCGGCTTTTGCTTTGACACCGGTCACGAGCAGTGCCACAATCGCGGCAAGGATATGATGGCCCTTTACGGCCACAAGCTTTGCCTCACGCATCTCAACGACAACCACGGGCGCTGGGCGCCTGAAACCGATTCTGCCCTTTGGGTCTACAACGATATGCATCTCCCCCCCGGTGACGGCATTGTCAACTGGGAGAACGTGATGGATCGTATCGACGCCTCGCCTTATCGCGGACCACTGATGTGTGAGCTGAAGCTGACTCCCAGCCCCGGCCGGTCGGACCATGATGCTTATCGCGCTATGCCCTTGGCCGATTTTTATGCACTTGCCCTTAACCGTGTGCGCCGGATTGCAGAGCGCGAAGCACGGTAAATGGCGCAAAAACGCAATACGTATCTTTATTTTTCCAAATTTCGGAGGTATTGAATATGGAAAAGATCAAAATGAAAACTCCCTTGGTGGAAATGGACGGCGACGAAATGACCCGTATCCTTTGGCAGATGATCAAGGAGGAGCTTCTGCTGCCCTTTGTTGACTTGAAGACCGAATATTACGATCTTGGTCTGCCCGAGCGCGAGCGCACCAAGGATCAGGTCACGTTGGATTCTGCTAACGCCACCAAGAAATACGGTGTGGCGGTCAAATGTGCCACCATCACCCCCAACAAGCAGCGCGTGGAGGAATACCATCTTTCGCAAATGTGGAAATCCCCCAACGGTACCATTCGTGCCATTCTGGACGGCACTGTGTTCCGCGCTCCTATTCTGATCGACAGCATCCGCCCCGCCGTGCGCAACTGGGAAAAGCCCATTACCATTGCCCGTCACGCCTACGGAGACATTTACAAGGCAACCGAGTACCGTGTACCCACCGAGGGCAAGGCCGAGCTGGTCTTTACCGATAAAGAAGGCAAAGAGACCTTCCGTGAGACGGTCTATAACTTTGAGTGCCCCGGCGTACTGCAGGGCTCCTATAACAAGGATAGCTCGATCCGCTCCTTTGCACATTCCTGCTTCCAATATGCCCTTTCTACCAAGCAGGACCTGTGGTTTTCCACCAAAGATACCATTTCCAAGCAGTACGATCAGACCTTTAAGCTGATCTTTCAGGAAATTTACGAAAACGAATACAAGGCCAAATTTGAGCAGGCCGGCATTACCTATTTCTATACGCTGATCGACGATGCCGTGGCCCGCGTGATCCGCAGTAAAGGCGGCTTTATCTGGGCTTGTAAGAATTATGACGGTGACGTAATGAGCGATATGGTCTCCACCGCCTTTGGTTCTCTTGCTATGATGACCTCGGTTTTGGTTTCCCCCGACGGCAACTATGAGTACGAGGCCGCCCACGGCACCGTGACCCAGCACTATTACCGCTATTGCCGCGGCGAGCAGACCTCCACCAACCCCATTGCCACCATTTATGCTTGGAGCGGCGCGCTCCGCAAGCGTGGCGAGCTGGATGGTCTTTCGGAGCTGATGCACTTTGCCGATCAGCTGGAGGGCGCGTGCCTTGATACCTTGAACGACGGTGTTATGACCAAGGATCTGGTTGGTCTGGTGGTGCCCGGCACCAAGGTGCAGGCAGTCAACTCCGCTGACTTCATTGCGGCCATTCGCGAAAGATTGGAAAAGAGATTGGCATAAGAAAACACCCAAAGAGGCCCCCAAAATGGGGGCCTCTTTGGGTGTTTATTGGTTATATAACGGTTTTTGTTTTTTAAAGCAAATCCCTTTTTTCGGCCTTAGCGCGTCTGGCACGGAAAAAGCCTTGCAGCAATTCCCTGCATTCCTGCTCCATCACACCTTGCTCTACCAAGGGCTTTGCACCCAGAGGATAGCGCGGCAGGTTCAGTACGCTGCCCATTGCCCCTGCGGTGGCATCCTTGGCCCCAAAAACAACACGCCGCACGCGGGCGGCCAGGATGGCCCCTGCGCACATAGGGCAGGGTTCCAGGGTCACATAAAGGGTGCAGTCCGAAAGTCGCCAATCCCCCCGCTGCTGCCCCGCCAGGCGAAGCACCTCCAGCTCGGCGTGCGAGGTCACGTCATTGGTACGCTCACGGTGATTGTGTGCTGCGGCCACGACCTGCCCATCCCGCGCCAGCACGGCACCGATGGGGGTTTCTCCCTCCTCGGCGGCTTTTGCAGCTTCGGCCAAGGCCAAGGCCATAAAGATTTGATCCTGTTCTGTCATAAGCACCTCGTCAAAGCAAAAGCGCCATCAGAATCAGCCCTGCCATCTGCACGGTGCAGATCACCAAAAAGATGATCATGGGAGCCGAGAAAAAGAGACGCACACGACGGCCAAAGGACAGCTCTGCAGCAACATATTCGGGATCGGCAGGCAGATCCTTTTCAAAGCATCCTGTCGCAAAAACGGAAGGACGTTCGCGTTTTTCACGCAAAATCAGCACAATGGCGCACAGCAACCCAACGCCAAGGATCAGTCCCTGCATTACCCCTACAATGCCGTTGCCCGTTTCCTCGCCCAAGCGCTGCAGCAGGGCGGTCTGGATCACCGAAACAAAGTTGTTGACAAAGTGCAACAGCACACAGGGCCAAATGGATTTTGCCTTGAGATAAAGCAGGCCCAGCACAACGCCTGCAGCCGTTGCATACAGCAATTGGCCGGCATTCTGATGCATCAAGCCAAACAGCAAGGCGCTGGCCACCACCGCGGTGGTGCGGCCATAGGGGGCAAGATTGGAAAGAATCAAGCCGCGGAACAAGAATTCCTCTACAAAGGCAGGCACCACCGCCGTGGTAAAGACCATCAGTATCAGCTGATAGTTGGTAACGGCGCTATGGGTCTCCATCAGCTGCTCGGTAAAAGCGCTATAGTTGAAAATGCTGACAAGATACGAGTTCAGATAGGCAGCGGCGTTGATGACGGCCATACCGGCAAAAATATACAGGATAGTAGACCGGGGCAATCGGAGCTCCAGCTCCATAGGCTCCTGTCGCTTGCCCCCGGAGATCAAGTGAAAGAACACCACCGGCAACACAAAAATAGCGGCATAGAGCAGCCCGTAAAGCAGCTCGTAGATCACATCACCTGCAATGGGGTTCATCAAGCGATCTGTAACAAAAGGCAAAATGCCAATGATCACACCAAAAATGGTATACAGTGCCTCAAACACCAGCATGGTGAGCCCCAGGCGGGTCATGAGATTACGATATTGCCCTTCGATCGGTGACACGCGCACCCCCCCTTCTTGCAAATATAGTATTATTGTACCGCATTTTACGCCGGCTGTCAATGATACCTAAAAAATTTACATACGCTATGGAAATTACCAAGAAAATATGATATACTTGTGGTAGTAGCAAGCAAAGGAGGTCACTCTATGCCCACCAACAAGCGCCGCGCCACATTTATGACTCCCACCAATGCGCGCAGACCCATGTACTATTTCACCCTCCCTGCGGCAGATGATCCCAATTTTGAATCCTATTTACAGGCAGAAATGGCACGTTGCCGCCGTAGCGGCTGCAGCACGTTGATTCCGCAGCTGCCCATGGGGACTGCCCTGAATACCGACACGCTGGCGAACATCCGGGCCATGTATGCTTTTATTTTGCGCCGTGCCGAGGAATGGGGATTGACCGTAGGCTTTTATCTGGATCCGGCTTATGAGAATGCGGTGATCCGCACCATGAGCGAGATCGGCGAGGAATGCATGCGCGCCAAAATTCTGATCTGCAAGGAATACATTTGCGAGCGTGGAGAAACCACCAATCGCCGTTTGACCCCCGGCGAGCGTATGTCGCTGGTAGCCGTTGATGAGGAGTTTTGCGAGCTGATCGATCTGCGCCCCTTTGTAAAGGATGGGATGCTGATTTGGCAGGTGCCCGCCGGCAATTATGTGATCCGGGAATATCTGGCCGTGGACGACACCGAACGAGAGGGGGCTAACTACCTTTCCTATGAAGCCTCCATGAGCTATATCCGCGCGGTCTTTTCGCTGTTTGCCGACACCTTTGCCCCCTATCTTGGCAAAACGCTGAATATCATTTCCTATTCGGGCATCGGCTTTAATGGCCGCAACCGGCGCAGCTGGGATCCCGCCTTTAACCGCCTGTTTGAAAAGCGCTTTGGCTTTGACCCTGCCCCCTATTACCCTGCCCTGTTCGGCTTTGTCGGCAAGGAGACCGACCACCTGAAATCCTGCTTTATGACCCTGCGTGCCTCGCTGCTGCAAAACGGCATCCTGCGCGCGCTGCGGGATTTTGCCACCGAGATGGGGCTGACCCCCTTTGGCAACCTTTCTGAGCCTAAGCTGACCTCCTGCTCCTTCTCCATGGGTGATGCGATGCTCAATAACATCTACGCCCCCTGCGCCCTGTTTGACAAGGCCTATATGTACGGCACCAATTCGGTCAAGGTAGCAGCGGGCGCGGCGTATAATTTTGACATCGAGCGCGTCAACGCAGAGCTGTTCCGCAATTACGCCAAGCATGACCGCGAGCGTCAATACAAGGACGCCATGAACGCCTTTGCTCGCGGTGCCAACTGCACGGCACTGCATTTATCCGACGAGCTGACGGCCAACAGCGATTTCTGCGATTTTGTGGCCCGCACTCAAACCCTGCTGCGCGGCGGCAGGCACGTGGCCGATATTGCCATGCTCTATCCTATCTATGATCTTCACAGCAAAACCGGGCTTTACTTTTCCCCTGCCGACGGATATGAATATCCTTCCACGCCCTCCAGTGCTGATTATATGACCCTGATCAATTCGATCTCGATCTATTCCGGTCACGATCTGACCTTACTGCACCCCGAAACCGTCAATACCCGTTGCCGCACCGAGGGTGGTGTTTTGTACCTGGATAACGCCTGCAACCGCGAGAAATTCCGCGTGGTGGTACTCCCCGGAACCACGATGATCAGTTTGAAAAACTTGCAAACGTTAAAGAAATTTTATGACGAGGGCGGTAAAATACTGGCCACAGGAGTTCTACCCACCAAGGCCTTTGAATACGATGCAAGCGGCGAAAATGACCGTGAGGTCTGCCGCTTGATCCGCGCTATTTTTGGTGAGGAAGCCTGCGACCCTGCGGTCATGCGTAATTACTGCATTCACCGCAATGCACAGGGCGGCGAGGCCATCTTTTTGTACTTTAGCGCCTCGGCAGCAGACGGCACCCGCATGGTGCGCAGCACCACGGTCAACGATGCGCTGAACTCCTTTGAGCTACCTTATGACATTTATATGCCGGGTATGTCGCGCCTGGAGATCACCGGCGCGCTGAATTCCGTTTATCCCGAATTTCACAATCTTGGTCTGCACCGCACCATACCGGGCGGCGGTATGATCAATCATATCCACAAGCAGCACGACGATTGTGACATCTATTATTTTTCCAACACTACCAAAACGCCATATGACCATCACGTACTGCTGCGTGGCGCCTTTGAGGTGGAGGAATGGGATCCTCACTCCGGCTCAATGGTCAAACGCCGCTGCAAGCTTCTTTCCTATAAGGGAGAGCCTTACACCAACCTGCGTTTGACCTTGGCCTCTTGCCATTCCACCTTTTTCTTGGCCACCCCCACAAGCGCAGCGGAAGGAGAAATCCCGGTGATTGAATCCATTCAGCACCTGAAAAGCGAGCAGGCGGCACTTGCCAGTGAGTTTTAAGGAAAAGGAGCTACGCATGCAAAAAATGATTACCATGGAGCATTTGGCAGGCTTTGCTTATGTCAACACCGCCGTGTGTCAAGCACCCGTGCGCGGTATTGTCGTTTCCTTTTTCGGGCTGGGCAACACCAAAATGTTCCATGCCGAAACCGGCGCCGGCGCTTACTATGGAGAACGCGGCATTCTTTATGTGCATCCCTATAACAATCCGTGGAACTGGATGAACCCCCAGTCCGTTGCTATGACCGACGAAATTCTGGACGTGCTGATCGACCACTACAAGCTCCCTGAAAGCATCCCTGTGGTGGCCACCGGCGGTAGCATGGGTGGACTATGCGCCCTGGTCTATACTCACTATGCAAAGCGCACCCCCGTGGCCTGCATTGCCAACTGCCCGGTGTGCGATCTCCCCTATCACCTGACCGAGCGCCCGGATCTGCCCCGCACCCTGTACAGCGCCTTTTGGCACGAGGAGGGCACCATAGAACAAGTGCTGGAGCGCTTTTCCCCCCTGCACCTTGCACCGCATATGCCTGCCGCTGCGTATCATATCTTCCATTGTGCAGCCGACCAGGCGGTAAACAAGGAAAAGCATTCGGATCGCTTCGTTGCCGCAATGAAGAAAGCCGGGCGACACGTGCAATACTATGAGATCCCCCATTGCGGTCATTGCGATCTGCCCGATGACAAAAAAGCCCTGCTTTCGCAGTGTGCCATAGATGCCATTCTAAATCAAAATTCATAAAACGAGGTACCGTGTATGAAATTCTATCAAATTTGGGAAGGCCGAAACTGCTCCGAGCCCGACGTGTGGTTCCCTGCCACCGTCCCCGGTAACATCCAGAAGGACTATGCCACCGCCCACAACTTTGCAGATGTACAGTTCGCGGATAACTACAAGCAGTTCCTTCCTTTGGAAAACGACCATTGGGAATACCGCACCCACTTACAGCTGGAGCGCCAACCCGGCGAGCGCGTGTTCTTTGTGACAAAGGGTATTCAATATCGGTACGACATCCTGCTGGGCGACAAGCTGCTGTTCTCTTACGAAGGCATGTTCCGCGGTCACGAGATCGAGCTGACCGAACATCTCACCGGCCAGGATGACCTGCTGACGGTACATATTTACCCCCACCCCAAGAGCGGACGTGGCCACGCAAATTCCCGTGACGAGGCCAACGAATCCTGCAATCCCCCCGTTTATTACGGTTGGGACTGGAACCCCCGTTTGCTGATCTCCGGTATCTGGGACGACACCTATATTGAAACGCGTGGCGATAGCCACATTGGCGCATGCGAGGTGCTGGCAGACATCAGCGACGACCTGACCGTGGGCACCGTTCGTTGCAGCTTTGACTGCGCTCTGCCCTGTGAGATCCTGCTATTGGATGAGGAGGGCAAGGAGGTCTATCGCGGCACCGATAAGCAGTTTACCGTAAACACCCCCGAGCTGTGGTGGTGCAACGGTCAGGGTGCGCCCTATCTGTACACATGGGTGGTGCGCAACGGCCATGAGGAACACACGGGCAAGCTGGGCTTCCGCCGCCTCCGCCTGCTGCGCAATGCGGGCGCAAGAGGCCCCTCTATCTTCCCCAAGGGCAGATACGAGGCCCCCATCACCGTGGAGCTGAACAATCGCCGCATCTTCTGCAAGGGCTCCAACTGGGTCAACCCCGAGCTGTTCTGGGGCGAGATCACTGCGGCGCGCTATGAGGAGTTGATCCGCCTTGCCAAGGAATGCCACATGAACATCTTTCGTATGTGGGGCGGTGCAGGCACTCCCAAGGAAAGCTTTTATGACATCTGTGACCGCGAAGGCATCCTGCTCTGGCAGGAATTTATGCTGGCCTGTAACGAGTACATCGACGTGGGCAATTATATGCAGACCCTGGAAAATGAAGCCACCGGCATGATCAGAAAGTTCCGCCATCACCCCTGCCTTGCCTTTTGGTGCGGCGGAAATGAGCTGTTCAACGCCTGGTCGGGTATGGATGAGCAGTCTGCCCCTCTGCGCCTTCTCAACAAGCTCTGCCTCGAGCTGGACTACAAGCGTCCTTTCCTTTATACCTCTCCCCTTTATGGCATGGCACACGGTGGCTATGTCTTCTACTCCGAAAGCCAGGGCGGCGATGTGTTCCAGCAATTCCAAGGCTCCCATCACACCGCCTATACCGAATTCGGCGTTCCTTCTATCGCCGACGTCGAAACCCTGAAGCAGATCATCCCCGAGGACGAGCTCTTCCCCATTCGTGAGACCCCCGCGTGGGTAGCGCATCACGGCTTTAAAGCCTGGGGGCAAAGCAGATGGGTTTGTCAGGATGTTTACGAGCACTATTTCGGCACTCCCAGCTCCCTGGAGGAAATGGTAAAGGGGCAGCAATGGATGCAGTGCGAGGGCTATCGCGGTGCCTTTGAGGAGATCCGCCGTCAGTGGCCCCACTGCAGCATGGGCATCAACTGGGACTACAACGAGCCCTGGATCACCGCCGCAGGCAATGAGCTGATCGCTTACCCCACCAAGATCAAGCCCTGCTACTACTATGTACAAAAAGCAATGCGCCCCACCCTGTTCAGCGCCAGGATCCCGAAGTTTGACTGGAAGGAGGGCGAAACCTTTGAGGCAGAGCTTTGGCTGCTGAACGACACCCCCAAGGCGGTATCGGGCACGGTTCACGTCAGTGCCAAGGTGGGCGACGAGGTGATCGAGCTGCTGGATTGGAGCGCCGCTGCAGAAGCGAACGGCAACCATCGCGGCCCCACGGTGCGCTTTGAGCTGCCCCACGCCGAAACCGACCGTGTAACACTGGTACTGCAGGCCGATGGTGGATTGGAAAGCCAATACGAGTTGTTGTACACCCCCAAGAAGAAAAAGGTCAATGTCGTTCGTCAGTTAAATGTATAAGACAACTGGATGCTTCGCAACGACGAATTCAAGGTTCGCAAGCATTATCACATAACGAGGATACGGAGATCTTTACCGATAAAGCATAAGAAAAAACGCCGACATTTCGCTGAAATGTCGGCGTTTTTTTGATACGTATGTCCGTTTTATTGACAAGTACCCTCGCGCAGCATACGCTGCAGGCGTGCCCACGTGGCGGGAGCGCCCTCACCCTCCCGAATCTCCAGGATCAACGGCCCGTGGTTCAGCACACCGGTGTGCCACGCCCATAAAAAACCATCAAAGGAGACAAAGCTGTTGTGCCAGCCCATGATGGGATGGTGATTGTGCATTTTTTTATCCTTTTTGGAATAAATCGTCTGATGCAAATGATAGGCGCGCGCCTCTTTACCGATCACGCCATACCATTTACCAATGGGATATTCCTGCGAGAATGGCATATTATTCCGTGCGTGCCCGATATCAAGGCGCAGGTGGCAGCTATCGGCACCCAGACGTGCACGCAAGGCCTCCCGCCAGCCGATCAGATCCAGAGGTGTGCAGCCATAGGGCAAGCGCAACGTTTCACGCTTGGTGCCGGGGGCTGTGTGATTGTTCTCAACCAAAATGTCAATTCCGGCCCTTGAAACAGGCAATAGCGCCTCTGCCATAGTATCGGCAAGTGCCTCAAAAATGGGGGATCCGCTTTGCATGTGCTCCATGGGGAGCTGAGGTGGGTGCACGGTGACCATATCAGCCGCCGCCCGCACCGCATCTATGGCGGCACTTTGAAATTCGGGCGCGTGTGTAATCTCCCCGTTATATCCAATAGACGGCAAATGCAGCGAGAAGGTCTTTCCTCCGCCCCGACGCCAGGCCTCCAGCAGGGAGATCTCTCCCTCTTTGATGCTTCGCCATTCCAAATGGCGCACGCCCTGCTCGATGGCAAAGGGCATATCACGCTCCACCTTGCTTTTGTTATAGCAGGTGATGCCCAAGAATCCGGAAAATTCGCGGCGCTCCTCATCACTCCAGGCCGCCGGCATATGGCGCGAATAGCTCAGCTCTGTCAAACCATCCACACCCTGCTCGGTGTCAAAAATGCAGATCTGCGCAGAGCCGCCAATGCACTTATCCGGATCCAGCGCGCGCATTGAAAGGGTGGGGACACCCTCAAAGTCGCCCTTTTCATACACGTGGCGATGACCACTGGCCCACAGCAAAATGCGTTGCTTGGCTACACGCTCCTTGATCCAGCCGCGCAAAAAGGCCAAGGAATCCTCGTCCAGATATTTGGCCGGCTGATGGCTGCACAGCACAAGGTCGTCGCAGCCGTCGATGGCTGCCAACCGTGCGCGCTCGTCGGGCAAAATGCAATCGCGAGAAAGATCCATCCCCACCAAGCGCACGTTCCCCACCTTCAGGCCCTGAGGGTCATTACAAAAAAAGCGTTGGACCGCAGGCGCCGTTGCAGGCGTGCGCAGATCCGAATTGCCGGGCACCGTCACCGAGGGGCAGGAAAGCCGGCTGATCTTTTGCCGAAAGCGAATGGCCGCGTCGGGTGCGCCGCAGGCGGTGATATCACCCAGCCACGCACAGGCATCCGGCTGCAGGTGGTTCAGTTCCTCAATGGCCCAATGCAGCGCTTCCTCCTGAGGTGTGTTTTCAATATCGGATAGATGCAGATCGGCCACCAAAGCGATTCTCATTTGGCTTCCTCCTCGTGGGGGGCTTCTTGCAGCTCGTCCAAAAAGTAAGCTCTTGTCCAAGCGTGCTTGCCACGCCGATCCTTGACCTCCAAGCGGAACCAAGGAGCGGTGCGGGTAGCGCGGCATTCCTTTTCACCCTCGATAAAAGGATTGATGTCGAAGGCAACCTCGGTAACGGGTTCTTCTTCGGTGCCGTGCTTCACATGCTTATAACGGATGCTGGTCACCAGGCGAACAAAGACCGCCTCGGAGGTGGTCATATGCACCACGCCATCCTCAATATAAAGCTCCTTGATCTCGGGGCCATTGGAGGAGTAGCAATCCCCTCTCTCCAGGGCCTTCATAACGGTGACATACTCCAGTTGATCAGCCTTCACCATTGTCCAACCGCCGTAAGCAGAGCCGCCAAGGCTGTGGGCATCGTCGGCAGCAACGGGCACCAGATGCTGCCCCTGGTTAAGCAGATCCTCAAAGGGCTGAACCGTATCCTCCATGCCGCCACGGGCCGAGCCGGTGTTATAGACTTCAACGCCCCACAAGCCCTGCATACCGCTGTAATCGCTGTAATTGTGCATCGACCAAACGGGATGATTGTAGCAGGTCAGAAATCCGTCAGCGCGCGCCTTGCGAATCAAATCGTTATAGGCGGCCACCGAATAGTGTTTGCGATACTTGTTGTTGGCGGCAGCCTCAGAAATATAGGGCTTGGATTGCTCCAGCCACACAAACTTGCCGGAGCAAACAGCGCAATCGGTCTTGTTGGGATCCATGGCATAGAGATTGAGGTGCGTGGACTTGTTGTATTTGAATCCGCCCGGCCAGCCGTCGTTAACAGCCAGTTCCACAGCGTTAATGGCAAGAAAATGCTCATCCGTTAAAGCGTTTTGCGGTACAAATACCTCGTGATCGGTAAAGGCAACGATGGAATAACCGTGCTCCACATAGCCGGCCTTGGTCTCCTCGGGCGTGGTGGCACCGTCAGAAACCGTGGTGTGTACGTGCAGGTTGGCTTTATAAAAATTGCCGTTTTCGGGAAGTAGATACTGTTTCATTTCATTCTCCCCTTCCGTTCAGCTCGTCCAAGAAGAAGGCACGGGTCCAGGCCAGATTGCCACGCATATCACGCACCTCCAGGCGCACCCAAGGTGTATTGCGAGGATAAGCGTGAGCGTTGTTTTGTTTGATGAACTCATTCAGGTCAAAGGCGGCGGCGGTCAAGGGGGCCTCGTCGGTTCCGCGGCGCTCGCGGTGGTAGCGATAGCTGCTGATCAGCGAAATGCTAAAGGCCTCAGAGGTTTCGATTTTCAACACACCATCCTCCAGATATAGTGCCTTGATTTCCGGTCCGGTGGAAGCATAAAAATCACCACGCTCCAAGGCATTCATCACCGTGGTGTACTCCAGTTGATCCGCCTTGACCATCAACCAGCCGCCAAATGCATCACCGGCAGAGTGAATGTCATCGGCGGCCACGGGCATAACGTGCTCGTTGGTGCGCAGCATATCAACCATGGGCTGCACCGTATCGTGCTGACCGCCACGATAGCAGCCGGTGTTATAGACCTCAACGCCCCAAAGACCCTTGAGACCCATATAGTCGGTATAATCCTGGCTGGACCAGACCGGGTGGTTAAGACACACCAAAAAGCCTGCGGCCTTGGCCTTTTGAATGGCATCGTTCACACCGGCAATGGAATAGTGGTTCTTATAGGGGTGCTCGATCATCTCGGGCGTGGCATAGGCCTTGGTGTGCTCCTGCCAGATATTTTTGGCGCTAAGTACTGGGCAATGGGTGATGTCGGGCGATTTGGCATAAAAATTGATGTGGTAGGTCTTATTATAGCAATAGCCACCCGGCCATTTGTCGCTGGTGATCGTCTCAACGGCGTTAATGGCCAAAAAATGCGCATCCGTTAAGTGATTTTGCGATACCATTACCTCATGATCGGTAAAGGCCACGATGGAATAGCCTGCTTCGGAATACTTCTTTTTGATCTCCTCCGGGGTGAATGCACCGTCGGAAATATTGGTATGCGTGTGCATATTCGCCTTGTAAAAATTCCCGTTTTCGGGCAACAGATACTGCTTCATATCAGCACCTCTCTTTCTTTGGTTTTATTGTAGCACGAGCAAAAATGAAAGTCAAGCAAAAAGCCGCAGATTGCATTTGCAAACTGCGGCTTTTCCCTTTACACCTCGGGATTATCGGAGTATTCTTTTCTGAATTTCGTCCACAAGGGTACGACAGCGAAGCAAACGATTGCCCCCAGAGCGGCAATGACGGCCCACGCGATGATGGTGGCGTTCCAGTCAAAGTTCTCGGCCAAAGCAGGGAACAGCGGCAGTGCCACAGCAGCACCCACATAAGTACCGGCATTCAACAGACCGGAGAAGGTAGAAACCTTGCCACTTTTAATAAATCTCTTAGGTACAACGGTAATCAGCATCAGGTTGATGCCGTGCATGCAAGCCACCAGAACACCGATCAGCAAAGCGGAGAGAATGGCAGCGCCCCAGCCGGAAACGCCCAACAGATTGAGCATCAGAAGAAGTCCTGCGCAAACCGTAGAGCCCACGAAGATCACAGCTGCACAGGTAACCTCGTTTTTGAGAAGCTTGCGATGCAGCAGGTCGAAGGCCGTAAAGCTGATGATGCTGAAAATAGCGGGAACCACACCGGTAATGATGGCGTTTTCGGGATCCAGCTCAAAGGCCTGCGCCATATAGGTGGGCATCCAGTCGCCCACGCCGTCACGCAAAGCACCCTGCAGCACAATACCAAGAAAGATCAGCACGATGGGCAGCCAGACCATGGCCGGCAGCGGAACGTTCTTTTTGGCGTCGGCAGGCGCGGCAGCTTCCTCTGCTCCATCGGCCGTGGGCAAGGAAGCGCCCTCCTTTTGGAACAAGCGGGGGTTGAGCAGCACCCAGGCAACGGCAATGGCAACACCGGCAAAGCCGATACACAGGATCACCTTGTTCCAATCCATCACCTTAAGCAAAACGGGAGAGAGTAAGTATAGCACGATGGTCGCAATAGAGGATGCGGCAGAAATGCGAACAGCGGCATAGCCATATTCGGTGTCATTCATGTGCATTGCCATCAAGCGAACAATGGGCGGCCACAGCATGGCGTGTGCAAAGCCGTTGACAAACCATACCACCGCCATCAGCGTGACCGTGGTACAAAAGGACATGGCAAAGTTGCACGCGGCAGCCAAAAACAGGCCGCAGGTCAGCATATACTGGGGTTTGATCTTATCTCCCAGAATACCGTTGACGATCTGCCCTGCACCGTAAGAGATGGTCATTGCAGAGCCCACCACACCAAGAGCAACCGGGTCAAAGCCCGAGGCCGTAATAGCGGCCAGCATAACCGAGAAGTTTTTGCGCATCAAATAGCTGGCAAAATAGACCATAGCAAGCAGCCACGTGATCTTTTTGGCCTTTGCAGAGATGGTTAAACTCATAATTCCCTCCGTTATAGTATCAATATATGGTAATTGTAACACCCGTCCCCCGAAATGTCAAGGTAAGGGAAAAAACTTTGTCGGATTTCCGACAAAAGCCCCCTTACAGGGGGCTTACTGTGGCAGTTTAACCAAAAGAGCGCGCACCGCAGCGGTGCGCGCTCTTTTGGTGTTTCGTCAGTCCTTGATCTCGACGTTGACCTTTTTGCCGCAGGTGCCGGCAACCGACTTCATCACAGAGCGGATTGCCTTTGCAATTCTGCCGTGACGGCCGATGACCATGCCCATATCGTCGGCATGAACGCCAAGGGTCAGAGTGACCTCGTCGCCTTTTTCCTCCTCGGTCACCACAACGTCATCGGGATGATCCACGATAGCGCGTGCGATGTCGGAGAGGATCTCCTTCAGGTTGACCATTGCGTCACCCCGGATCAAGCGATAACGCCGGCCTTCTTCAGGAGTGCCTTGGTGGTGTCGCTGGGCTGTGCGCCGTTAGCGATCCACTTCTTTGCAGCCTCTTCGTTTACCTTCAACTCCTTGGAGTTGGGGTTGTAGAAGCCGATCTCCTCGATGAAGCGACCGTCGCGGGGAGAGCGCTGATCGGCAACAACGATGCGGTAGCAAGCGGAATGAGTCTTACCGGTTCTGGTGAGTCTGATTTTAACCATGGTTAAAATTCTCCTTTGTTTTTATAAATAAATTTTTTGGAAAACTGTGTTACGGTGTCTTGTTTTTAAGACACATTACATGGGAAAGCGCATCTTCCCCTTGCCAAACATGCCGCGCTTCATGCCGCCGTTGGCAAACTGCTTCATCATCTTGCGCACCTGCTCAAATTGCTTAAGCAGCTTGTTGACATCCTCTACTGAGGTGCCGCTGCCCTTGGCAATACGCTGCTTGCGAGAAGCACCGATGATGTCGGGCTTTTCCCTTTCCTTCAAGGTCATGGATTTGATGATCGCTTCGGTACGGGAAAGCTGCTTTTCGTCGATCTTGGCATCCTTCAAGGCGCTTGCGTTCACGCCCGGCATCATACCCAGAAGCGACTCAATATTTCCCATCTTGCGCAGCTGCTCGAACTGCTGCAGATAGTCATCAAGGGTAAAGGTGGACTCGCGGATCTTTTTCTCCAGCTCCTTGGCCTGCTTTTCGTCATAGGCCTGCTCTGCCTTTTCAATCAAAGAGAGCACATCGCCCATACCAAGGATACGGCTGGCCATACGGTCGGGATAAAAGGGCTCGATGGCATCCAGCTTTTCGCCAACGCCCACAAATTTGATCGGCTTGCCGGTCACGTGACGCACCGAAAGCGCTGCGCCACCACGGGTGTCGCCATCCAGCTTGGTAAGGATCACACCGGTCACGTCAAGCTGGCTGTTGAAGTGATCCGCCACCGTTACGGCATCCTGACCGATCATTGCATCAATGGTCAACAGGATCTCGGTGGGTTCTACGGCCTTTTTGATATCCTGCAGCTCGCCCATAAGCTCCTCATCAATGTGGAGACGGCCTGCCGTATCCACAAAGACCATATCATAGCCCATCTTTTCGGCGTGCTTCAAGCCCTCTTTGGCGATCTTAACGGGCTTTTCCTTCTCACCCATGGTGAACACGGGGATATCCAGCTTTTCACCCACGATCTGGAGCTGCTTAATAGCGGCGGGACGGTATACGTCACAAGCCACCAGCAAAGGCTTTTTGCCCTGCTTTTTATACATACCGGCCAGCTTGCCGGCGTGGGTGGTCTTACCGGCGCCCTGCAAACCAACCATCATGACCACCGTGGGGGGCTTGGGCGCAATGGTCAATTTGGCCTGCGTCTCGCCCATCAGGCGGATCATTTCTTCGTTTACGATCTTAACGATCTGCTGTGCAGGCACCAGAGATTCCAGCACCTCACTGCCAACGGCGCGCTCCGACACCATTTTGACGAAATCGCGCACCACTTTAAAATTAACATCAGCCTCCAGCAGCGCCAGCTTGATCTCGCGCATACCGGCCTTGACGTCGGCCTCGGTAAGTTTACCTTTATTGCGGAAAAACTTAAAGGCGTTACTCAATTTTTCGCTTAAGCTCTCAAACATAAAATACCGCCTTTCTTATTTTTGCTGCGGACTGCCGCCCGCTGTGGAGATCAGCTCGTTGATCAAGGCCCTTGCTGTCTGCGACATCTCGGTGGAAAGCAGCTGCTCTCCCAGCTCCGTGACTTTAACGGCACGCTGATACAGCCCCAGATTCTCTTCCAAAAAGAAGAGCTCCTCCTCGGCCTTTTTGATGCTGTCGCGCACCCCCTGACGGGAAATGCCCAGCTCGCCGGCGATCTCGGATAGGGAAAAATCCTGATTATAGTAATAATCCAACACGGTGCGGTGCCGCTCACCCAAAACGCAGGCGTATTGATCAAGCAAATAGGCGATGTGCAAATTCTTTTCAAACATGCAAACACCCCCTGTAAAGCAAAATCCTTTACAGAGTATAGCACAAGTCCCTCTTGCTGTCAACCCCTTTTTTGATTTTTATTTTAAAAAATCCGGGCTTTTGTACAAATAATACGGAAAGAAAGCGAAAAATAGCCCGATGATTGGCGAGAAAGCACTTGACAAGCAAGCAAAATCATGGTAAAATATTGTCTTGATGCGGGCTGCTATCAGCGCCCGTCTCCTTACCGCATATAAATTCTATCATGTGTGCGGTCTAACGTCCATAGGGAGGTGTAAAATATGGAAAAGGTAATCAACTCTTACGAAACCCTGTTCATCGTTGATGTTGAGGGCGGCGAGGAGGCCACCAAGGCCGTCGTTGCCAAGTTCACCGACATCATCGCAAAGAACGCCGAGGTCGTGGAAGTCGCCGATTGGGGCAAGCGTCGTCTTGCATACCCCATCAATGACAAGCCCGAGGGATACTACACGGTCGTGACCTTTAAGTCCGAGGCTGAGTTCCCCGCAGAGCTTGAGCGTCTCTACAACATCGATGAGAACGTCATGCGCTCCATGGTGATCCGTCTTGAGCATGAGGCTGTAGCCAAGGCTGCTGCTCCTGCTGAAGAGGCTGCCACCGAGGAAGCTCCTGCTGCCGAGCCCGTAGCCGACGCAGAGTAATCGAACTTACGGAACAGTAGGAGGCGTTTGGTATGTCCAGCTTAAATCTGAACAAAGTGGTGCTTTGCGGACGGCTTACTGCCGATCCCGAACTGAAGCAGACCCAGAACGGCGTTGCCGTAGTCACCTTTACGCTCGCCGTTAACCGTAGATTCCAATCCCGTACCGCCGATGCCGCAGGCGGTCAGCAGGCTGATTTCATCAGCGTTGTTGCTTGGCGGCAAACCGCGGAATTCATTTCCAAGTACTTCAAAAAGGGCTCCGCTCTGTGCGTGACCGGCTCGATCCAGACCAGATCCTGGCAGGACCAGCAGGGTCAGCGCCGCTATGCCACCGAGGTGGTTGTAGACGAGGCCATGTTTGTTGACAGCAGAAATGAAACCGGCGCTGCAGGTGGTTATACCCCTGACGCCTATGCCGCTCCCGCTCCTGCCTTCTCTACCCCTGCAGGTGCTCCCAATTTTGAGGAGCTGAAGGCGGACGACGATCTGCCCTTCTGACAGATCACCAAATATTTATAGGAGGATTTCTTATCATGGATAGAACCGAAACTACCGTGCGCCCTGTGCGCCCCATGAACCGCAAGAGAAAGAAGGTTTGCGTGTTCTGCGCTGACAAGGTCGCTTTCATTGATTACAAGGATACCGCAAAGCTTCGCAAGTTCATCAGCGAGCGCGGCAAGATCCTGCCCCGCCGTATTTCCGGCGCTTGCGCAAAGCATCAGCGCGAGCTGAACACCGCTATCAAGCGTGCTCGTCAGGTTGCTCTGCTGCCCTACGTTACCGACTAATGACGGTAAATAAAAAGGCCGCCCAATTGGGCGGCCTTTTTGTTGTTTTATGCGAGAGGCTTTTGATAAAGCCACGCGGCACAGCGAGATTCCTCGGTCCAGGTCTTGCCTGCCGAGGCATAGTCGATCAGGCGAGCCTTCTCGCCATTTTCCAACGCAACCTCAAGGCAAAGGTGTGCCTCTCGGATCTCGGGACAATATACCGCGCGCGAGTCGGCCGTTCCCTGCTCATCACACTGCAGAGCCAGCACGCTATCGGGGTCAGCCACACGCTTGTCGGCGGCCAATACAATGGGGCCGTGCTGATAGGCGGCAAATACATCCGCATTCACAGCACCCTCGGGGGGCAATACGCGCGTCACGCGCATGGGGAGATCCAGCAAAATCACATCACCGTTCTGCCATTTTTGCGACAACTGGACATATCCGGGAGCGGCCTCTTGCGTGCTGCTACCCACGGTGACCGTTGCCTTTTGACACCACGCAGGCACACGAAGTGCCAAGGTGAAAAGCTCGTCAGCCTCGGTTTCCAACGCAATGCGCACCTTGCCGTCGTAGGGATAAGCGGTATCCATCGTCAAGGTCAGCGCTTTACCGGTAGGGGTCGTGGTATGGATCACACCCTGCTCATAATAGTTCAGCGTCAAGCCCTGAGCCGAGCGCATCAATGCGATCTGGGGGATCACACCGGCACCGGCTGCGCCAATGCAAGCGCAGCAGCCGTAAAAGGTATGATCGGGAAAATAGTTATAACCGCCCACCTTGCGTCCGCGGCGATCTGCCACCAGGGGCGAATAGCTGTCAAAGGGCAGCACTTGAGGAACATCGTTCATTTTCTTATCGCTGAACAGAGCGCGCTGGGTGTTGAAGGAGCCAAGGTACGCATTGTAATAAGACTGCTCAATACGGTCGGCAAAGGCGGCCTCGCCCGAAAGCTCTAACAATGCTGCAGCAAACTTCATCCAAGTGACAGTCACGCAGGTTTCCTGCACGATGCCCTTGTAATCGGTTTGGGTCTGTCGGACAGCAGTATGGTCAAACAGCTCATGAGTGCAGCCACTACAGCCAATCACGCTCAGCTCGCCATCCAGAATCCGGTGCCCGAAATTCAGCACAGCGGTCCTGTATTTTTCGATACCGGTCACATAATAATATTGCAAAAGGCCCTCAAAGCAGGACATCATTTCATAAGCCTTGACCACAGGATAATCGTGAGGGGCAACCTCGTCGGCATAGGCCAACTCGATCAGGTTAGCCGACTGGATAAAGCCGGTGGAAATGATATATTCCGCAAAATCCAGATAGCGCTGCTCACCGGTAAGGCGATACAGTCGCACCATCGGCTCCAGAATGGAGCAGGAATTCATCCCCTCCCAGTTTTTGGAGCAGGTGCGGATATCCAGCTTGCCGGGGCCAATACGGTCGATGATATAATCCGCCTGGCGGCGCATCGAGGCGATCATGGCATGGTTCAGCTCCTCGTCGCGGCAGATCTCCATAAAATACATCATGCCCAGCATCACATACTTGCGGCCCCAAAGATCCCAACGGGTAAACTCCTGTTCGACGGAATAACCGGAAATGCGGCCATGCTCATCTTCGGCCGTGAGCATATCGCGCACGCTTTCCTCTAAAATCTTATACATACCGTTATCATTGGTATATTGCAACACCATAGAGGCACCGCGCATCATCTTACCCCAGTATTCGCTTCGCCAGCTGACCCAAACGTCGCCAATGCCGTCGCCGTGCATACGGAACACCTCGACGAACTTGCGCCACAGGCCCACCTCGCAGATCTGATTGCGCTCGATAAAGCGCACCGCCTCGGCCAGGGTACCCTCCAGCTTCATACGGATATCGTCGCTCCGCTCCAGCGCGCGAGCGTTTTTGATTTCGGGGATCACATTGCTTTTCATATGACAAAAATCCTTTCCAAGCTTGATTGTTGCTTCCATTATACCGCATTTTGCTTGGTTTGTCTACCAAATTTAAGCATTTCGGTAAAACAAAAAAAATCCGCTCCATGGAGCGGATTTTTTATGCTTCGTTCTTGCGTTTGCGCGCTTTAACAAGGGTAATCACGCCGTCAGCCGCCAGCAGAAGCTCGGCAGCGATCAGCAGATACACCATCGTGTTGCCGATATAAGAATACAGCGTGCGATGGGTGGTAGGATAGATTGTTCCAACCGAAACCCCTTCCACCAGCGGCGGCAACACCTCATAGCTACGGCCATCGGGGGCGATCATAGAAGAGATTCCGGTATCGGCGGAGCGGACGATATAGCGTCCGCTTTCCACGGCACGCAGGCAAGCTTGCCGATGATGCATATACACACCAATCGAATCCAAAAACCAAGAGTCGTTGGTGGAAAGGCAGATGTACTCTGCCCCGTTTTGCACCGCATCCAGCGTTAAATTCTCATAGATAGAGTCAAAACAGATCAGCGTGCCGGCAAGCCCCGCAGAGGTCTCTACGACGACAGAATCTGTGCCGGGCGCCAGATCGTCAGAAAGAATGTTCATATCCGCCAAGGGTGGGATCAGGAACTCGATCACAGGGCGCCACGGAACGAACTCGCCAAAGGGCACCAAGCGACGTTTGGCATATACGGTGTCGGAAATTTCGCCATTGGGATACACCGTAAAGATGCCATTGTATACGTTGTCATCCGCGTAATAAAAGCCACCGCAGCGAATGGTCACGCCATAGGTGACGGCCAGGGCCGATACGTATTGCCCCAAATCGGTGTTTTCGGTGATGCGGTAAGGCATAAAGGTTTCAGGGAACACAACGATCTCCGCCCCACGCGCCACGGCCTCGGCCGTGTACTTTTCGTAAACCGCGTAGCTTTGCTTGGTGTTGTCAGCGGTCCATTTATTGGCAGAACCCACATTGCCCTGTACCGCTGCTACCACAACGCCTTCTCCCTGACCAACGGGTGCGGTAAAGTACCCGATCATCTCCGCCGCAAGATTCAGGCCGAATACGGCGGCACACAGCAGGGCCACCCGTCTGGCCCGATCCAAATGCAGAATGGCATAGGCAGCCAAAGCGTTGACAGCCACGATGGCGAAAGTCAAAAAATAAGAGCCGAACAAGGAAACACTGTGAAACAGAACGCCGCATTGGCTCTGCCCCAAGGCCAAGCGCGCCCAAGGCACGCCGGACCAGGTCAAGGTCTGTGCCCATTCCGCAACGGTATAAACCGATGCAAACAGAAAGGGGGTCAAAATCGAAACGCGTTGTAGGGGGCGCGTGCGGAGCAACGCCGCAAAAACCGGAAAGGATAGGGCGGCAAGCGAAGCCTGAAGCAACGAAAGGCCGATCCAGCAGATGGCGATCAGCCCCACCGCCTCCAGCTTGCTGATGCCGGCAAATTCCATAGGATAGAGGTCAATAAACCAATGCCAGATGATCAGAAAAAAGACGATATAATACAAAAAACCAAGGCCGTATGCCCGGCGCAACGGGATGCGCTCCTTTTGAAAACGGCCCAAAAGATACCAAAGCGCAGGAATCATACAAAACCATTGCATCGGGCCAAGCTGGGGGATCATTAAGCACAGAGCCATTAAAACAGCGCTGAAGGGCAAACACAGCATTGGGGGCACTTTTGTCAAAAAAACGGCGACACGTTTGCCGATTTCTTTCATTTTATTCCTCATGTATCCCCCTCCTTTTCTGTTATTTTATAAAATCGCGCAGGAACCAGACCTCGTTCTCATCAATAGAAAACTCCTTGCCCTTCAGGTAAGACAAGGCACCGGCCTCGCTCTGAAAGTCAAAGCGCAATCGCACCGCATAAAGAGCCTGGTGCTTGTATCCTTTGCCGCGTTCGTCGCGGTTCACGCCATATTTGCCGTCTCCAAGCAGCGGGTGGCCGATGTGTGCCATATGAGCGCGGATCTGATGCGTTCGACCCGTGACCAGCTCCACCTCCAGTAGCGAATTGCCACCGTTTTCCCCCAACACGCGATAGCGCGTAATGATGGTCTTGGCGCCGGCAAAGGGACGATCGAAGATCTGAACCATATTGGCATCGCTATCCTTTTTCAAATAGCCGCGAAGCTCGTCAGCGCGACGGGGCATTTTGCCCTTGACCGCGCAAAGATAAAATTTGCTGATTTCATTTTCGCGGATCTTTTCATTCATAATTCGCAGCGCCTCGGCATTTTTGGCGGCGATCACAATACCGCCCGTATTGCGGTCGATCCGGTTGCAAAGCGCCGGAGCAAAGGATTGCTCGATATCGGGGTCATATTCCCCTTTCCCATACAGATACGCCTTTACGTGCAGGATCAAGGTGTTTTCGCCGCCGGCCGTATCCTCGTGCACCAAAACGCCGGGGCGCTTGTTGAGCAGCAGAATGTTTTCATCCTCATACACGATGGAAAGCTTGGGCTTGATGTGCGCCAGCGCGTGATCGTCACGCTCGGGAGAATCGAAAAATTCATCGCGGATGAACAGCGTGATCTCGTCCCCTAAGGCAAGGATCTGGTTTTCCTTGGCGCGTGCCCCGTTGACCTTGATGCGCTTGGTGCGAATGTCTTTATACAAAAGTGATTTGGGCAGTCCCTTGACCGCCTTGGAAATGAATTTATCCAGACGCTGTCCCGCGTCGTTTTTGCCAACGATCAGTCGTCTCATGCCCTGCTCCCTTCATCAAAAAATCGGCAGTATCAATCACTGCCGAGCCACGATGTCTCCTACATTATACTATCATTTCCCCTCTTTTTCAATAGCTGTGCCAAAAAATATTTTTGCGGCTGTTGACCGCCGCCCCATATCGTGGTAAAATAAAGAGAACAATAAAAAGTGAGGGAACGCCATGCACAACGAAAAGCCCACCGTTTCGGTACTGACCCTTGGATGCAAGGTCAATCAATACGAAAGCGAAGCCATCGCAGAGGCCTTTGAGCGCGAGGGCTTTTTGGTGCAGCACACAGACGAGCCCTGCGACGTCTACGTGATCAACACCTGCACCGTTACCGCCGAATCGGACCGAAAGGCGGGGCAACTGGCCCGTCGCATGCATTTACGCAACCCCAAGGCTGTGATCCTGCTGACCGGCTGCTTTGCGCAGGCAGACCCCCAGGCCGCCGCCCGTATTGCAGGCGTGGACGACATTTGCGGTAATGTGGACAAGCTCTCGGTGGTGAACCGCGCCAAGGAGCTGCTGAAAACCGGAAAGCCAAACGCCCCCACCCTTCGCATAGGCGACGTGAACACCGCCCCCTTTGAGCCAATGGAGATCACACACTTTGACCGCACGCGTGCCTATGTAAAAATTGAAGACGGATGCGAAAATCGCTGTGCTTACTGCGCCATTCCGGGCGCCAGAGGGCGTGTGCGCTCCAAGCCTCTGGCCGATGTGGTGCGAGAGGTCACCGGCTTGGTCAAGGGCGGGTGCCGCGAGGTGGTACTGACCGGCATTGAGACCGCCTCTTGGGGCCGCGATCTGCAGGATGTTGGGCTGGCCGATCTGCTGGAGGCTGTGGATGCCATCCCGGGTATTGGCCGTATACGACTGGGCTCTTTGGATCCTTCTTTGATGAAAGACGATTTCGTTCGTCGCATCGCCGCGCTCCATTCTCTCGCCCCCCACTTCCATATTTCGATGCAAAGCGGCTCCTCCCGCGTGCTGGCCGCTATGAAGCGCAAATACAATCGTGATCAAGCCTTGGCCGGCATTCAGCGTCTGCGTGCCGCCTTTTCGGACCTGGAGCTGACCACCGATTTCATTGTGGGCTTTCCCGGTGAAACGGATGCGGATTTTGCCGAAACCGTTGATATGGCACGGCAGGCAGAATTTCTCTCTATGCACGTATTCGCCTATTCCAAGCGCGCAGGCACAATTGCCGCCACGCTCCCCGATCAGATTTCCAAGGCGGTGAAGAAAGAGCGCTCTGCGGCTTTGATGGCCGTGGCCGAAGAATTGCATCAAAAGCGGCTCGAAAATGCGCTGAAAACACCCACACGTAGGGTTCTTTTTGAAACATACGAGAACGGAATGGCCATCGGCCATACCGATACGTTTTTAGAGGTCTGCGCGCCATCGCCGGTACCATTGCGCTCCAAGCTGGGAACTGTAACGTTGCTTTGCGTGGAGGGTGACCGCCTGATGGCACAGCTAAACGAGGTAGAACCATGAACGAACCTATGAATACCATGATGGCGGAGCGCCGTCCCGTCACCAACTTTGGTATGCTGTCGCCCGAGGGTCTGCAGCATACGGCAGCTGAGCTTGGCCTCTCGCTTTCTCTCACGGCCTTGTTGCGTTGCCGCGAATATTTTCGATTGCGAGAGCTCCGCGACCCCACCGTGGGCGAGCTGCGATTTCTGGATGCATTGACAAGCCTGCGCGCCACTTTGCCGGCCGCAACGCTGATAGATGGTGTTTGCGGAAGCGATGAGGATCGCCGCATCTTTGCCGATATTCTGCGGCAAGGGGAAACGCTGATGCAAGACGGTGAGAGTATGGCATTGCACGTAAACGGTCTGCAAAGCATGAGTGGGCGTTATCTGGCAAGATGTGGTGCTATTCCTCATCATAAATCCCTGAAATGCGGACACGTAGCAGAGTTTTCTGCACTTGGTCTTGGGCGAGCAAAGGGCCCAACGTTAACGCTGGGCAGTGTTATGGCCGCGCAGATGGCAGAGGATAAGGCCCCTCGTTCCGCCCCCTATTTGTTGCTGCTGTTTCCCACCGGCCAAGCCCCCTTTGAACGCGAGGTCACCGCTTTTTTTGATGCACACCAAGCTTTTGGCCTTACCCCTTTGGCGGTACCACACGGTGAGGGCGTTTTCCCCCACCTGTTGGCATTGGAAACGGGTGTTTCCATCGATACCGCCGGCCTGCTGTATTTTAACCCGGATGAGGGGCTTTCTGCCCTTGCCTCTTATGGCAAAGGAACGGTGCTGTTCACCGCTCCGCAGCACGCGCTCCCACTGTTGTTGGGAAAGGGAGCGCCCATAACACTGTTGGGGCAGCGCACGCCCGGCACCAAGCGCTTGGTGCTGCACCATGGCAACACGTTGCTGCTGACCGCAGAAAACGGCCTTTTGCATGCTCTTCTTGCCCCCTACCACGTGCGCCCCACCGTCACAGCGCGCACCGAGCGTCTGCTGGCTCTTGACAAGGCCGAGGACGATACAACGCTTTTGTTGGGCATGACCACGGAAAAGGGATGTGCAGACACCCTTTTGCGCACCGTTGGCCAGCTGGTTGCTGCAGGAGGCGACCCCAAACACATGACCGCCACCGCTCTGCTGGAGCTGCCCCCCATGAGTGAGACCGTGCTATCAGAGGCCCTTGCCTGCCTGCTGGACCTGCACCGGATCACCTGCGAGCTGGCAATCCCCTCCTGCCATCATCGGCAGATCACCCGCCCGGGGCTGACTACCCCACGTCTGACGGTGTTTCTGGCCGCCGAGCGGCGCGAGCCGCGAGAAGAAGAATTCGCTGCGACATGGGCATCTGCAATGAGCACAAAGGCCTATGACCAGATGCGTGCCATTCTTTATCCCACAAATTGAACAAAGAGCCATCCCACAGCTTTTTGAATTCTGTTGAAAAAAAATTATAAAAAGCTCTTGCAATTTCACGCAGGTTGTGGTATAATACCAGTTGTTATTGAAAACTTTGATGAAACGACGAGCACCCACGGGTGCGACAGGAGGTGTCAAATATGGCAAAGTGCAGTGTTTGCGGAAAGGGCGTTGTGTTCGGTCAGAACGTTTCTCACTCTAACCGTAAGACCAACCGTTCTTGGAAGCCCAACATCCGTAAGGTCAAGGCTATCGTTGACGGTACCCCCACTACTGTGGCGGTTTGCTCTCGTTGCCTGCGTTCCGGTAAAGTTACCCGCGCATAAGATGAGAAAAGAAAAGCGAGGCGCTTTTAGCGCCTCGCTTTTCTTTTTACTTGACATCTTCGTGCCCACGCAGTATAATTGTTTTAATGAATTTTCTTGGAGGAACTCACCATGAAACTGGCTTTTATCGGCATGGGCAATATGGCAAGCGCTTTGGCCGGCGGATTTATTGCATCCGGCAAGCTGGCCGCTGCCGACATCATTGCCTTTGACCCCTGCACCGAGCAGCTGGCAAGCAAGGCCAAGGCTCTCGGCTTTACTGTTGCCGCCTCTGCTGCAGAGGCCGTTGCCGCAGCCGACACCGTTTTGGTGGCCTGCAAGCCCCATCAGGTCGAGGAGGCGCTCGCTGACGCAAAGGAGCTGCTTTCGGGCAAGGCTCTCCTTTCCATTGCGCTGGGCTGGGATCACGCCCGCTATCGTGCCATGCTGCCCGACGATGTTCGCGTGCAGTTCATTATGCCCAACACCCCTGCGATGGTAGGCGAAGGTGTCTTTCTGTTTGAACAAACCACCTCCCTTAATGCTGACGAGCTGACCGCCGTGACCGCACTGTTTGCCGCCGTGGGTCACGTGCACACCCTACCCTCCTCCCAAATGGAGATTGGCGGCGCCATCAGCGGCTGCGGTCCTGCCTTTGTGGATCTGATGTTGGAGGCCTTTGCCGATGCCGCTGTGCTTTACGGTATTCCTCGCAAAACTGCTATGGCTATGGTGGCCGAGACCGTACAGGGCAGTGCCAGGCTCCAGCGCGAGACCGATCTGCACCCCGGCGTGCTGAAGGATATGGTCTGTTCTCCCGGTGGCTCTACCATTAAGGGCGTTGCTGCCCTGGAGGAGATGGGCTTCAGAGCTGCGTGCATTGCTGCCATCAAGGCAATTATGGAGGATTGATCTCCTTTTTCCAAAAACGCATATACGTAGGAGAATTTTATGGCTGATTTCAATATTGCAGACATTGATAAAAATTTGGAAATTGCCACCAAGGTAAACGCCCCCGATCTGGAGCTGCACGATGTGCGCAAGCCGCCTTTTCAGATTTACGGATTGTACAATCCGCTGACCGAGCCCGACTTTAAACGCATGCCCACCGAGGTGGCCGCCAACGTGAGTGAAGGGGTACGAAAGCTCAGCCTTCACACCGCAGGTGGCCGTGTGCGCTTTTCCACCGATTCGCCCTACATCGTCATCAAAGTCGTAATGCCCAAGGTCACGCATTTCTCGCATATGCCCCTCACCGGCTCCTCCGGCTTTGATCTGTATATTGATGCTCCCGACGGCAGCGCCTCTGCGTTTCATCGCACCTTTGTCCCCCCGTACAATATGACCGACGGTTACGAATCCAAGGTCATGATCAATCGCCCCGGCAAGCGGTGCTTTACCATCCATTTCCCGCTGTATAACCCGGTAACCGCCCTATATGTGGGCGTTGCCAAAGGCTCTGTGCTGGAGGAGGGTGCCCCCTACCGTGACCTTGCCCCGATCGTGTATTACGGCTCCTCCATCACGCAAGGCGGATGCGCCTCTCACCCCGGCAATTGCTATCAGAACATGATCTCCCGAGCTTTGGGTGTGGATCATATCAATCTCGGCTTTTCGGGCAGCGGCCTTGCCGAGGATGTGATGGTCAACTATATGACCGGGCTTTCGATGTCGGCTTTTGTATCGGATTACGACCACAACGCCCTGACAGCGGAGCATCTGCAAAACACCCATTTCAAAATGTATCAGGCTATCCGCGAAAAGCACCCCCATATCCCTTATATCATGATTTCTCGCTCCGATTTCTATTACGACAACATCTACATTGGCGGTGCGGAAAGCAGCATACGACGCCGCGAGGTGATTTGGGATTCCTATCGTCGCGCTGTTGCTCAGGGCGATCAGAACGTCTATTTCATCGACGGTGAGCGTATTCACACCGGTACCTATGGAGATTGCTGCACCGTAGACGGCGGCCACCCCAACGATCTTGGCTTTCAGCTGTTCGCTGAGCAGATCGGCGATGTATTGCGCCGCTGCCTGCGTGAGGAAAAGATGTAAAAAACGAGGTACGTATGGCAAATTTTGATATTTCTCTTTTGGATCACAACCTTGCAGTAGCCGCCAAGGTGGATGCCCCCGATCTGGAGCTGCACGATGTGCGCAAGCCTCCCTTTCAGATCTACGGATTGTACAATCCGCTGACCGAGCCGGTTTTCAAGCGTATGCCCACTGAGGTAGCTGCCACCGTTAGCGAAGGCGTACACAAGCTCAGCTTTCAAACCGCCGGCGGCCGCGTTCGTTTTTCCACCGACTCGCCCTATGTGGTGATCAAGGCGGTGATGCCAAGCGTTGGCCGTTTGTCGCACATGCCTCTTTCGGGTTCTGCCGGCTTTGATTTGTTTCTCGACACGCCCGATGGCCGCGAAAGCCGTTATCACCGCACCTTTATACCACCCACCGGTATGACAAACGGATACGAATCCAAGCAACCGTTGCCAGGCAAAAAGCTCCACTACGTCACCATCAATTTCCCCCTGTATAACGCAGTAGACGCTTTGTATATTGGCGTAGCAAAGGGCTCTTATCTTGGCGAAGGCGCCCCCTATCGCAATCAAAAGCCTGTGGTCTATTACGGCTCCTCTATCACGCAAGGCGGATGCGCTTCTCGCCCCGGCAACGCTTATCAAGCCATGATCAGCCGCGCCCTTTCCCTGGATTTTATCAATCTGGGCTTTTCGGGCAACGGCCGTGCTGAAGACGCTATGCTGAAGTATCTTGCCGGCTTGGATATGTCCATGTTTGTGTCGGATTATGACCACAATGCCCCCAATGTGGCACATCTGCGCGCCACTCACCAAAAGCTTTACGATACCATTCGCGAAAAGCACCCCGACATTCCCTATATCATGATCTCCCGCCCAGACTTTTTTGCCACCGCCACAGCGGCGCGCCGTCGGGTGGTGCAGGATACCTACAATTATGCCCTGGATAAGGGCGACCACAACGTATATTACGTTGACGGAGAAAGCTTTTTTCAAGGCCCCTTTGAGGATTGCTGTACCGTAGATCACACCCACCCCACCGATCTTGGCTTTGCCATGATGGCCAACACGTTGATCTGCGTCATGCGCCGCATTCTGCATGGCGATATCAGCAAAAGCTATTTTGATTGATCCTATCATAAAAAAAAGCGCTCACAGACAAGCTCTGTGAGCGCTTTTTTGGCAATTGCTTATTTGGCGCGACGCACCAGCCACAGGGGCACCAATGCCACAGCGGCAACAATGGAAGCGGCCAAAAATATCTCATACGTAGGGGCAAAATCCGCACCGTTCAGCCCCATAGCATCCAAACCGATGCACATGGAGATCAGCGGACCGACGATCATAGGAATCAGAACCGTAAAGCACATCCGCACGCCCTGAAAGCGCCCTTCGCATCCAGCCGGTGTCAAGTCACGGAAATTGGCGGTCAATGCTCCAATCAGCGACAGGATTGCTCCCATCATGATCACCCCGCCCACATACAGCACCACCGTGGCGGCTGCTCCTTGCAAAAATTGCAGGCAATACATTGCAGCAGTTCCCACCACAACAAGGCCCCCCAAGGGCAGATAAAAGTGCTTGCGACCCAGGCGGTCGAACAGCGCACCGCACACGCCCGTCATCACCGCTGCACCCACGATGATCACCGCTACCGGAATCATAAAGCCATCGCCGTACCCCAAGGTGCGGATGACAAAATTCATTAAATATGAGAAGAAGGTTTGCTGTGCGACCCCCACCACGCAAGCGGCGCAAAGTGTGATATACATCATAGCATTTTTGCGGATCACTGCAAGGCGAAATCCATAGAAAATATCAGAAAAACGACTACCGTTCTCTATTTTTTGTGCCTGCGACCGATCCTTAAGGGCAAAAAGCGCCACCACGCCCGTGATCATAGGAATGGCACCCAGCACCAGAAAGAAGAGTGCGTTGGTCTGATTTTGGGCGCTGTACAGAGAGCCGAGACCAATAAAAATAATCACCACGGCAAATACCGGCAGCATGGAAAGAATGGCATCCACCCTGCCGCGGTTGGTGGGATCGGTCACATCGGTGACCCAAGCGTTAAAGGCCGCATCGTTGGCGGTAGAACCGCACAGGGTCATCAGACAGTCAAACACCACCAAAATGGCAGCCACCACCCACAAAAGGTTATGTTCTGCACGCATGGGGATCAAGGCAAAGGCCATAATGGTCACGCCCCAAGCCATATAGCCATAAGCAATAAAGGGCTTTCGTTTCCCCGACCGATCGCACAAGCCTCCCGCCACAATGGTTGTAGCGGTGGCTGTAATGGCCGAAAAAATAACCATGAGCGTAGTCACAATATAGGAAAGATCCTGCCGCCCGGAATTGGCAAAAATATCTTGGGAAAGCGTGGCAAAGTACATGTTCTCCACCACCCAAGCGATCTGCCCCACAAGGCCGAAAAAGATCAGCGAGATCCACAGCTTGCCGCCCAAGGGCGTGGACTTTTTTGCATCGTTCATAGTGTACTCCTTTGCAATGTCATTGACTGGTGTTATCATTATACCACAAAAGCCGCAGGGATACAATATCCCTGCGGCTTTTGTACGGTTTATTGCGCTTCGCCCAAGCGGTTGCTGATATAACGATCGACCTCGTCCTCGCTCATACCCAGCACGTGGGCACATTCGCTGCAAAGCAGGTGCTTTGCAAGGCGTCCGTATTCCAAGTCAGTTACCGGAAAATGCTTGCGCGCGGCGGTCAGCTGCTCACGGCGGCAGCGCACGGTCTTGATCACCTGCACGTACCCCTCCGGTCGCAATTCCCCGATAACGGTGCGGTAAATTTCGCGCCGTTGCTTTTCTACGGGAACGGTCAGAAGCTGGATATCCGGAATGGAAACGATCAACGCCTCGATCTCCTCCTTGGTCATCAGGCGGCGCATAGGCACACGCTCGTTATCCACAGGCGTGTAGATGGTTGAGCTCATGGGATTGTTGATCGGGATCAGCAAATAAAACGTGCGGGGATCCTCTTTGTCATAAGGTGACGGACCGATCTCGGCCACGCGACAAATGCCGTTGATGCCATAAACGATGTGTTCTCCAACCTGAAACATAGTGTTCCCCTCCCCGTTCAATGTTTACAAAAATGGCGGGAGAGTGTCGTCAAAAAGGCGGCAGCGGTCCCGCAAACAGTTCTTGCTACTCTCTTATTTTAACACAAAAATATTTTTTTCGCAAGAGACATTTTTGATAAAATCGAGACTTTTTTTGTCGCATTCGGTGTAGGGCGATGCACAAAAAAAATCCCCATTGTGCGAAAATCGCACAATGGGGATTGCTTGTTAGATTAGTCATCGTAGCCGTTGGGGTTGTTTGACTGCCAGTTCCAGGAGTCGCGCACCATATCCTCAAGGCCAAGCTCGGCATGCCAACCCAGCTCCTTTTGCGCCTTGGAGGAGTCGGCATAGCAAGCGGCGATATCACCGGGGCGGCGCTCGACAATGCGATAAGGCACGGGAACATTGTTCACGCGGCTAAAGGCATTGACCATATCCAATACGCTATAGCCCACGCCGGTGCCCAGATTGAAGATGCCTACACCGGGCTTTTCGTAACCAAGAGCTGCTACGTGACCCTTGGCAAGATCCACCACGTGAATATAGTCACGCACACCGGTACCGTCGGGGTAGGATAATCGTTGCCGTAAATCGACAGCTCGGGGCGCTTGCCCACAGCCACTTGCGTGATATAAGGCATCAGGTTGTTGGGGATGCCCTTGGGGCTTTCACCAATACGTCCGCTTTGATGTGCACCAACGGGGTTGAAATAGCGAAGCAGGATGACCTGCATTTCGGGATTGGCGTGGCTATAATCCTTCAGGATCTGCTCGATCATAAACTTGGTCCAACCATAGGGATTGGAGCAATCGCCGGTATGCATATCCTCGGTAATGGGGCACTTTTCGGGGGTACCGTAAACCGTGGCAGAGGAGCTGAAGATCAGCTTGCGGACATCCGCCTTTTTCATGGCACGCAGCAAGGACAGGGTGGAATCGATATTGTTGGCGTAGTATTCCAAAGGCATCCGTACCGATTCACCCACAGCCTTAAGACCTGCAAAATGCACAACGGCATCGATCTTATGCTCGGCAAAAATACGGTCCATAGCGGCCTCGTTTGCCACGTCCTCTGCATACACGGGAATCTTTTTGCCGGTAATGGCCTCCACGCGCTCCATCACGCGGGGAGAAGCATTCGCAAAATTATCCACCACGACCACGTCGTGACCTGCCGCATACATTTCCACAATCGTGTGGCTACCGATATAGCCGGCGCCGCCCGTCAACAAAACCTTCATATGACACACTCCCATCCGCGGCACAGCCGCGATTATTTCATTGTATTCAGTATACCTTTTTTTCATCGGAATGTCAACCGACTTTTCGCAGGATTCGGATAATTTTTATTTGCGTTTGGAGAAAATTCCCCGTTCCCCCTTCAAAATACTATCCGGCGGCACATAACCCCGCACATGCGAGAGTGGATAGACCGTGCTCCGGCGTCCCAACACGGCCCCGGGACTTAACACCGCTTGGCAACCGATCTCAGCAAAATCCCCCACCAAAGCACCCAGCTTCCGCAGCCCCGTCGGGTGGCAATGTGTGCCCCATTGCACCGTGACGGGGGAACGGTCTCCCTTCACATTCGAGGTTACCGCCCCTGCACCCAAATGGGCCTTATAGCCCAGGATCGAATCCCCCACGTAATTAAAATGCGGCACCTGTACGCCGTCGAACAGGATGCAGCCCTTCAGCTCGGTGGAATTTCCCACCACGCAGCCCTCGCCCACTACCGTTCCGCCGCGCAAAAAAGCCCCTTGTCGCACCTCACTCTCCTCACCGATGATGGCAGGCCCTTTGATCACCGCCGAAGGCGCCACCTTGGCGCTTTTGGCGATCCAAACGCCTTCCATGGGATGGTGGTATGACTCCCGATCCAGCCCATCGCCGTAAGACAGAATCCATTCGCGCAGGTGCGCCAGCGCCTCCCAAGGATATGGACATGTGTGAAGCAACGGTGCAGCAGCGGTGTGCGACAAGTCCCAAAAATCAGTGATCAGCATCGCTCAAAAACCTCCTTTGTTGCAGGATTTCGGCCATACGTTCCACAATTTTCCGACAAAATGCGCCATCCGGTGCTTCTACGGTCAAGCGCACAGCCGGCTCGGTACCGCTGGTGCGCGCCAGCACCCTTCCCTTTCCCGCTAACGCGACGGCCGCCTCCTGCACCACTTGTAAAACAGCAGGATCGGCCATGACCATCTCCCTATTTGACACATAAAAGGTCTTGGTCAGTTGCGGGTAGGAGTGAAAGCCTGCCGTCAGCTGCTGCAAGCTTTTTCCGCTTCGGCAAATTCGCTCGGCAATCAGCAACGCGGTCAACAGGCCGTCACCCGTATCCGCATATTCGCCGAAAATGATATGCCCCGATTGTTCTCCCCCCAAAACGCAATCGGTCTGCACCATTCGCTCGTGTACAAAACGGTCGCCAACGGGTGTGCTTTCATACGTTATGTCAAGGGCATCCAAGGCTTGATATAACCCCATATTTGACATCACAGTTGTAATGACGGTATTGTGCTTCAAGCGACCGGCGGCCTTGAGATATTGCCCCATGACATACAAAATGCCGTCACCGTCCACCACGCGCCCGGCGTGATCTACCGCAATACAACGATCGGCATCGCCATCCAGCGCAAACCCCACATCAAGTCCCTTTTCCACCACCAACCGTTGAAGGCTTTCGGGATGCGTGGAGCCACAGGAGCGGTTGATATTAACGCCGTCGGGGGTGCAATGAAGGGGAAAGACCGTTGCACCCAAATTCCGAAAGAGCATCTCGCCCAGGCGCGAAGCACTGCCATTGGCACAGTCCAGCCCAACACGCAGACCTTTCAGATCGCCCTGTACGCTTTGCCGCAGATGGGTCATATACCGCTCGCCCATCGGTCCTGCATCCACCGCCGTGCCGATATCCGTTCCTTGCGCCGACGGCAACGTCCGTTCCCCATCCAGAAAGGTCTCTAACAATGCGGTGGTATCATCGTCCAGTTTGGCGCCGTTTTGCGCAAAAATTTTAATACCGTTATCCGAAAATCGGTTGTGACTGGCCGAAATCATAATGCCACAATCAAAGCCCTGTGTCTGTACCAGATACGACACCCCCGGCGTTGGAAGCACGTGTACCAGGTGCGCTTCTGCCCCCGAGGCTGTCAGCCCTGCTATTAAGCCGTATTCCAGCGTATAGGAGGAGCGGCGCGTATCCTTTCCGATCAGTACGCGCGGACGGTGGTCCCCCTGCAAATGATGTCCCATAAAACGACCGATCGCAAAGGCGTGCTCGGTGGTGAGCTGTCGTCCTACCTCGCCCCGAAATCCATCGGTCCCAAAATATTTTCCCATACGCACCTCACAAAAGCAAAAATCCTTTCTGTCAGCCTATGCAAAAGGGCATAAAAATGACAAAACGGTGCGCTTTTCAGCGCACCGTTTTACTGTTTTATGAAAGCACCTTGGCAAGAAACGCCTTCAAGCGCTCGCTTTGGGGATTGCCAAAGATCTCCTCGGGACTACCCTGCTCAGCGATGACACCGTCATCCATAAAGAGGATGCGATCCGCCACCTCACGGGCAAAGCCCATCTCATGGGTCACGATAGCCATCGTCATGCCCTCATCGGCCAGCTGCTTCATCAGATCCAGCACCTCGCCTACCATTTCGGGGTCAAGGGCGGAGGTAGGCTCGTCAAACAGCATCACCTTGGGATTCATCGCAAGGGCGCGCACAATGGCAATGCGCTGCTTTTGTCCACCCGAGAGTGTAGAAGGATACACGTTAGCCTTATCCTCCAGGCCAATGCGTGCAAGGAGCTGCATCGCCTTTTCGTTTTCCTCTTTCAAAATCTGCTCTTTGGTTTCGATAGGCTTTTCGCACTTTCCAAACAGCGCCCGGCGTTTGGCCTGCGCCAGCTTCTTTTTGCGGATGGTCACAGGAGCCAACGTGATATTCTGAAGCACGGTTTTATTGTTGAACAGATTGAATTGTTGAAACACCATACCCATTTTTTGGCGATGGATATTGATATCCACCTTGGGGTCGGCCAGATCCTCGTCCTCGAACATAATCGAGCCACCGGTGGGATCCTCCAAACAGTTCAGGCAACGCAGCAGCGTGCTTTTTCCGGAGCCGGAGGCGCCAATGATGACAACCTTTTCTCCGGGCATGATATCCACCGAAACCGATCGCAGCACCTGCAGCTCACCAAAGCTTTTGGTCAGCTCTCTGACCTCGATCAAGGGTTTATTTTCCATTGCCAACACCTCCCCCGTTTCGGTCACTCTTAGCCAACCGCTTTTCGATGATGTGCAAAATCCGCGTCAGCACCAACACCACCGCCAAATAAAGCAATGCAGCGATCAGCAGCGGGAACAGATAATCAAAGGTACGGGATTGGATCAGTCCCGGGATTTTGCCCAGATCGTAAATACCCACATAGCCAACGATAGCGGTCTCCTTGACCAGCATAATAAACTCATTGAAGAGGGGGGGCAAGCAATTGCGCAAGGCCTGTGGAATGATGATTGCGCGCACGGTCTGCCACGTGGAAAGACCCAGCGAACGGCCGGCCTCCATTTGACCGTCATCCACACTCTCAAAGCCGGAGCGCGCAATTTCGGCCACATAGGCACCGGAGTTCATACCAAAGGTAATGGCACCGATCATGATGCCGTTATCCCAAAAGGCAAACACCACAAAATACAGAATCATCAGCTGCAAAACCACAGGGGTGCCGCGCACAACGGTAATATAAAAATTGCAGATCTTGGATAATACCTTTAAGCGCCCGGTCTTTTTATTGATGTAATTGACCATTGCCATCACCACGCCGATCACAATGCCGATCAGGGCGGCGATTAGGGCGATCAGCAGGGTGTTACCCAAGCCCTCCAAATACATTTTCCAGCGATCCTGCACCAGAAACGCTTTGGAAAATCGCGTCCATAATTGTTCCATAAATCCTCTTTCATTGGGAAGGGTGAACGAGCTTTCGCCCCTTCACCCTTCGTTGTATGTGATTGTTATTCTGCAGCACTCAGCATGGTTTGTGCAGGCAGCTTATCCATCAGAATGGCATCAATGCGGCCGGCCTTGAGATCGGCCAGAGCCAGTGCATACTGCTTATACTGGGATACCGTAGCGCCGGCAGCCTTGACCACAATGGTCTCAACGGTGCCGTCTTCCTTTTCCACCTCATAGGAGTAGCCGTCGCCCTTGGCATCGGAGATGATCAGGTCACCGCTGGTGCCCTCCTGCACGCCCACCTTCAAGCCTGCCAGCTCGGCAACACTGCCAATCGCCTTATCCTTAGCGGAAACCACCACCAAGGTGGAGCTGTAATAAATGCTGGAGAAGTCAACCTCCTCGCGGCGCTCATCGGTAATGGTCATACCGGCAGCACCCACGGCAAGGCCGGTATCGGACTTAACGGAGGTAGGAATGGTATCAAAGGCAATGTCCTTTACCACAACCTTTTTGCCCATATTCACGGCGACCTGGTTCATAATAGCAAAGTCAACGCCAACCACCTCGTTGTTGTAGATAAACTCAAAAGGGGCAAAGCCGGATTCGGTATAAACCGTAATCACCTCGGTAGCGGTGCCAAAATCCCAAGAGGTCTTCAGATCACCGGCCTCGGGGGCGGTGCCGCCCTTTTCGGCATAATCGGCCAAAGCGGTGTAGTACTCCACGTACTTGGTCATAGTGCCGTTAGCAACCCATTCGTCAACCACCGTATTGACAGCAGCCAGCAGCTCGGGCGAGTTCTTTTTCACGGCGATGCCGAAATCCTCCTGCAGCAGGTCGGCGGCATCCACAGCCACAAAATCATCATTGGTCTTGCTGCACGCCGAGAAGGCGGCTACGCAGGTCACCAGCATCAGCACGGCAAGCACCAGAGTCAGTACCTTTTTCATGGTCATATTTCCTTTCAAAGCAACCCCATAGGGTAGATATTAAAGCCGTAAGGCATTAGTATTATAGCGTATAAATATGCAAATGTCAAGCATAAAGTGTGATTTTATACAATATAGAATGTTCTATGCAGAAAATTCATTCAGTATTGTGCGTTTTTACCCCTTTGTGATGGCGGCCGTGATCGCATGAACGGCCTCTGCCGGCCCACGGTCGGTGCGCACGGTCAGATCGCAAAGCTCCTCGTTGCGATATTCATCATCCAAGGATAGAATGCGGCAGGTCTTATCGGTGGGATCCAGGTCGCGAGATACAATATCCAGCACCACGCGCTCGCGTCGGCAGCGCGTAAAGACCAACATAGCCCGGGAACGGTAGCGATTTTTCATACTGAGCGCGCCACAAATATCAATGGGAATGACAGCACATTTTTCGGCGGAAACGATATTGTCCAGTTCTTCGGTCAGCGTGCCGAAATGATGGCCGCTATAAACGGTGGTCTCCAGGAACTTGTCTGCATTGGCCAGCTTGAAAAATTCCTTTTTCGATACCACCTTGTAATGATCGTCGTCGGAGCCGGCCTTGTTGGGCCGTGTCGTCACCGACACTGGGCGGATCATTTGATGTTCACGAACCAAAGCTTCGGCGATCTCATTTTTGCCGCTGCCCGTGGGGCCCACCAAGCAAACAACGCCGCCCTTGGTCAAATCGGGCTTAGCCAGCGAGGATGCCGCACGCAAAATCTCCACCAAATGCTCAAAATCGTCATACGTATTCACAGAAATCAAACCGGAAAGGTGCACATTCCAAGGTTTGCGGAACAGTACTGGATAGGTGGCGGGAGAACGTGAAATGTTATGAGCACCATCATCCAGCAAAATATCCAACTGCACCAGATCCTTGCGGGTGCCAAGCAAAATATTTTCGGCAGGCACCTCAGGAAAATCCTCACGCAGACGCAGTGCGCGAGCGCTCATACAGGCAGGCGGTACTGCGGAAACAAAAAACACCTCCGCCACCTCAGTCAGCTTGCGCACAAATTCCTTGGCACCGGGCAAAATGGGCTGCGTTTCTACAAAATGCGGATCTGAAAAATAGCGAATACGACGATCCAGTCGCTCGTCGCCCGTTCCCCAGCCATGGATATCATAGACATGCAAGGGGGGATCAATCTGCTCCTCCCGATTGAGCCACTCCAATGCATAGGCGTTACAGTCGTACAGAACATCGTCCACGTCAAGGCCGATCTGCAATCGATATTTAATCATACATTATCTCCTTTTCAAGGGGCAAAAACGCCGCACCGTGTGCGGCATTTTGGTCAATTTTCCTCGCGGACGGTGATCAGCTCGCGAGCGTAGGGCAACGAAAGGATCCAGTCGCACAGCGTATGCCATTCGGCCAGCTTGTGGGTGCGACGAGCATAGTAAATATTGATCAGCACCTCGTAATTCAGCGACACGGTGCGCATTTGATTGAAGGACGAGGGCAGCAGCTGGATCATATTGTGCCAAGCCTGCTTATTGGTCTTATCCTGCGTAAATTTCACGCGCTCCCCTTCCAAATAGGCAATCAAAGCATCCAAAGCCTGCAGGCCGCCTTCATCCAGATAATCGTTTGAAAAATCATCTCGTTCAAAGGGCTTTGCGTGAATTTTATGCATCGTAGAGCAGGAATTGGCAACCGTTCCTACCTTATAGGTGTCAAATTCCTTCCACCAATACAAGGGAGCGGTGATATCCACCGACACAAAGATTTGGCGCAGGTATTTGCGGTGATCGCTGCCGGCGCGTGCCAGTCGCTTGGCCAGGTCCAGATCGTTGGGGCCCAAAACAAAATTGCCCTTTTCGTCATAGGTACTATCCATACGGGCCCAGCTGTTCATGGGATTGCGTGCCCCACGGATGGCGTTTTCGAAATTCATAACGCAGGTGCGCTCTGTTATTAACATGACATTTCTCCTTTGATCATTTTTTCTGCTACCGTTTGCACGTTTTCGGCATCCAATCTTGCGGCTTGCAGCATGGATTTTCCTTTTTCGGGAGTCACAAAGCCGTTCTCGGTACCAAGGATCACGCGATGGCGGTGAGCCATCGTACCTTGTCTTTCCAATGCATCACAAAGGCACATACCAAAGCCGCCCGTGCGGATCTCCTCCTCCAAAAACAGAACATTTTGACACAAATGCGGTGCCACCATATGAGCCAAACGGTCATACGGTGCCAGTATTTCACACAGCACTATACGCACGCCGATCCCCACCTTGCCCAAAGCCCGTGCGGCCTCCAGGGCAACGGTGGCAATGCGTCCGTGGGTCACCACGGTCAACGGTACATCGGCAACACCGTTCTCCCACACGCGCACTCCAAGGGGCTGACCGTCGTCTGTTCCATGGGGATAAAAAGCGGCTACCGTTTCCGCATTTTGACCGCCGTTGGGGTAGCGGATGGCAGAAACACCCTTCTTTTTTGTCAAGGCCTCCTCCAGAGAGTGACCAAGACCGGCCAACGTCACCGGCGCGTAGATGGTCACACCGGGCAGGGCCGACAGCAGCGCCACATCAAAAATGCCGTGATGTGTGGGGCCGTCTCCCGCATTGAGACCGGCACGGTCAATACACAGAACCAATGGCAATTCCTGCAGGGCGGCATCGTGCAGCACATTATCATAGGCACGCTGCAAAAATGTGGAATAAACAGCGACCACAGGCCGCAAACCGCCGGCGCAGAGGCCGGATGCAAAGGTCACCGCGTGCCCCTCAGCAATCCCCACATCCCAAAAACGATCGGGGTATTGGGCACGAAACGGCTCCAGTCCCGTTCCACAGCTCATGGCCGCGGTGATGGCGCAAAGATCGCGGTTTCCCTCTGCCAACCGGCAAAGGTGGCGACCAAACGCCCCGGAAAAGGTCTCGCCGACAGGTGTCTTGCCCTTGGGCGGCAAAGAGTGGTATGCATTGGGGTCGGATGCAGCGGGAGCATACCCCATTCCCTTTTTCGTTTTGACGTGCAGCAGTACACTCTCACCCAAGCGCTTGGTATTATCCAGCAGGGCGATCAGGCCATCGGTATCGTGCCCGTCCACTGGTCCACGATATCGGATTCCCATGTGTTCAAACAGATTTTCTTTGTAAAGCAGATGGCGCACCCCACGCTTGGCACGGCGGATCAGATAGTACAGCGGACGACCGATCAAAGGAATATGACGGAGGGCACCCGAGGTAACTTCCTTGGTTTTTAAATAACTCCCCGACGTACGCATTCGTGCCAAGTGGTTGGCAAGGCGCCCTGTGTTGGGCGAGATGGACATCTCGTTTTCATTGATGATCAAAATCAAGCGCAGGTGGCGCGGACAGTTGTTCAATGCCTCATAAGCAAGGCCACCTGTCAGCGCGCCGTCTCCTACCACGGCAACCGTCCAGGCGTTGCTGCCCTTGCGGTACTCTGCCTCTGCCAGACCGATGGCGGCAGAAATGGCCGTGGAGCTATGCCCTGCGCCAAAGGGATCGTGCGCGCTCTCGGTGCGCTTGGTAAAGCCCGAAAGGCCACCCGGCGCGCGAAGAGTGTCAAAATCCTCTTTTCGGCCGGTCAACAGCTTATGCACATAGCTTTGATGCCCCACATCAAATACAATGTGATCCACAGGCGAGTCAAACACACGATGAATGGCCAGCGTCAATTCCACAACACCGAGATTGGAGGCCAGATGTCCGCCGTTCTCACCAACGCGAAAAACAAGATACTCCCGGATCTCCTTGGCCAAGGTCTCCAACTTTTCAGCAGGCAGTTCCTTGAGATCGGCGGGAGATGCAATGGTGCCCAATACGGGCCATTGATCAAATTGCTCCATATTGGGCACCCCCTTTCGTTATATCTTATATAGTATAACATATCGCGCGCGATATTTCAAGTGGCACGCCAAAAAAGCAGACCGGCGGAATTCTCGATCCGTTTCCAAATTTTACATTCTTTTTTCCATTTTTAATTTATTATTTTCCATTTTTACAAACCATTCTTTTGATTTTTAGCGTCCGCAGCGCCGATTTTTCAGCAAGCCTTTGCGAAGATCACCCAAAAATACGCATCACTCCAAAATTATATCAAAATGCCTTGACACCGCCACGCCAAGGCTTTTCTTTATACTGATTTTGTATCCGTGTGCTCACACGAAAATATAACAAAAGAGGGGATCTCATGAAACTGGGAACAACTGTTGGCCTGTTTGCCTGCTATGGTGAGCAGCGCTATGAGAAAATGAAAGAATACGACTTTGACTATGCCGACTATGGCATCGGCGGTGAGTTGAACGGCAGGACCGAGGAGGAGTACGAGGCGCTGATCCTGGCAGAAAAGGCGCTGGCCGACAAAGCAGGCGTAACCATTTGACAGGTACATGGCCCCTGGCGTTATCCCCCTCACGACGAAACCGAGGCTCTGCGCGCAAGCCGAAAAACCGGAGCTTGGCTCGATGACTAAGCGCCATCGTTTTGCTTTGCAAAAGCCGCCAATCTCTATCCGCCGCCCCCAAGCACCGTAAAAGCACCATGGTGTTCAAGCGGCGGTAAGTCCGTTTCTACACCGAAAAACAAAGAAAAAGGGTGCCCTTTCGGACACCCTTTTTCTTTGTTGGCTAGTGTGGTCAATTTAGATGCACTTTACATCTTAAGCGGTGGACAGGCTTGCCTGCCCACCGCTTTTGTTACGATATAAAGCTTATGGCTTACTTCTTTTTGAACACTGCGACAAGGTCGCTCCATTTCTTCTTCTTGATCACAAACCAGACAAGCGCGAAGCCGCCGATGCCGACGACTGCCACGGAGCCGAGCACGATGCCGACGACAGCGCCTGTACCGAGTCCGTCCTTATCCTCGTTAGGATCATCAGGTGCATTGTTAGGGTCATCGGGATTATTGGGAGTGGCACTCATCTGATACTCGCAAGCATCGCACTTGCCGTCATTATTGCTATCGGTATGAGCTGCCTTATTTGCCTTATCTCCGCAAGAACACTCGTTCCAATGCTCGTTCGCATCGCTTTCCCAAGCTGTGCCGTGATTGTGAACGTGGGTGGGCTCTACTTTAACGTACTTGTAAGAGTTAAGATAAACCTCATTAAAATCGGTAGCATCGCTGCCGTCTGCGTTAATGCCTGCGGTCATATTATAATCGCCAATATAATTTGAAAGGTCAGGCTTAACAGGATTAAAAGTCATATGTTCAAAATCTACATAGACGAAAGCATATCCACCCATAGTCGTGTCGATTTCAACTTCACCACCATTGACATGGATTCCATCTTCATTGGGAGTTCCAACACCTATCATTTGGGTGGTAATTTTCAAGCTTCCACTTGTCATAACAAAATCGAGCGCCAAAATACCAACAGACATTGCTTCTGTGGTAGTAATATCAATATTGCCACTATCAATCTTTATCCTGCCACTGCACTCCACTAAAACTATACCATGCGTGCCGGCATTGATGACAAGTGAGCCGTTGCCTTTAATAGTAAGGTCGCCCTCTCCAAAGAACACCATACCAGCAAATTCGCTACCACTAACACCACTAACTGTTATGCTGTTTGTACCTGCTAAAACAATGGTAAGCCCCTCAGCAGGAAAGTCTGCCATAATTGCACAGGGAACATCATCTCCTCCCCAGCCTTCGCCATTGTAAACATAGTTGTTTAACGTTAAGGTATTGGTTGTAGGATCAAACGAAACCGTGCCGTCGCCGAGAACGTCGGTGCAGTTTTCGGGGGTGATAAGCACGCCCACGGTTTCTGTGCCGTTCTTTTTTGCAATGGTGATGCCGTAATCGGTTACAGGTGCCTCATAGGCGAATTCAAGAGCAACTTCAACCATGGTTGTGAAAGCATCGTCGGGGAAAGTCATAAGCACAACGCCGTCTTTTCCGTTTATCATAACGTTATCGTCAACCATTTCTTCGGGGAAAGTATAGCCTGCGTTAGGTCTTAAAGTAAGCACGTATCTATACTTAACGCTATGCTCAATAACTTCGGTATCTTCAAGATATATCCATTCGGTACCGGTATACTTTTCAATCCAACAACCAACTACGATATACTCTCCGCCGTAAGTTAAAGCCGTTTCGTCGGGATATACAAAGCTTTCGCCAATTTCAGGTAAATCTATATCTGAAACAGAAACGCTGTTTATTACTGTTTTTGCAGGTGGAGCAAGTCTAAGATATTTATAATCGGTAATCTTATCGATATCAAAGGTTGTAATGGTGTCTTGATTATAGGTTGTAGGATTTGAGCCGTCTTTGTTTTCACTTACGGTTAATGTATAGTCACCATCATAGTTACTGATATCGGGCACTTTAGATAGCGGATATTGTGAGCTTGATACCGTAAGAGCACCGTAGTTAATGGTAAGGTCGGAAATAGGATAGAAGGTTTCTACGTAAATATCTCCGCCGTTGACTATAATCCCTTCTTCATCTACCCCATCTTCGTCATTATCGTAAGAATTGATAGCAGTTGCATTGCCTGTGGATTTTAAGTAGACTTTACCAAGATCTTCAACAAAAATTATTTCGTTATTTGAATATAAACACCCACAGTTGTCACCTTCAATTGTAAGCGTACCAATATTGCCGATTTGAAGCGCACCTACCGTGTAAATACCCATATTATGACTGGATGTTTGTTTTAGAGTATTCTCACCACCAAGAGCAACGTATAATGTTCCGGTAGAATAAACAAGAGCATAATTTCCACTTGAATATTCGTAGCCTCTGCCTTGATAAGTGTAGTCTACAAGAAGAAGCGTACCAGCGGGCGTATACCAAGCAAAGCCAGTCGCATCTTCCGCAGGCTCACCCGTAGTGGCAGTTGTTTCGCCGTTTTTAACATACTGACCTAATCCTAACTCTACACCGCCAACGTAAATTGTTTCGGCAGGTACTTTTGTAGGGTCGGGTGTGATTGGTAAAGCTGATGCCGTCATCGGCAAAATAGCAAATACGCCGAGTAGCATTGCAATCACGATCAAAAAGCTAAAAAATTTGTTTTTCGAATTTCTTTTCATAAGATTACCTCCTCTTGCTCCCCTGCCCCTTCGGGCAGGGGAAAGTGTTTAACGCTTGTTGTTTTTAATGACTAAATGTAGTCAATCCTCTTTTTTCTTAAATGCGAATGCCATTCCAATTATGCCGACTGTTGCGAGTGCGGAAAGTGTCACGGTCGAGCCGCAGCCACTATTTTGCTCGCTCGTATCGGCAGGGCTGTCGGTAGTGGGTGCTTCGGTCTCGGTAGAGGCATTACCGCCGTTCTGCGTTCCCTCTCCCGAGTTATCGGGGGTGCTCATTTGATATGCGCAAACGTCACACTTGCCGTCTGCGTCAGCATCTGCGTGAGCGCCTACGTTTGCCTTGGCGGTGCATTCACACTCGTTCCAGTGGTTATCTGCATCGGTCTTCCACTCGCTTCCGTGTGCGTGGATGTGCTCAGCGGGTGCATCCTTCCAGATTGCAAGCACGTAGGTCGTTGCGCTGACCGTTATTTTCTCACCTGCCTGCTTAGCCGCAAGCTCTGCTCCAAGCACGCTTCCGTGACGAATGCTCCATTTGTCAAATACCTTGCCCTCGGGTGCAACGAGTCCTGCCTCATCAAAGGTCTTGAGCGTGAGCTCGGTGCCCTGCTCGATAGACTCTATATCGCCCGAGCCCTGTCCTTCACCGGGACAGTAAACAACGGTATGCATTAT
>JAFTSB010000056.1 GCA_017461945.1 Clostridia bacterium | reverse complement strand
GCATTGGGCAAAGCCCATACCTCTAAAGTTGCGCGAACGCTCCTAAAGGCTCTCCCTTCGGGAGAGCTCCCGCGGTAGCGGGTGAGAGGGGGCTACGGCAAATTTTCAATTCTTTCATGGATTACTCTGTCAATCGTTTGGCAAACACCGTTAAAATTCTCATCTACGTCTTTATTGCAAAAGCGCAAAACACAAATTCCATATTTTTCAAGAATTTCGGTTCTTTCTTCATCATGCGACTTGCCTTGATTTGTATAATGCTGCGAGCCGTCAAGCTCTATGATAAGGCGAGCGCTGTGACAATAAAAATCCGCAATAAAATGATCGATAATCCGCTGTTTGTATATCTTCACAGGATAATACCGCAAAAAATCATACCATAAATGCTTTTCGTGCCGCGTCATATTATGGCGCAACATTCTTGCAACGTTTAACAATTTCTTGTTTTTCTTCAATGGTATCTGCTCCATTTTACCCTCTCCGTCGGCTTTGCCGCCACCTCTCCCAAAGGGCGAGGCTTTCGATGACTCCCGTTATAACACAAATCGGCAGAGGGAAAAATCCATCTGCCAAAATTTGTGCTTGTAAATTTTCCGCAATCTCTGCCGGGGATTTTTTTGCGGTCAGTTCTTGTATTCCAGCGTGGCGCGGTCCTTGATGATGGCGTTGCCGTTGGCGATCTCCACCGCTTGCCACTGTGCCTCGGTACCGGTGAAACGAATGGTCAGCGTTTGGCTGACACCCATGTTGTCAAAGGCGCCGTAGCCGATCTCGGTCAGAGCACCGGATAGCTCCAGCACGGAAAGGGAAGTGCAATGGCGAAAGGCCTCGTCACAAATGGTGGTCACGCCCGTACCGCCGGTCACGGTCTCCAGTCGCTTGCACTCATAAAATGCATAATAGGAAATCTCGGTGACGGTGGAGGGGAGCTGTACCTCCTCCAGCTTTTGCATATGGCGGAAGGCGTTTTCTGAAATCTTGGTGATCCCCTCGCCAATCACCAGCTTGGTGACCAAGGTGACAAAGCCCTCGTCGTGAGGGTCGCGCTCTAACGTGGTCATACCGCCGTTGGGGTACCAGGGCTGTTGATTTTCAGCCGAAAAATCGGGCATGGCACCGGTGCCGGTCACCTCCAGGCGGCCGTCGCTGTACACCGTCCACGCAATGGCGCCGTCCTTTAACGTTCCGCTGGCGGTGGTGGTCACCGAGGGGGGCTTGAGGGGACTGCCGTTCCCGTCTCCGTCGCCGTTGCCGCCGTCATCGGTGGTGGGAGGCGTGGGATCCGCAGGCTCCTTGTCGCAGGCCGCAAGAGTCAGAATCAGCAGCAGCGAAAGAATCAGCAAAAGTGATTTTTTCCACATACGTATACTCCTTTTTGTGACAACGGGGCCTCTTTTTTGTCAAGAAGCCCCGTTGCTGCAAGATTATTCTTCGGTTTCGATCACGGCAATGGAGAGATCCTCCAAGGCCTTGGGGTCGGCAGGGGCAGGGCAGCCGGACATCAGCTCGCTGGCGTTCTGCACCTTGGGGAAGGCGATCACGTCACGCAGCGAGTCGGCACCGGTCATAACCATGGCCAAGCGATCCAGACCCATGCCGGAGCCGCCGTGGGGCGGTGCGCCGTACTTGTAGGCCTCTACCAAGAAGCCAAATTTCTTTTCGATATCCTCTGCGGTCAGACCCAGAGCGTTGAACATCTTTTCCTGCAGCTGCCAGTCGGTAATGCGGATCGAGCCGGAAAGCAGCTCGGTGCCGTTCAATACCATGTCATAGGCCTTGGCACGCACGCTTCCGGGGTCGGTCTCCAGGTTGGGCAGGCACTCCTCCATCGGCATGGTGAAGGGGTGATGCATGGCATCCCAATGCTGGGTCTCCTCGTTCCACTCGAAGAAGGGGAATTCGGTGATCCAAAGGAAGTTGAATTGACCTTCGGGGATCAGATCCAGCTTCTTTGCCACGATTTGACGGAGCGCGCCCAGCGTGGGCAGTACCACCTTATTTTTGTCGGCACATATCAGCAGCACGTCGCCCTTTTCCAGTCCTACGGTGGTGTAAATAGCGGTCAGCTCCTCCTCGGTCATAAACTTGGCAAAGGAGCAGTTGGGGGCATCCTCTACCCAGCGGACGTAAGCCAGGCCCTTGGCACCAATACCCTTGGCGTGCTCGGTCAGCTTGTCGATCTCCTTGCGGGTGAGGGTAGCGGCGGCACCCTTGCAAACGATAGCGCGGACGCTACCGCCGTTTTCCAGGGCGGACTTGAACACCACAAATTGCGAATCCTTTACCGCTTCGGAAATGTTGATGATCTCCATGCCATAACGGGTGTCGGGCTTGTCCGAGCCGTATTTTTCCATGGCTTCGGCATAGGTCATGCGGGGCATGGGCAGCGGAACCTCAACATTCAGAATTTCTTTAAAGGCGCGGGCAATAAAGCCCTCGTTCATTTGCATGATGTCCTCTTGAGTGGCAAAGGACATTTCCAGGTCGATCTGGGTGAACTCGGGTTGACGGTCGGCGCGCAGATCCTCATCACGGAAGCAGCGAGCCAGCTGAATGTAGCGGTCAAAGCCCGACAGCATCAGCAGCTGCTTGTAGATCTGGGGGGACTGGGGCAGAGCATAAAAGCTGCCCTTATGCACGCGGGAAGGTACCAGATAGTCACGGGCGCCCTCAGGCGTGGCCTTGATCATCATGGGCGTTTCGATCTCATAAAATCCATTCTCGTAGTAGTATTCACGGGCAACGCGCGCCAGATCGTGGCGCATTTTGATGTTGCGCTGCAGCTCGGGGCGGCGCAGGTCGATGTAGCGGTATTTCAAAGCCGTCTCGTCCTTGGCACGCTTGGTATCCGAAACCTCGATGGGAGGTGTCTGGGCGGCGGAAAGCACCTTCAGCTCGGTGACGTTGATCTCAATGCCACCGGTGGGGATGTTCTTGTTGACAGCGCCCTCACCGCGGGCACGGACCACGCCGTGGCAGGCGATGACGTACTCGGCACGGCATCGACGTGCCTTTTCAAAGATCTCGGGGGCAGAGTCGCCGTCAAAGGCCAGCTGCAAAATGCCGGTGCGGTCGCGCAGATCCACAAAGACCAATGCGCCAAGGTCGCGGCAACGCTGCACCCAACCCATGACCGATACGGTCTCTCCGATGTTGCTCTCGTTCAAGGTACCGCAATAGTGGGTACGTCTGTCTTTTTCAGTCAAAAATTCAGCCATGTTCGTCTTCCTTTCCAATCAAAGGGGATTTCCTGCTTTGTCAAACAGGGGCAGCTTTTCCAGATAGATCAAATCGTCGCGTTCGATGGCGTCGCCCTCGGCCAGGATGGCCATACGGCCACAGATGATGCCGCCTGCCTCGTGGACCAAAGCTTCAATAGCCTTCAGCGATTCGCCGGTGGAGATCACGTCATCCACGATCAGAATTCGCTTGCCGCGCATCTGCTCGGCATCGGCACCGTCCAGGTACAGGTGTTGCTCCTTGGCGGTGGTGATGGAATGCACGGTGACATCCAAGGGGGTGGTCATATAGAGCTTGGGAGCCTTACGCGCCAAAAAGTATTTTTGGTTGCCGGCAAGGCGCGCCATTTCGTGCACCAGCGGAATACCCTTTGCCTCGGCAGAGATCAGGTAATCATAAGCGGGTGCGCGGTCAAGGAGCTCCTTGGCACAGGCTGTGGTCAGCTCGGGATCACCAAAAATGACAAAAGCGCCGATCTGCAGCGTGTCGCTGATGGGGCACAGGGGAAGATCGCGATCCAACCCTGCGATGTTCATACGATAGGCCTTCATGTGAATAGCCTCCTTTTTGAAATATCCATAGATAATATTATTATACTACATTTGCGATGAAAGTCAAGAGAGCACGCAAGAAAAGAAAAAGAAAAACACGCCGCGCAAGACCGTTTGTCCCGCCCCGGCAACGCACATGGACGATGTAGGGGCGAACCGCGCTCGCCCCTACAGGGGTGCTGCAGGGCTTGTGCGGATTTTGCACCGCATCCGCAATTTTCCTTTTGCCCACGCACCATGCTCGCACAAAAAAGGCCGCCGACATTCGTCGGCGGCCAAAAAACCGCATACGGGTTGCGTTTTTGCTTACAAAGAGCAGATCAAGGTCTCGATCGGGGTGTAATCGCCAAAGGAGCGCTTTACGGCGGCGTCGGCCTTGACCGAAAGATCTACCGCGCGCGCCAGCCTTGCGGCATCCACCTTGCCAACCGCCTTGCACAGCAGCCCTGCCTTGTATTCATGGAGCTTTAATGCGGCGGCAATTTCCTTCACGCTCTTACCTGCATCCAAAAACAAACGGACGGCCTGCATATCACACAGCGTCTTGGAAAGCTCGCCCATGATCATGGTGGGCTCGGTGCGCTCAAATTTCAAAACCGAAAGTGCCTCCAGCGCATCGGCGGTGCGCCCTGCCAGAATGGCGTTGGAAAGGGCAAAGGCGTCGTTATCAATAGAGGGAACGGCCACCAGTCGAATATCCTCGGCTGTGGCGTGGTCCCGCCCCTTGGAAAGCACAAAGTAGGCAATCTTTTCGATCTCATTTGCTAACAGAAACATACTCTTTCCTGCAAAGGAAACCAAAAAAGCACAGTCCGCAGGGGAAACCGTTACGCCCAAATGCTGAAAATGCTTGCCTGCCCACGCCGCAAGTCGCCCGTCGGTAGAGGCCTCAAAGCGTACGGGCGTTGCCACCTCGCCCAGCTTTTTCAGCACCGTAGAGGGGCGTTTGGGCAGATAGCCCTCGTCGATCTGCTCGGCGGCCACGTGCAGGATCACAGTGTTGTAATCGTACTCGGGCAGCAGCGCCAGCGTCTCGATCAACGCCTCCAGCTCGGCAGGCTTCATGGTCGTAAAATCAAGACCACGTATTACAATAAAGCGCTCATCCGCCATCATGGGGGGCGGCGTCATGGCATCCAACAGTTTATCGGGGGTAAAATCCATGGCATCCAGCACGATATCGTTGAACACCGCAAAGGCCGGCTCGGGGCAGACTCGCTCACGGGTCGCCTTTATATCGTAGGATTTGAGATAATCCTCCTCGCCAAAAAACAGAAAGGCACGCCCGGCGGTCTTGCCGATCAGCTTTCGGTATTCACTTTCTGAAATAATGGCATTCATAGGTGGCCTCCTTTCCTGGCTTTTCTTTATTATACCTCGCCGGGGGCGGATTTGTCAACCGATTCTGCGCGCCATTGGCGCAGAGTGCGGATATACAGGATCAGCCCCGCCGCGCCGGTGATGGTCTCGGCGGCAGGAAAGGCGATCCAGGTCAGGTTCAGATGGATCAGCGAGAACAGGTAAAAAATGGTCAGCAGGCAAAAGATCTGACGGCAAAGGGAAAGCATCAGGCTGGAGATCCCTCGTCCAATGGCTTGAAAGAATACGGGCAGCACCAGCGAGAACACCGCCGAAAAAAAGCTGCAGCCAATGATGGGAAAGGCCACACCGCCGATCTCGTGTACCAAGGCATCCCCCGAAAAGAGCGAGATCACCTCGTGGGGGAAGAACACAAACGACACAAATCCAATCACCATAAAGCCAAGGGCAAAGCAAAAGGAATATGTCATGATTTTCTTACACCGTTCATAGCTTTTTTGCGCATAATTGTAGCTGATGATGGGCACGATGCAGGTCTGCAGGCCGTTGATGGGAATGAAAAAGAAGGATTGCATCTTATAGTAAAGACCCAGCACCGTTACCGCCGCATCCGAAAAGGTGGCAAGGATCATGTTCAAAAAGAAGATATAAACCGTGTAAAGGGCTTGCATCAGAATCGAGGGGTAACCCAACCGATAGATGGGCCCCACATATTGCCTCCACTCCTGCAAACGGGGCGGACGGTGGCAAGCACCAAATACGGTGATCGCCGCTGCCACAGCTTGCCCGATCACGGTGGCATAGGCCGCTCCGGCTACCCCAAGGGCAGGGAGCCCACAATAGCCAAAGATCAGAACAGGGTCCAGCACCATGTTGACGGCTGCTCCCACGATCTGGGCGACCATGGGGCGGCGCATATTGCCGCGGGATTGATGCACCTTAGAAAAGATCCCCTCTAAAAAAGAGCCAAGACTGCCAACGCACACAATATTGCCATAGGTAACGGCGGCCTCAATAGCCCCGGTCGAGGTGGCACCGGTCATGACATAAGGGCGCATCACCACCACCGAAAGGGCGGCGAACAGCCCCCACGTGCCAAGGGCAAGGATCAGCCCCATGCCGCCGGTGCGCTTGGCTTGCTCCGCATGGCCCAGCGCGTACAGACGCGCCATCTGCGTGTTTACCCCCACGCCCGTTCCAATCGCCAACGCAATGGCGATCAGCTGCAGGGGAAAGATCACCGATAGGGCCGTGAGGCCATCCCCCGAATAGCGCCCCACAAAAAAGCTGTCTACAATATTATACAGAGCTTGGATCAGCTGTGCCAGCATCACCGGCGGTGCCAATTGCAGCATCATGCGGCCAACGGGGGCCTTCCCTAAAAATTCCGCATCCAATGCAGCCTTGTCCACGTGCCGATCCCTCCTTTTCTTACAATGCTCCCAGTATAATACTTTTGTCGGTTTTTGTCAATGGAGTCGCTCGTCAAAATCGCACAGAGTCCCCCCCGAAAACGGGATGAAATTTTATGCTGTTTTTCGCCAAGTTTCTTGTGCATCCCCCTTGAAATTTTGCGCCTTTTGTGTTATGATAAAGTGCATAAAAGTTTTCTGATTTCTTTTGTGTGGGAGGATTGTAATATGGATTTTAACAGCAACGTGCGTCCCGAAGCAATGGAACGCATCACCACCCCTGCCCTGGCAAACGCCTTTATCGAGGCGCAGATCGCCGCGGTTCGTGCCCAGGTAGGCAGCAAAAAGGTGCTTTTGGCCCTCTCCGGCGGCGTGGATTCCTCTGTTGTGGCGGCCCTGCTCATTAAGGCCATCGGCAAGCAGCTGGTCTGCGTGCACGTCAATCACGGCCTGATGCGCAAGAACGAGTCCGAGAATGTGATTGAGATCTTCCGCAATCAGTTGGACGCCAACTTGATCTATGTGGATGCTACCGACCGTTTTCTGAATCTGTTGGCCGGCGTCAGCGATCCCGAGCGCAAGAGAAAGATCATCGGCAAGGAGTTCATCGAGGTCTTTGCTGACGAGGCACGTAAGCTGGAGGGTGTGGAGTTCCTGGCACAGGGCACCATTTACCCCGATATTCTGGAAAGCATCAAGCAGGCCGAGGGCAAAAAGGCGGTCAAGTCGCACCACAACGTGGGTGGCCTGCCCGAGGATCTCCAGTTCCAGTTGGTAGAGCCCATTAAGCTGCTGTTTAAGGACGAGGTCCGTGTTGTGGGCGAGGCATTGGGTTTGCCCCACGCTATGGTCTACCGTCAGCCGTTCCCCGGCCCCGGACTTGGCGTTCGCTGCCTTGGTGCCATCACCCGTGACCGTCTCCACGCCCTGCGCGAGGCAGATGCCATTCTGCGCGAGGAGTTTGACAATGCCGGCCTTGCCGAAAAGGTTTGGCAGTATTTTGTTGCTGTACCGGATATCAAGAGCGTTGGTGTCAAGGATGACAGCCGTTATGAGGGTTGGCCTGCCATCATCCGTGCCGTTAACACCAAGGACGCCATGAGCGCCACCATCGAGGAGATCCCCTACGCCGTGCTGCACAAGATCACCGCCCGCATCACCGCCGAGGTGGAGGGCATCAACCGCGTGCTTTACGATCTCACGCCGAAGCCTACCGGCACCATTGAATGGGAATAATCTGACTTTGAAAAAACGTGCAATACGTCGTTGCTCCTCGTCAGCAACCTCGGCGTACGCCAAGTACGCCGTCGTCTGCTGACTTGCCGGTGCGCCTCGTCTTGCGCGTTTTTTCTTCGTCAGATGCGCTGCCGGGGTGGAACTTAAAAAAGCATACGTCGTTGCTCCTCGTCAGCAACCTCGGCGTACGTCAAGTACGCCGTCGCCTGCTGACTTGCCGGTGCGCCTCGTCTTGCGCGTTTTTTCTTCGTCAGATGCGCCGCCGGGGGGGAATGCATCGGCATCGTATTATCATCTAGCAAAGGAGGCACATTATGCCCTATATTCATATGCAAAAGGAGATCCCCGTGAGGGGAGAATACGACGTGGTGGTTTGTGGTGGCGGACCGTCAGGCCTGGTTGCGGCCATCTCGGCCGCGCGGGCAGGAAAGCGCACTGCTCTGATCGAGCGACTTGGCTTTCTGGGCGGCACGGCAACCGGCGGCTATGTGGTACCCATCAGCGGCTTTTATTTTGAGGGTCAGCGCGTGGTGGGCGGCATTGCCTGGGAGCTGGTACAGCGGCTGGAGCGGCTTGGGGCCGCCTTGGTGGAGCTGCCGCGCGGACACGTGTCTGTCAACGTGGAATATTACAAACTGATCGCCCAGGAAATGCTTTTGGAAAGCGGCGTGGTGCTGTATACCAACGCCTATCTGTGTGATTGCGTTTTGCACGAAAATCGTATCACGTATATCACTTTTCAAAGTAAAAACGGCACCGAAGCCCTATCCGGCAGGTGCTTTATCGACGCCACTGGTGACGGCGATCTCTGCCACATGGCAGGGGTGCCTATGCTAACGCCCCACGGGCAGCTGCAGCCGGTCTCCCTTTGCTTTGTGCTGACCGGTGTGGATACCGATACCGCTCTGCTTCGGGATTGCATCCATCACGACGGAAAAAACGGCAAGGGCTCCTGCAATGGGGAGATACGCGACTATCTACTGGGTCTTGCCCGGCAGGACGATAGCTTGCGCTTTGGCGGCCCGTGGTTCAATGTGTTGCTGAAGGGCAGTAGCCTGGCGGTCAATATCACCCGCGCCCAGGTGGATGCCACCGACCGCGCGGCCTTGACCGAGGCAGAATGGCAGCTCCGTCGGGATATGTTCCGCATTGTGGAGCTGCTCCGCCGGAAATACCCGGAATTTCAAAACGCCGAGATCGTTGCCTCCGGCATCAATGCGGGAGTGCGAGAGACCCGACACATCCAAGGACTTCACACCATGACGCTGCAGGATGTAACAAACGGTACTGCGTTTTCTTGTCCTGTGGCCCATCTCGCGCACCCTATGGACATCCATGCCGCCAAGGGTGCAGGGCAAACACTGACCCGATTGCAGGGCAATTGCTATGTACCTTATGAGGCTATGGTGGCTTCGGGTTTTCCCAATCTCATTGCGGCAGGGCGGTGCATTTCGGCTGATCGTGAGCCCTATGCCTCCCTTCGCGTGCAGGCCACGGTTATGAGCATTGGTGAGGCCGCCGGTGTGGCCGCCGCTTTAGCCTGCGATACCAACGCCCCGGTGTTTGACCTACCTGCCGGGCTGCTGAGATCCGAGATCGACAAACGCAGCTTTGTGCTGTAATTTTCAAAGTAATGCTGCAGTTGGGCGAGGTCCTTTAGAGCTTTGATAACGAGAGCAGCGTTGGAAAGGCCGAGGTGGAGATGAATAGCTTTCATAACGTCACTGACGCATTGGCTGCTGTGAATTAAGGAGGATATATGCCAAAAGACGCAATCAAAAAAATGACCCTTTCGGCTATGCTGTTGGCGGTGGGGCTGGTTTTGCCCTTTCTCACGGGGCAGATCCAGCAGATCGGTAACATGCTGCTGCCCATGCACATTCCGGTGTTTCTTTGCGGATTGATCTGCGGTTGGAAATACGGCGGAGCCGTCGGCTTTCTCACACCGTTGCTGCGCTCCTTGCTGTTCGGCATGCCGGTGCTGTTTCCCAACGCGGTGGCTATGGCCATCGAGCTGGCGGTCTACGGCCTTGTTTCGGGACTGATCTACAGTCTGATCCGGCACGGACACGTGTGGCCGGTGCTGTGCGCAATGCTTCCCGCTATGATACTGGGGCGTTTGGTGTGGGGGCTTGCCCAATGGCTGCTGCTTGGTCTTGGGGGCACGGCCTTTACGCCGCAAATGTTCTTGGCCGGCGCCTTGCTCAACGCCATTCCCGGTATCGTGCTACAACTGCTTTTGGTGCCTGCTTTGATGTCCACTTTGCATGCAACAGGGCTGGTAAAATTTTAGAAACAAAAAAATCACTCCCTTCTCTCTGCATTCTTAACGGAGAAATGGCAGTCACAAAATTTCGGCAGAGAGATTGTTTTCTCTGCCGATTTGTGTTATAATGGGGCTAACGAAAAGCCTTCCTCCGGGAGGAAGGTGGCGCGCGTAGCGTGACGGAAGGAGCCTGCGTAACTTTAGGTTTGGATAAATCTTATTGTATCGCACTCTCCCTCAGTCAGCTTCGCTGACAGCTCCCT
>JAFTSB010000055.1 GCA_017461945.1 Clostridia bacterium | reverse complement strand
TCATGGCCACGTTGGTTCCGTTTTCTACGTGATACAGCGTGTAGTTACCAATGTTCAAGCCCTTGGGGGCAACCTCGCCAAGGTTGATGATGATCGCCTTGGTGTTATCGGCGGCAACGCCATCTACGTGCACATCCATGGGGCGCATGATCTCGTTGTCGCTGAGCTGCAGATTGGTATCGCTGCTCTCCTTTTCGGTGACAGAAACGCCCAGCTTGCCACTGTTATTCTCGGTTTTAACGCCTGCAGGCACGATGACGCTATACCCTTCGCCATTGGCGGTGGTTTGCTGAGTGGTGACGCCGTTTTCCACGGGAACATCGACCACCACGTCAAACTCCTTCATTTCGGGGAATTCGGCTTTTTCGTCATACGTATTGCCAAAACTGTCACTTTCGTCGGTCATTTGGGTTGCCACCAGGGTGACGCCAAGCTCGATCTTGGGCACGGCGCAGCCGGTTTTATAGTTGGCCTCGTTACCCACGGTTTCGGGCATATAGACCACCAGCACCACATACTGGGCAGGGTCGCCGGCGTTGATGCTGTTGGCCGTGGTGAAGCCCTCGCGGATCAGAGTAGCCTCCTTGACAGCATCGCGAGCAGCGGCGCGGTCAGCGTAGGGGGCCTCCACATCATTTACAGCACCAAAACGGATGAAATCGGAAAGCTTGAATTCCTTATCCAACACGTTCATAGAGCCGATCTCGTCTGCGATATTCAGACCCAGCTTGTATTTGAGTGCCAAGCTGCCGAGATTGACCACGCGGAGATACACGGTCTCGGTATGGCCGGGCTCCCACAGGGCGTTTTGGTCAAAGAGATCGGTTTTCCCTTCTACCGACTCCCATTTGCCGTCGGCATTGAGGTATTCCAGCTCCACATCCAGATTGCCGGCAACGATCACGTTTTTGCCGCTGGTAATGCTATCGGTAAACCACGCAAAGGTAGAGCCCGTCAGCATCACAAGACACAAAATCAATGATACGATGCTGAAAATCAACGATCTTTTGGTTTTCGTCATGATGATTCCTCCATTTTCTTGTACCGTATGCTTGTTTTTGTTTAAAAACGGTCATGAACGGACACCGCAACGGGGCGATGTCCGTTCATGACCCCCCAACCCCCGGTTGGGGGTTGGGGGTGAATGAATTACAGGGGCTTCTCGATATCTACCCAGCCATCGTTGGCAAGGTATCTACCCAGATCGGAATGGAACACGCCACCGGTAACGGTAACGGTCTCCTGATCGCCCTTATAGCCGCCGCCAAAGGCAACGATCTTTTCAAAATCGCCACCTTTGATCTCAACATTGGTGTTGGCAAAGCTATTGCCATAGGAGTAAGAATAGATCGTCCAATCGGAGGTGCTGTTAAAGTCACCGCCATTGATGACCAGGGTCATCTTGGGAGCAACCGTATCCTTGCTGCCGGCCAAGTGGATCCAGATAGCGCGCTTGCCGGAAATGATACCGTCATTGATAACGACCTTGTTCTCGGCAGTAGCGCTGGCAGAATTCATGCGGATAGCAACATCCTTTGCCAGGATGGTGCCGCCGTTGATGGTGAGAGATGCACCGGCATAGTTGTCGATAGCATAGCTTGCGCCGCCAACGTTGGTCTGGTTCTCAATAATAGTGCCCTTCTCAATGATAAGGGTGCCGCTATTGGAAATGGTGTTGGTAGCGTAGGTGGGGAAGCCCTCAGTGCCCCAATCAACGTCGGGGTACTCGGCCAAAGATACCATTGCACCGTTGGCAATGGTCAGGGTGCCCTTGTTGGCCAACAGAGCAGAAGAACCGCTATTGTTGAAGGCACCGGAGATGGTGTGGCCGTTCAGATCCAAGTAAACCTCAGTGTTAGCAGGAACGGTCAGGCTGCTGTTAACAACCATATCCTCGGTCAGCTCAACCTTGCCGCCGTTGGTCAGAGCGGCCTTCAGCTCCTCGGCGGTGTCAACCGTCTTGGAGAAGGTGTGAGTGTGGGTACCAATGGTGATGTACTTGCCGGTCTCGTCGTTTGCGGTACCGGAGGTGGCATCGGGATGCTTGGTAACCTCGTACAGACGGAGCTCAACGGTCAGGGTTGCACCTGCCAGAGCGTCGTCCACATCACCTGCGCCACACAGGAAGCCCATAATGTTGTTGGCGGGATCCATAGCGTACTGGCAAATCTCCCAGTAGCTAACGGATGCACCCAAGCCCTGAACCAGGCGAATGGGCTCATTAGCAGCCAGATCACCGGACAGAGCCATCCAGCTACCGTCGATCAGCTCGTCACACCAAGCGGAGTAATAGCCGGCCAGGTAAGCCTCGTCTGCCTTTACATCCTTGTCAACGGTGATCACGAAGTCGGCGTGCCAATCCTTGTACGCGCTCTTCATAGTCTCTTCGTAGGTCTCGGTGGGCAGGAACGCATAAGCAACGTCCAGACCGATCTCTGCAGCAGCGGCATTCAGATCCATGTTCACCAGAGCGTTAACCTTATCCAGGCCTGCGTCCTCCAGGTTTGCAATGGGCTTGAATGCGTCTCTGTCAAAGTATCTGTCGAAGCCATCCTCCTCGTGGGTGAACTGGGTTGCAACCACGGAAACGCCAAGCTCCACGCTGGGAACATGCACGCCGTTGTGGTTGGCCTCGTTACCAACGGTGGTGGGCATCCAGATCACCAGAGCAAAGGTGTCGGACTCGCCTGCCAGCAAAGAAGCAACCTCGGAATGGTCAGCCAGCTTTCTGGCGCCAAGGAGATCCTTCTCTACAGCCTCAAGGGCCTCTTCACGGGTCTCGAATGCCTCGGGCTCAACATCGTTGAGCACACCGTATCTCAGGTGCTCGGCAAGCTTGATGACCTTGCCGTCCTTGGTCATTCCCTGAACCTGGTTGAAGATGGTCAGGGCCAACTGATACTTCAGAGCCAAGGTGCCAGCGTTGGTGACCTTAAGGTATACGACCTCAGCATGGCCAGGCTCCCAAAGAGCTTCGGGATCGACCAGATCGGTCTTGCCCTCTACATCCTCCCAGCCGTTTTCGGTGTAATATTCGAATGCAACGTCCAAATTACCGGCAACGATCTGGTTCTTTCCACTGGTTACGGAATCCGTAAACCAAGCGAACGTAGTTCCAACGAACATGGTCATGCAAAGCAGCAGAGCCACAACGCTGAAAATGAGCGAACGCTTTGTGGATTTCTTGTTACTCATTGTTTTCTCCTCCTTAAAATTTTTTTGAGTGAGCAACTCTATGTACTCGCCTGTGGCGCTTACATCAATATGGATACATATATATAAAACATCAACATTTTTAATATATGTAGGCAGATTATAGCACATTTGTATTCATTTGTCAACATTTGTACGCAATAAAATATAAATATATTTTTATAATAACCTTAAAAAAAGGTTATTGTTATGATTTTGGATGCAAAGGTAGTGGGCCGTGTGATACAGGCCTATCGTGAAGATCGGGGGCTATCGCAGGAGGTGGTCAGCGGACTTGCCGATATTGGCAGAACGCATCTCAGCGCCATTGAGCGCGGTGTGCGCAAACCCACATTGGAAACCTTTTTCCGTTTGGCAGAGGCGCTGAACATTCGCCCCAGTCAGTTGATCGCCACCATCGAAAATATGCAGTTCCGCCTTTCGGAATAGATATGCCCCTTGGTTTGATGATTTGGATGCTATAGCGCCACACATTGTTTCTTGACATTTTTCATCAGCTCCGATATAATCAAATCAGAGGCTCGGTTCAACCGACCGCAGAAAGGAGTGCCACGCTATGAAGCATAACTGTTTTCTTTCCCCTGCGATCCGATTCTTATGTGTGACGTTGACGGTTTTATTGCTGACAGCCATCTTTCTCATAGGGGCTCTCGCCGCCGGGGAGGCTCGCTTCGGTCGGGTCGTACCTTATCAAACGCCTGCTATTCTTGCCGAGGTGGGCGAGACTGTAACGCTAACAGATCACAGTGTCATGTTCACGGCAGACAAGCTGACCGCGGCCGCCGAAATCCGTTGGAGCTCCCATGAGATCGCCATCACAGGCGGACGGGTATCCCCCGGGGCCAAGGGTGTTTACAAGCTGCAGGCCGAAGCCGGTACAGCACGCCGGGACATCTATCTGGTGGTGAAGGCCGAGACCGACACGGAATGGGTGCTTTATGAAGAAAATTTCGATACCGTATCGTCTTTTTCCGATCTTGGCTATAACAACATCGAGACCACGGAGGGTGCCGAGACCTATGTGGATAACGGCAAGCTGGTGGTCGCCTCTGCCATGGCGGAATACTCCTATAACCGTGTGCTGTTGCCTGCATGGCTTGGGGACTTTGGCGATTATCATCTGGAGGCGGATGTTGCCATTACAAGCTATCAGGTTGCCAACCGTTGGGTCGCCTTGATGTTCCGCGTGCAGGATACCGCCACGTACGCGCCCTATTATCAAATGGCCGTACGCGCCAAAGCAACCATGGATAACGGCGTTGAGGTGGCTTACGGCAAAGCCAAATCCACCGAGCCCCCAAAATACGCTACGGAATTTCAAGTAATATCCGGCGTTCCCTACACCACATCCTTTGTGGACGGTGCTTATCACACCCTGCGCGTTGAAGCCGAGGGAGAGCAGGTGCGCACCATGATCGACGGCAATCTAATTGCCGGCGACGCTTATCTGACCAATCACGACACGGGCATGATCGGCTTTCAGACACGCTCTTGCGTGCTATCGGTCGACAGCATTCGCGTCACGCTGCCCCAAGCCGCTGCCAACGATCTCACCGCACTCGCACGGATCGAATCCCCCGCGTCGGATATCATTCTCCCCGCCTCCGCCATCACGTACGTTGATACAATAGAGGAGCTTGCGAGTATTGAAGCCGCCACCCTGACCTCCGCCACCGCGCCCGCCGTTGCGGTATTGCGCATCAATGAGAAGCTGCAGGTGCTGACGGCGCAAAACACGGTGATCCTTTCTGTTTCAGAAGCATTGAACGCCCTGCACGGCAAGGTGATTCCTGCCTTTCGGATCAGCAGCGCGGCTGCGGCCGATGCCCTTTGTAAATGGCTGGAGAGCAATGGTATTACCGATGCATTTGTGCTTTCTGAGGATGCCGCACTGATCAGGCGCGTCCATAAGGCATTTCCCTATTGCCGCGGCGTGCTGGATCTGTCGAATGTCGCGCCCGATGCTTATACCGTAGCCGAAATCCGTGAAATAACCAATGAGAGCAGCGCACGGATCTGCCTGCTCCCCTCCCACCTTGCCACCAAGGATAACGTAGAGCTTCTGCAGCGACTGCTGATGACGGTATGGGTCACAAGCCGCGAGGACTCCGTGACTGAGCTTGTACGGCTGATCACCTCGGGCGCGAACGGCATTGTTACCGAAAGCCCTGCCCTGCTGCATGCCTGCTATACCGACTATTTCATGCCCTTTACCATGGTTCGCTCGGTGGGCATCATCGGCCACCGAGGCTCGCCTGTTTATGCGCAGGAAAATACCGTAGAGGGCTCTGTTCTGGCAGCAGAGCTGGGGGCAACCGCCATCGAAAACGATGTATACCTCACCAAGGACGGTGTGATCGTGGTCATGCACGATGCCACCATTGACGGCACCACAAACGGCTCCGGAAAGGTAAAGGATTTCACCTATGCGGAGCTCTGCCGGTATGTTGTCAACGACAACCCCAATGTGGCCCCCAAGCCGATCCCGACCCTTGAAGAATACCTGAAGACCTTTCAGAACAAGGATGTACAGATCATCGTAGAGGTCAAGGACGGAAACACCGCCATTTGCGCGCCGCTGATCGGCTTGGTAAGGAAATACGACATGATCGATCAGGTAAATGTGATCTCGTTCCATACCAATATTCTGACCAAGCTCAAAGAGCTTGCACCAGGGCTGTCGGTGGGATTTCTCATCAGCCCCGATCTGGGTGCAAAGGAGGAGATCGAGGCCGACCCCTACGCTGCCCTTTCCACCATTCTGTCACAAGTGCAGCATTATGAATCCACCTACAATCCCAAATACACAACGATTGGCCCCAATCTGATTGAGGCGGCCTTTTATCGCGGCGTGGCGATCCTGCCTTGGACGATCAATTCTCAAAAGGATCTGGACACCTATCTCCTTTCCGGCGCACACACTCTGACCACCGACTATATCCAATATCTCTCCTCTTACGTCAAGCGTGTTCGCACCGAGCAGGCATCCTATCAGATTGCCGCAAACGGTACGGTTGCCATCCCCTTATCGGCCATTGCCTACGACGATACCGTGACCACGCTGCAAAAGGGCACGCTGACCGTTGTGGAGTGCAGCCAGGGGCTGAGCTGCTCTTATGAAAACGGCGTGCTGACCACCACCGGCCAGGGCACGGCAACGCTATTGCTTTCTGCCTCGTTCTTTACCGAATCGGGTACGATGTACAGTCTGTGTACCGAGCCCTTCACCGTGACCGTAGGTGGCAACGGAGCGGGAGACGCTGCCGGCGATAGCTCTAACGGTGGAGCTCTCCCCTCCCCCACATTGACCGGAAAGGTCAGCGGTTGGACGGTGGCCTCAATAATCCTGTCGGTGATAGCGATCGCCGCATCTGCCACGGCCATCACGCTGCTGGTCGTTTTCCGTAAGCGTGAGCGCCGCAACGCTGATAAGAGCGACGCATCCTGATGCTTGTCTGAATGAAAAACCGCGCCACGGTACGGAAAATTCCGTACCGTGGCGCGGTTTTTGGTTTATTCCACCACCATCACGGCAACGCCGTCGGGAATGGCGGTGATGGTCGGTGTCTCATTTTTCAGCAGGGTCTTAGCCTTTTGCAGGGCATCGGCAAGATCGGTGGCAGGGGTCATATGCATCTGACGCACCATATCAGCAGGGGCATCGGACACATAGATCACCGTGGCACGCTGCAGCACACGCAGAAAGATCTGCGTCTGCCATTGATCGGGCACGGTCTCGTTTCGACCGCGAGAAAGGAATACGTTCATGGTTTTTTGAATATCGGGCTCATCGGCCAGCTGACGATAAAATTGCTCGCCGCCGTGTCCGTCGTTCGACTTGGCCAGCATAATGATCACGCCGCCCTCCTTGACGGTGGCCTCGGCCGCGGTCATGCCCTTTACGGCCTGATAGATGTTCTGATCCAAAGGATATCCGCCGTTGGTGGAGATCACCACGTCAGCCGGCAAGGGCTTTACGCGGCACAGTCCGGAAAGAAATTCACAGCCTGCCAAATGGGCCTGCTCTACATCACCGGCCACAGCAAAGATGGCCTCCTTTTTCTCATTGATCACCACATTGACGATATAGGCGAGATGTGCCGCCTTGGCGGCCCAAAGCATATCGGCGTGGATGGGGTTATCCTGCAGCACGCCGGTTCTGGCCTTGGGATGGGCGATAAATTCAGAGCAATGGTTGGCCAGCACGCTTTCTTTCGCGGCCACACCGGGCAGCACACTTTTGCGGCCGCCGGAAAAACCGGCGAAAAAGTGGGGCTCGATAAATCCTTCCGAAACCAGCAAGTCCGCCTCATAGGCAAGGCGGTTGATCCAAAGCGCACCGCCCGAAGGTAAAGTACCCACCTGGACCATCTTCTCCTTTTCGGTGGAACGATGCACCACAATGGTCTCTTTTTCTACAATTTCGGCGCCGAATTTTTCAATCAGCTCCTCACGGGTGGTGTCACGGTGACAGCCCGTGGCGATGAGAATGGCGATCTCGGCCTCTGGGTTCCCTTGGCGGATCTCCCGCAGCATAGGGGGGATGATCACACGGCTGGGAACGGGGCGGGTATGGTCGCTGGCAATGATGACCACGCGGCGCTTACCGCGCGCCAGCTCCGAGAGCCGGGGCGAGCCGATGGGTGCCGCCATTGCCTCCTCGATCAGGGCTACTCCCTGCTTTTGGGGTGTATATCCGTGCAGACCCGATACCAGAACGCCCTGCAGGCACTCACCGGAAAAATCATAAGAAAGATGCTCTTTTCCATATGGGAACCGTACGATCATAAGTCACCTCCAGATTGATGTGAGTTCAGTATATCACATTTTGTGCGCTCCGTCAATGAATTTGACTTCATTTGCGAAATATGATATACTGAAAGCAGATGGACAGCGAAAGGAGTGAAAGGTATGAGGCGTATGCTCGATTTGTTTCTCACAATGTTGAAAATCGGACTGTTTACCTTTGGAGGCGGCTTTGCCATGATCGCTTTGTTGGAGGGAGAACTGATCGGCAAAAAGGGCTGGATCACCAACGAAGAATTTATAGATATGGTCGTCATAGCCGAATCTACGCCCGGCCCCATTGCTATCAATGCCGCCACCTACGTGGGATATCGACTTGGCAAGCTGCCCGGAGCCTTACTGGCCACTTTGGGTATTTGCATTCCTTCTTTTGTAATCATTTATATCATTTCCCTTTTCTTTAACGCCTTTCTTGCCATTGCTTGGGTAGCGGCAGCCTTTCGCGGCATTCAGATCTGTGTGATCCTTTTGATTTTGTCAGCCGGCTTTAAGATGTTAAAAAAAATGAGAAAAACCGCCTTTTCCATCACCATTCTGGTACTAACCTTTCTTGCCATGCTGGTGTTTGGGCTGTTCGCCGTCAGCTTTTCCTCTATCTTTTCATTCTCATAAGCGGCGTTTTAGGCGTGACCGTATATCGGGTTGGCTCTCTTGTAAAAAAGGAGGGGATAAAATGATCTATCTGACATTGTTTTTAACCTTTCTCAAAATCGGAGCCATTTCTTTTGGCGGCGGTTACGGTATGATCTCCATCATTCGCGAATCGGTGCTTTCCAACGGTTGGATGACCGAGCCGGAGCTGCTGAATTTTATCGCTGTGGCTGAGTCCACGCCCGGCCCCATTGCCATCAATATGGCCACCTTTATTGGCTCGTCACAGGGAGGTATCTTTGGCGCTTTTTTGGCCACGCTTGGCGTGGTGTTGCCCTCCTTTCTGGTCATTTGGCTGATCGCTGCCGTGGCGAAAAACTTGTTGAAGCTCGCCGGCGTGCAGGCTGCTCTTGACGGTATTCGCCCTTGCATTGTAGGAATGATTCTTGCCACAGCCGCCACCATGTTGCTGACTGCCTTATTGGGCCTTAAAACAGTAAACAGCGCCTTTGCTTTCGATGGAAAAAGCGCCCTAATCCTCGCCCTGCTCTGTGTGGTTTCGTTTGCTTTTCAAAAATGGAAGAAACGCTCCATCTCCCCCATATTGTTGATCCTGTTTTCTGGTGTTCTGGGCGTAATCTTGTTCCGATAAATTGAAAAAAAGCCACACACGGTGCGGCTTTTTGTTACATGGCGCGTTCCCGGCCCTTCCATTTATTCTCGCCCAGGTAATCGCTGACGGCGGCAATCTTATCGTATAGACAGATCAGCCAACCGGCCTTGGTTTCGGGGATGGTCCACGGTGTGACGGGGAACATATGGTTGCGGATCATATCCCGTTCGCGGTGGCTCAGATCCGGGTAGTGCCGCAAAGCATTCTGCAAGGCATATTGGGGATGCGTAAACAGATGCAAGCGATGACCGGGGATCCAGTCGTGCCAATCATACAAATAAAAATCGTGCAGTAACGCCGCGCGGACAAAGCGGCGCAAATCCATATCCAAGCCGTATTTTTTATAATGGCAATAGCAAAGATACGCCACCTTAATGGAGTGATTGTATACGCTACCCTTAATATGGTGCTGATAGTGTCGCATATCGCGAAATTCCTTGGTGGTGACAATATCCTTGATCAACCGGTAAAACTCTTGATTCTTCACATATCTTTCCCCTTGATTTTTCTTGATTGTATCAGAAAAACATTTGCGAATTGTCAGCAAATTGTTTGCGTTTTGTAAACAAAACGCTGTAAAATAAAGCAACGGTTGCATTTTTTTGCAACCGTTGCTTTATTTTTAAACCGTCAGAACAAACTCGCGTTTGCCTTTCTTTGCAAGATCCAATTCGGTGGTTACGGTCTTGCCGTTGCGCTCTACGGTGACCTCGTACTTGCCGTAAAAGCCCTTGAAGTGTGCCTTGCCGAAGGTATCGGTGGTCACGGCAGTCTCGGTGTGCCATTCCTTTTCAATAAGGTTTTTCAAGGCGAAGAACGCGGGCTTGGGGCTCATATCAAAGCGGAGCAGGCCACCGTGATAATAGTTCTCGCCAAGGGTCATATTCCCCTGAGAAGCACGAATCTCGTCTTGATTCCAAACGTGGGCATAGCCATCCACCAGGTTCCAATATACGATCTGCTCCATGTTTTGGTGGGAGAACCAGATCTTATACAGATAGGTCAGAATTTCAGCCTGCAAGGCCTCGTCCTCGGCCTCCCAGGAGTAGGCGGGGATGGTGACCTCGGTCACCTGCAGGGGCTTGCCGAATCGGGCATACATATCCATATGCTTATACAGCTGAACCGGGTCATAGGTCACACGGGTTTTTTCATACTCGTTTTCGCGCTTGTGGAACTGGTGATACTGCATGCCGATGGCGTCGATGCGCGCACCGGAAAGGATCGCCGCCTTGATATAGGAAAAGTATTTGTCGCTGGGGCGAGATTTATCGGCCCAACAAGCACCGGTATGCTCGTTGATCACCAGCTGATTGGCGGGAAAATACTTTTCAGCCAGCTTGAAGCAAAACTCGACGTAATCCTCCTCCTCATAGAAGGCGGTCCTTCCCTTTCCGATCCCCCAGTCCATCTCGTTGGTCACCTCAATGGTCTGAATCTTATGGGCATAGCGCTCTGAGATCTCGCGGTAGCGCTTTTCCAAGGCGTGCTTAACCTCAGCCACAGAAGCCTGATATAGCCACTTGGGAAAGAAATTGTCATACGCCAGCGCATGCTCGCGAGGCTCGATGCCGTGCTTTTCGCAAAACTCAAGGCATAGATCAATGGGCGGACGGCGATAGAGCTTGGGGGCATCCTTGTGATAGCGCGTCTTGCCAGGCTCGGGCTCGGTAGCATCCCAGTAAAAGGGCAACGTAGCCATATTAAAGGTCTCGGCGAACAGCTTTTTATAGGTCTCATTCTTTTCGGGGGTCTCCAGCTCGTCCAGCATAAACAAATTGGCACCAAAGCGGAATTCGTGGCTTTTCTGCTTGACAGTCACCTTTGCGTTGGAAAGCACTTCACCTGCACCGTTTTGCACCGTCAGGTAGGCATAACCCTTTCGGTTTTGCTCGATACCGGTGTAGACGCGGTCCTCCATATAATCCTTATACTGCTCAAACAGTTCAACAACCTTTCTGCGCTCGTTCATGGCAGATCCTCCTTGTTTATCTGATATAAGGGCATCGTTTTATCAAATTCATTATAGCAGAAAAACCCTCTCGCCACAATAACTATTTTTTGCATTTTATAAACTATATTTTGATTTGCAAAAACGCCCACGCGCTATAGCGCGGGGGCGTGATGGGTCATTGCGGGAAAAATGCATCCTCGATAGCAAGACAAAGCGCGTGATACAAGGGCAAGTGATATTCCTGCACCTTGTAGGTCTCGGTCTCGGGCACGCGAATCACCGTATCGCAAACGCCGGCCAGCTTACCACCGACAGCGCCGGTCAGCAATGCGGTATGTATACCCATTGCTTTGGCTACCGTAACCGCCAGCATCAGATTTTCGGCATTGCCGGAGGTGGAGATCACCAGCAGCACATCCCCAGCCCGGCCGTAGCCCAGCACCTGCTGCGCGAACACCGCATTGGGATCGCAATCGTTGGAAAAGGCCGTGGAAAGCGCTGCGTGGCCGGTCAGTGCAATGGCGGGCAGGCCCTGCTGCAAAACCTCTGCCAGGTGCTTGCCGCGCACAGGATCGGCAGCGATCAGCGCAGCCTTTTTCTCGTCGCTCAAGGGGCGACGGCGGCAAAATCCCTTCATCAGCTCGCCCACAATGTGATCTGCATCGGCTCCGGAGCCGCCGTTGCCTGCGGCTAACAGCTTTCCGCCATTTTCATAAGTACTGACCAAGGTGTCGATCAACGTTTCCAACGCCACGGTAGATTCTGCCAATGCAGGGTAGCGTGCCACCAAATCATTCAAAATGTTTCGATTTTTCATATCCGTTCTCCTGTTTTTTCAACCGATTGGGTTTTGACCATCACTTCAAGGCAGGTTTCCTCTCCCTTGCGTGTGCGCAGATAATAGATGCCATCGCCGGCATCGGCGCGCTCAACGGTCAAGGTGTCTCCAAAGGCAGCCTCTTTTTGATAAGAAAGTGACATTCCTGTCACACGCGTATGGGCAGGGTCAGGCAAAAAGTCGCACACCATATCCGGGTATTTGGTATTGTTCATGTGCATATTATAGTCGATATCCGAAAAGGCAATGGTACGCGTGCCCACCACCTCAAAGGTCAGATCACGGGGAGCGCGAAAGCGTAAAGGCATATCGGTGACAAGCTCGGGCTCGTCACCAAAGGTCAAGGGAAAGGCGTCTGCCTTCACCAGCGTGCGATCGGCCACACGGACCAATGCCCATTGTGACATGCCTCGCGCCACGGTCGCGCCATCGCGCTTGATCACAAACCCACGGGGAAAGGTATACCCTCTTGCCGCGCAGGTAAAGGTCTCGACTGTGATATCCTCATAGGCATGGATGGGCGACAGCATTTCGATGGCAATACGGCTTAAAATAAAACCCACGCCCTCCTCGTCACGAATGACATCCAAAGGCCGCCCTGCCTTTTCAAACTGACGGTTTCCGGTCTCTTGCATAAACATCAGCACACCCGTTGGATGCACCTCTCGATTGGCATCGGTATCGTGCCAACGAACGTTATAACGCTCGGTATGTATCATAACTATATTTTCCTTTTCGTGAGATCCCGATTTTCCTTTGACCATCGAATTTAAATGCAGAAGGCACGCATTTAAGGCGCCGACGTAGAAACCTACTTCAAGCCTTAAAGGCGTGCCTAAAAACATCTCAGATGCTTTGTTCTGCGCTAAATGTGCCGATCAATTACAGAGAACCGTTGGAGCCAAGAACGTTAACGATCTTATGCTTCACCATCTTCTTAACCTCGTCGCGGGCAACGGTCAGGTAGCCGCGAGGATCGAAGATGGAGGGATCGCCAGCCAGAGTGCGGCGGATGCCTGCGGTCATAGCCAGACGAATATCGGAGTCGATATTGATCTTACAAACAGCCATAGAAGCGGCCTTGCGGAGCTGCTCCTCGGGAATACCAACAGCGTCCGGCAGCTTGCCGCCCAGCTCGTTGATCTCCTTTACGTACTCCTGGGGCACAGAGGATGCGCCGTGAAGAACGATCGGGAAGCCGGGAATTCTCTTTTCGATCTCCTCCAGAATGTCGAAGCGGAGAGGAGGAGGAACCAGGATGCCGTCAGCATTGCGGGTGCACTGCTTAGCGGTGAACTTGTAAGCGCCGTGAGAGGTGCCGATGGAGATAGCCAGAGAGTCAACACCGGTACGGGCAACGAACTCCTCAACCTCCTCGGGACGGGTGTAAGAGGAATGCTCGGCAACGACATCATCCTCAACGCCGGCCAGAACGCCCAGCTCGCCCTCGACAACAACACCACGCTCGTGAGCGTACTCTACAACCTTCTTGGTAACGGCAATGTTATCCTCGAAGTTGTGGTGAGAGCCGTCGATCATAACGGAGGTAAAGCCGCCGTCAATGCAGGATTTGCAGATCTCAAAATCTGCGCCGTGGTCCAGGTGAAGGGCCAGATCAATGCCGCTATCCTTAACAGCAGCCTGTGCCAGAGCCATCAGATACTCGTGCTTGGCATACTTACGTGCGCCGGCAGAAACCTGCAGCACAACGGGGGACTTCACCTCAGCAGCAGCCTCGGTAATAGCCTGAATGATCTCCATGTTGTTGATGTTGAAAGCGCCGATGGCGTAGCCGCCCTCATAGGCCTTCTTGAACATTTCCTTGGTAGTGACAAGAGCCATTTTATTGTTCTCCTTTGCGATATTTTTTGTCGTCTATCATTTTACAAAAAAATGGCGCAAAAATCAAGGGTTTTTCTAAAATTCTATAAAAAATATGAAAGAATACCCCGTCACGCCCCTCGTTTTGGGTGTTTTGAATGCAAATCAGTCCACCGTTTCGCTTGGATGCCCCGTCACCACCGTATCGGGCACTGCAGCAACGGCCGCGGCGGCAGGCATGGCAGGCACCATGGCAGGGGCGCTTGTATGCTCGCCAAGCCGCGCACCGTGGGGCAGGAGCCCAAGGCTGACCGCAATGGCGTTGTCGATCTCGTGCATAATATCCTCCCCCAAGTGCCCCATTTTTTCCTTCAGGCGGCGCTTATCCAGGGTGCGCAGCTGCTCCAGCAGCACCACCGAATCCCGTGACAGCCCTGCCCGATCGGCATGGACGTCAATGTGGGTGGGGAGCTTGGTCTTTCCCATTCGCGAGGTGATAGCCGCCGCGATCACAGTGGGGCTGTAACGGTTCCCCACATCGTTTTGTATGATCAGCACAGGGCGCATGCCCCCTTGCTCCGAGCCCACTACAGGGCTGAGATCTGCATAATAAATATCTCCGCGTTTCACACCGGTCATGATCGTTCCCTCCGTGATATGTTTTGTTTTTCCTATTTTCCACCAAACAAGGGCAACTTAATCACAGGATATTTTTTCCTGCACTCAAAGTGTATGCAAAAATTAGCGCGCGGTGTCGAAATTGCGATTTTCTATTGAAAAAACGAAAAAACAGCGATATAATGGAGGCAACGAAAGCAAAGGAGTGCTCTTATGTCAAGGATCACAGATTATCGCATCGTCATAGCACAAAACGCCACCGATAACGAAAAACGCGCGGCACAGCTGCTACGCAACTGCATCCGCTTGGTAACCGGTAAGCTGATTCCCCTTATCACCGACGACCATCGCCGGGTGGAAAAGGAGATCGTGGTGGGCAAGACCCGTCGCGAGAGAAAGGGACTCCTACCCCCTCGCAGTCGCGGCGGACTTTGGGAATATCTGATCAAAAGCGAGGGCAAACGGGTCTTTATCTGCGGCCTTGGACTCCCCGATGCGCCCCCCGATCATTTCAGCTCCTATAAATACGTGGACGAGGGTGACATCGGCACGGCTATGGGCGTATACCGTTTTATCGAGGACGTTTTGGGGTATGAATTCATTTACGACGGCTATGCAGAGCTGACCGAGAATAAAGAGCTGGAAATGCCCGAAAATCTGCACATTGCATACACCAAAAATACGCTAAAAGTACATACGTTACCGCGTTTTTCGGGCACGGGAATGTATATGCTGCCCATTACCGAGCGGCTGGATTGGAACATCATGTCCTTTGTCTTCCGCACCAAAAGCGGCAAGCTGGTGGTGATCGACGGTGGCCACACCGAGGAGACCGAAAACCTGCTGAACGCCCTTGCGGCGCTGACCCCTGAGGGGCAGATTCCCACGGTCAGTGCTTGGCTGCTGACCCATTTGCACGGCGACCATTACGAGGCCTTGGTGAACATCATCCGCCACTATGACCAATACCGTGATCGGGTGCGCGTAGAGCATTTTTATTGCAATCTGTGTGAGGAAGAATTTTACACCAAGCTATCCACCGAGGCGGCACCCTTCCGCGCGGCGTTGCGCAACACCCTGCTTGACTGTGGCGAGCAGCTGGGATGCACCGTGCATACCGTTCAAACGGGCGAGGTGATTGCGGTAGACGAGCTTTCGTTCAAAGTGATCCACGTGCCGGATATGACCTATGCCACCGAAATGAATATGAACGACTCCAGCGTGGTTTACAAGCTGACGGTAGACGGCGAACAGACCATTCTGTTCCTTGGCGATGCCGAAAAGATCTGCAACAACGACCTGCTGCAAAATCACCGGGAGGAGCGGAAAAGCGACGTGGTACAGGTGGGTCACCACGGCTGTGGCAACGTATCAAAGGAATGTTACGCCGCCATCGGCGCCAAAAAATATCTATGGCAGGCCGGCAACCGCTTTTGGTATAGCGACAAGGGCTTTGGCCTTGGCACCCACAACACCGGTGTGATCGCCACGCGCAATAACATCTGCGCCCTGGGCGCAAAGCCAACGGACATCATTTTAGACCGCCACGGTCCCCTTGCCTTTGAGCTACCCATGCCCCTTGACGATTAAAAAACACAAGAACGGTGCGGAAAATTCCGCACCGTTCTTGTGTTTTTGGAAAGCAGAAAAGCAAAGTGAGTCGGGGTTGTCAATGGGAGAACTGCCACGGCCACAAAAACACGTGACCGTGGCAGCTTTTAACCATGCGCGAGAGCATCATTTTGCGAACATTCTCACTACATTCAATCCGATCCTTGATCTGCTATTGCATTACAAAATTCTTCGATTTCATGCATTTTGGGGTCGTGTGTATAATAACTGGTCTCATTGATTTTTACGATATAGTATTTACCATTTTCGTCCGAGCCCTGGTATTGGAGGTCAAGGCAAATTTCATCGCCCGATGCTGGTGTTATAGTCACCCGATACGTACCTCCGTAATAGGTTTCTGTGTCGACGAACCCCTCCCCATCTACGGTTACGTTTTGAAGCAAAACGACTAGCTCATCCACCGATTCGTCATTCAGAACATATGTTTTTCCTCCCTGTGCACCCCATCTCAGCGTCACAGCGGTGATCTCTGTATCGGCAAAGGGCTTTTGGCCGTCACCACCGCAAGCAGTCAGGCTCAGCAATGTGACAAGCATCAGTAGAAAATAACATAGCTTTTTCATCATACCGTATTCCCCCTTTCGGTTTTATTGTAGCAAAAATGAGTCGTCGATGGGAGCGGCCGGGGCAAATGGCACTCACTCATGCTTTGTGATGATGGCCACTCCTTGCTTAAACTGTTCGTTTTCAACATCTCGGCAGGTCACCGTTATTGTCGAATACACCACGATCTCTCCGCTGGGGAGCTTGGTCAGCTTTTGATTGGAAACCTCGTGGCTCTCATAGCTATTGGAGCCGCTTCTCGCCACCTGCCCCAATGCAGAGGAAATGCTGGCGTTGGTTTCTTCGATGGAAAGTGTGGCGGGATCATATCCTTCAAAAGCCCCAAGATCGCCCAAATTCCAAGCGGCCAAATGACCGGTAGAATCTATTTTCATAGCAACATAATCCGATGTTTCTATACCGTTCACGATCCTTGCATAGGTCACATAGTAAAAAGTCATGTCATATGTGACACCGTTTTTTTCACACTCGTACAAACTAGAATCGATCGGTATCAACGTATAAGCAGCAATATCAACGTACTGTTCCGCTATATCTTTGGCATATGCCACGGCATGGTCTTCCGGATTTTGAACATCTTCCAAAAAGGGCACGGTATCAAAATATTCCGTGGTCATGAGATTCAAATTGACCGGGGTATTTGTTCCAGATTTCACCCCAAAACGGGTTCCATCTGTACAATCATAATAGTCTGTAATGTAGGAATTCAGTTTAACAATTAAGGAATGAGAATATGTACCGGTATATGTGACGCCCAAAATCGTTACCGTCATCGTGGGTAGTGCATTTTCGTTTTGAAACGTACCGCCGCTCCATGGATATTCGTAGTTTTCAGTCAGCCCGCTCACACCGTTGGAGGTGCCGATGATGTAAGTACCCAAATCGCCTTTGTAGGGGATTTCGGTATTTTGTGGATCTTCTTCCTTTTGACAAGCAGAAAAGCAAAATAGGGTGCATAGAGTTAAAAGTAGACAAAATAGCTTTTTCATCATACCGTATTCCCCCTTTCGGTTTTATTGTAGCAAAAATGAGTTGGGGTTGTCAATGGGAGAGCTGCCACGGTCACAAAAACACGTGACCGTGGCAGCTTTTATATGTCAGCTTATGTCAGGGTTGGGCATCTCTCCGAAAATATCGTATTGTTCGTTGACATATTTATAAGAATCTACTCTGTCAGGGTAGTTTTGATAACAGATCAGATTGGTGATTTCGACATCGTTGTAATGCTCGTATGCGCTGAAGTCGAAATCACTTTTTCTGATCAGCAGAACCGTCATATAGCTGCCGGGGAGGGCGGCGTTAATCGAACCGCTCCAGTCCTCGGTCTTTTTCACATAGCCGCTACAATATACGGCCTTCAATGCTCCATCCTGTATCACCAGTT
>JAFTSB010000054.1 GCA_017461945.1 Clostridia bacterium | reverse complement strand
TGCCTTGAGGGATGGCGGCAATGGCTATGAGGTGCAGATCTATGCCGACCGCGTCGTGTTCCGCGCCGTAAACTACGCAACGGGTGAATATTTCCCGGATGAGGATATCACGATTTCTGTCGGTGACAGCAACGTCAGCCGTGTCTATCAGGCAGCACAGAAGGTTCTTGCCGATGCAGACAGCTATGACGCAACCGAAATTGCCAATATCCGGGCGCTTTCCGATACGCTTGGTGGCTTGATCACCGTCAGCTATGCGAACTTGGATTCCTTTGAGAATTTCTACACGACAACGCAGCACACCGAGATCAACGAAGCGGCACAGAATTTGAAAACCGCATTGGATAACCTTGGCGTAAAGGGACTTTCGGGCGGTGCTGTCGCAGGCATCGTGATCGGCGCGGTCGCTTTGCTTGGCGGCGGTGGATTCGCGTTGTTCTGGTTTGTGATCCGAAAGAAAAAGGCTTAAAACAAAACAAATAAAAAAGGCGTTTGAATTTCGAGCGCCTTTTTTGTGTTTTTTACAGAGCAAGCATACCGTCGCTGTTGACGGTGCCAGCGTGCCATGCCGCGGTGACCGCCTCGGCAGGATCGGACCGCAAGAGCAAGGTCTTCTTTTGCATCTTGCCCATTTTTTAAAGGAACTTTGTTCAAAACGTCTATGTTTAAGGTGCATTTTTGTAAGTTGCTACAAATTGCCCCCAAGGGCTTGCTTTTTTTTGGCTTTTTTGATAAAATTATAGTGTCCATGTTTTATATAAGGAGAATTATTATGAAAAGGCCAATGAAAACAATAATCTCTTTGCTACTGCTTGCCATGATGCTGTGTCTTGGTTTGGTGAATGCTATGGCGACCACAGTAGAAGAAGAGGAAACCCCTTTGGCAAGCTTCCATTGGGTATCCGATGTCCACATTGAGGCTGCTCCCGATGTTTATAAGCAAGCGCTGCAGGGCATGGCGGGTATCAATGCGGATACCAACATCGGTCTTATCATAACGGGTGATATTGCCGATTATTGCAAGGATACCTCATATACGCAGTTCTATGGGCTGACCGAGCATTACAGCCCCGTTTCTGCTGCCAATACCGCGATCATTATGGGTAACCACGATGTTCGTTCCGCCTCTAAATCGGGGTGGTACGGCACCCCGAGCGGGTATGATCCTGAGACCAGCAATTGGGAGACCGCGAAAAATTTCTACCTATCGTATAATGCGGACTATATGCCAAGCGCAGATCAGGTCTATCACGTGAAGGAGCTTGGCGGTTATACCTTTATTATGCTGAACCCCGAAAGGGATCTGCAGGATGCCATGTATATGTCCGAAGCACAGCTGGCATGGCTTGAGCAGACCCTTGCCGCCGCATATGCAAAGGATCCCCAAAAGCCCGTCTTTATCGTATCCCATCAGGCTTTGATGGATACACACGCAGGCAGTAACGCATATAACCAGACGATCTACGTTGGGGAAAAAACGCCGGAGGAATCCAATGCGGCGATCAAGGAGATCCTTGCAAAGTATCCCACCTCG
>JAFTSB010000053.1 GCA_017461945.1 Clostridia bacterium | reverse complement strand
CTCATGACCGCATTCGCAGGTCATATTGTGGGTCTCGGTATTGCCCTCAACCTTAGTGGCAACGTGGTTGTGTGCGGTGGTGCCAACAACTGCCTGGCAGTTCTGGCAGACCTTCCAGTGGTTGGTCTCATCGGTATTGACATAATCGCCAAGGACGTGATCCTGTGCGGCTACGCTCTCGTAGTTGCAGGTCTCGCAGATCTGATGGCACTTACCCTCGCCAAGGTCGACCCACTTCAGAGAGTGAGCATCCTCCTGAGCGATGGCGCCACAGATGCATTCCTTCCAATGCTGATCGGCATTGGTCTTCCACTCGCCGGTAAAATCGTGAGCGAGATTCTCTTCCAAGACCTTGCCACAATGGTCGCAGACCTTGTTGTGAGTGGTCTCGGTAGCGCCCTCTGCCAGAGCGTTCTCTACGTAAATGATATCCTCGGCATCGTGTGCGCACTCATAGTCGCAGCCGACCAGCGTACACTTGCCATCCACAAAGGTATGGGCAACAGCGGGGATATGGTAGAAGTTACAGCAGGTGTAACGGAAGCCGTGGGTCTCCTTGGTGATCTCGGAAACCATAGTGCCGGTGTGGGCAAAGCCGTCAACGTCACCATACTCAAAGCCACAGACAGCGCAGATAGCCTTGGTGGTACAGGTAGCGGCGGTACCAACGGTATGAGCCTCGGTAGCGGCCACACGGTCACAGCATACGTGGATCTTGTCGTGTCTGCTGCCGTTGATGGCATACTTGAACTCGGTGCTGGTGTGAGCATCCTCGTTCACGGTGCCATATTCCTTGGCACAAACGGCACAAACAGCCTTGTCAGTACAGGTTGCAGTTGCATTGTCCTGGCCGTCGGAGCAAGCGGCCTTATCCTTTTCGGTATAGGTGCAGCCCTCGGTGAGACAAGCGTGGTAGTGGTACTCTACGCCCTCCTCAACCAGGTTGGACCAGTTGTTAAGGTCGTAGTTGTGATCGGCGATCTCGCCATACTCGCGCAGACAGTAGATACAATCGGCCTTCTTCTGGCAGGTGGCGGTAGAGCCGTCAGCGCCGTCGGTACAAGCCTCCTGCTCTGCCTTGCCGCAGAGGTCACAGGTCTTGGTGTGGTTGTCAGCAGTCTCACCGTCGGTATAGGTGAAGGTGCCGTCGTGCAGGCAAGCGTAGCCACAGATCGAGCAAGCATGCTCGTCGTTAAAGCTATGTGCCTCAGCCTCAAAGGTCTTGCCGCACTGAGACCAGTAGCCGGCATGAGTGGTCTGGGTCTTCTGATCGTAGACCTTTTCGCAGTCTGCCGTATGGTTATCAGCGATCAGCTCGCCATAGGGGGTGTTACAGGTGGTACATACAGCCTGATTCATGCAGTCAGCCTGACCGCCGATGTGTTCACCGGCCTCGCTGATAGCGCCGCATTCGCAGACCTTCCAATGGCCGTTCTCGTCGTGGAGGAACTCACCAAAGGTGTGGGGGATCCGCTCGCCGTTGCGGACATCACCGCACTCGCAAGCATACCAGTGATTGGTCTCGTCATAAACGAGAGTGGTCAGGTCGTGTCTGTGAGGAACCTGGGTTCTGGTCTCATCAACCATGCCGCAGACGGCACAGACGTAACCGTGATAGTAGCTGTCAACGCGAACTGCCATCCAAACGTGGTATTCGCTCTCGCCGGTGGCGTAGCCACAGTCGGGGCAGGTCACGGCATGGGTGCCGTCACCGTTGTCAACGCCGCCGTGGTTATGAGGCAGCAGCTCGGCATTGGGATCTACAGCGCCACACTCACAAGCGGCACGGTGGCCGGTTGCATCACCTGCAAAGGTGTCATAGGTATGGGCCGTATCTTCGGTGGTATAGTTACAATAAGGACATTCCATCCAGTGGCTATCCTCGTCACGGCGGAAATCAAACTCGTGCTCGTAAACGGGAGACAGGATGTATTCACAGCCGGTACAGCCCATCTGATGACCCTCGGCGGTGGCAAGGTACTTCACATCGTGAGGAACGTAAGTGCCATCTACCAATGCATCACAGATCGTACACCAATCCCAGTGGGCGGTGTTGTCGGACTGCTGAACACGCTCGTGAGCGTCATCGGACTTATGGTAACCGCAAGCACAGTCAACGCTGTGGGTGCCGTCGCCATTGTTGGTGTAGGTGTAGGTGTGCTCTACTCTGGTGGATTCGTCGATGTGACCGCAGATACATTCCATCCAGTGGGTCTCACCGTTGTGGTTCAGCGTTTCGTGGTTGTGATCCTCGCCGGTGGTGGCGTAATCACAGTTGTCACAAGCAAACCAGTGCTTGTCGTCGTCATAGCCAAAGTTTGCAACGTGCTCGGTGATGTTCTCCTGACGGTGACATACAGCACATTCATCCCAGTGATTGGTCTCGTCAAACTGCTGGCCAAAGCCATGCTCAGAGGGCTCGGTATTAGCGGCGACGTGATCGCAAAGCTCACACTGGAGCCAGTGGCCGGTCTCGTCGTGAACGTAGACCAGGTTGTGTGCTTCTTTGCTCTCTGCCAGCTTTTCACCGCACAGGCAAACCTGCCAATGATAGCCGTCGGAGCAAATGGTCTCGTTGTAAACGTGAGAAATCGTCAGCGTAGTCTTAAAGTTATCGGCAGACATCGAAGCAACCAGATAAGTCTTGCCGGTGCAGTCGCGAACGAGAACGTAAGGAGGCAGAGCGGCCTCGACGGTGCCAAGCTCGATGGCCTCAAGGGTGATGACCTCAACCTCGCCATAAAGCTCGCACTGGCCGGTGCGGGTATCGTTCATGTAAACCAGAGCCATCTCGGTGGTTGCAACATTGCCGTAGTAATTAGCCTCTACGTCATAGCTTGCAAGATCGCGGCCGGGAGCGTAGTTGGCAAAGTACTCGGCTGCGCCGTTGGCATCCAGTGTGCCGTTAAATACGCAGAAGCGAACCTGCGTATCGACATTGTTAGAGTAGCCCAAAATAGCGCCAACGCCACGGAGCTTGCCGGCCTCGTCGGTATCATTGATATTTTGATAGTCCGCAGAGATCGTACCGCTAGAGGTACAGCCAATGGCGTAAGCCTGACCGTATTGGTAACCCAGGATACCGCCGACTGCATCGGCCTTATCGCCGGAATACTGATCCAAAATATGGATGTCGCCGGTATTGACGCACTGGAACAGTGCCGTGCCGCCCCTGCCGGAGGAGCCTACGATACCGCCAGAAGCACGGCCGGAGGTAACATTGCCCTCGTTGACACAGTCAAAGAAATCCATGTTGACACCGGTGTAACCTGCGATACCGCCGGCATAGGAGGGATACGCGGTTCCATCCGCATTATAGGGCTGAGGCTTGGTAGAAATATTACCGGAGTTGTAGCAGTTGTAGAACAGGCACTGGGTGGTGACCACGTCCTTTCCCGTATCGGGATTCTGACCCATGCCGGCATAACCCATAATACCGCCGCCATATTGTTTTTCGCTGGAGACGTCGCCGGTATTGACGCAATTCTTGTAAATCACGTGCTTGGTGCCCTGTGCGTCGGAGCGGCCTGCGATACCGCCGGCGTAGTTGCCGGTGGAAACGATCTTGCCGCTGTTGGAGCAGTTGATAAAGGTCAGATTACCAACCGTATCAGCGCTGCCAAGAATACCGCCGGGACGGCTGTTGGACTGCAGGTTACCGCTGTTGTGGCAATCGATAAAGGAGTAGTTGTTGGCTGCACCGTTGGTCAAAGCTACCATGCCGCCGATATCACTGCCGGACAGATTGCCGGAGTTGTAGCAGGAGGTCATGCGAACGTCCAAATTGCTGAACACCTGGCCCAGCACGCCACCTGCACGGGTGGTGGTGGTAACACTGCCGGTGTTGGTAAAGTGTTTGATGGTAACAATGGGAGCCAGGGCGGAGTTTTGAGAGTTGAACTCACCAATACCGCCGGCCGCATCGTTTTTATTGTTGTGCGCAATGGCGCCGGTGTTAAAGGAGTCAGTCAGGGTCATGTAGGTGTAGACCTTGCAAAGGCCCATCATACCGGCTGCACCTGCACCGCCGGCAGTCGCCGTAACGGCACCGGTATTGCCCACGTGACGCAGGGCAAAGTTGCCGTTGTAGGCTGCACCAATGATGCCACCCACGTTGGAGCCCTGAGGAATGTCGCCGGTGTTGTAAGCGTGGTAAAGAGTCAGCGTGGTGTAGAAGGCACCTGCAATACCGCCGGCATATTCGCCGTTGATCTCGCCGGTGTTCATCACGTTGGTGATCAGAGCGCCGGCACCGCCGTCAACCCAACCAAGGATACCACCGGAAACCTGCTTGGAGGTGATGGCACCGGTGTTGAGGCAGTCGGTGAGCAAAATGGACACGTTGGGAGCGCTTTCTACGTGACCAAAGAGGCCGCCGGCGCGCTTGGTGTTAGCCGTATCCGCCAAAACGGTTGCTGTGTTGATACAGCCCTGCATCGTGATGGCAGAAAGGGTTGCGCCGCTGGCGTAGCCCAGCAGACCGCCGGCACTATTGGTGGTGGATTCGATAGGTGCGTTGTTGGTAACGTTGATAAAGGTGATCTCACCGCCGTTGGCCACGTTGGCAATAGCGCCACCGTGAGCGCCGGTGGGATCGGGCGTTCCCTCAAAGGTGATATCGCGCACCAGTACGTTGGAAACATAGGTAAAGAGTGCGCGCTTGATGGTAACGGTCTTGCCGTTGCCGTAAAGAGTACCGGAGAAGGTCTCAACATACTCGCCGCCTGTCAGATCCAGGTCGTTGGCAAGGTAGTAGACACCGCCGGCCGTCATAGCAGCAAATTCCGCAGGGGTGGAAACAGCCACAGCGCCCTCGGGAATAGCGGCCACGGGGTATTTTGCCTTGATGGCAGCCTTAAAGTTTTCCACAGAGGTGGCAGTCAGCTCTTCGGCATCCACCACAAGGGTGGGATCATCATACTCATCGGCGTAGATCTGCATCAGCATATCCACCACGGTGGCAGGAACCACCATCAGCGTGCCGTCGGGCATGATCACACGGGTAACACCCTGGGGAAGGATAAAGGCATCGGTGCCTGCGGTGCCATTTACGGTACCGTAGTTATAGCAAGTGGTAAAGGTATGGGGGTCGCCGTCGACATTACCGATGGCATGAACCGTGCCGCCGGTAACGGTGCCTGCATTCACACAGTCGGTAAATGTGGTTGTTTGATCCAAACCCACAATGCCACCGGAACGGCCGGCGCTAAGCACGGTACCGCCGTTGTAGCAGGAGGTATAGTAATAGTTATCAGCACTACCACCCAAAATACCGCCGGAGTTGGTAGAGATAGCAGCATCACCAACGGTGCCCAGGTTGACACAGCTCTTCAAGGTCAGCTTGCCGTCAGCACCGGCTGTATAGCCAACGATGCCGCCGACCTGGCTCTTCGCTGACACTATGGCGCCGGTGTTCAGGCAGCTCTCAAAGACAGAGGCCGCGTTAGGGTCGACACGGCCGCAGACACCGCCACAGTAGTTGCCGGTAGAGGTGACATCGCCCTCGTTAACACAGTTGCGAACCGTAAAAGTGCCGGTTATGGCACCCATGGCGCTCAAAATACCGCCGGCACGGTTGCTGTCGACAATATCACCGCTGTTATAGCAATTCTCCATCAAGAAGCTGCCGGGAATGGCACCGCCATTGGTGGAAAGGATACCGCCGGAGTCCTCACCGTTGGTGATATCACCGTAGTTACGGCAGTTGCGAATGATAAAGGCGTTTGCATTATTGGCAGCAGGCTTGATATATGCAATACCAGCCATGTGGTTGATGCCGGAAATGTTACCGTAGTTGACACAATCCTCGATCAGCAGGCTACCGGTAATGGTAGAGTCTGCACCGGTTGCAATACCGGCAGGAGAGTTACCGGCGATATCGGCATAGTTGGTGCAACGAATCAGCTCTACATTCTTGATATCGTTGTTCATCTTGCCGAAAATACCGGCTGCAGCAGCGTAGCTGCCGTTTTCATAAAGGGAGATCAGCTCGCCGGTGTTGACACAATCCACTGCACGGAGCATTGCCAGAATGCCGTCAGTACCGGTAGCATTCTCTATCTGTCCGAAAATACCGCCAACGCGAGTACCGGAGATCTTGCCGTTATTGACACAAGCAATGGCTTCCCAAATGTCATTGCCACCGGCACTAAGCTCGCCAACCATACCGGCTGCATCGTTAAAGTTCTTATAGTAAACTTCGCCGTTGTTGGTACAGTTTTCCAGCGAGAAGGAGGCGGTGGTATTACCCACAAAGCCGCCTGCACCACCGGAGCCGGTGGAAACCTCGACATAGCCCTCGTTCAAGCAATTCTGAATCTTGAAAGAGGAGTTCTGCCCATAGGCGAAGAAGCCGCCTGCACAAGAGCCGCCTGCATTACCGGCCTCGTTGGTAATAGAGCCGTAAACATCACCCTTGTTGACGCTGTTGGTCGCTCTGGTGGCGGCGAAGTTTGCATATGCAAAGCCGCCTGCGCCCTCTGCGGTGATCGTTCCCTCGTTCACGCAGTTGTCAATAACCGTGTTGAACTGGGACCAGATGATCTCGTTATAGGAGTTGCCGGCTGTATACCAAAAGGTATTAAACACGCCTGCAAAGCCACCTGCGCCATGTGCATAGCTGGTAACCGCGCCGGTGTTAAGAGAATTTCTGATTTCGGCATAAGAACTGTCTACACGGCCGAACAGACCGCCCACACGGGGGGTAGCTTCGCCGCGAACGGTAACGGTGCCGGCATTGGTGCAGAAATTAACGGTGATCTTGGCCCAGATGCGGCTGTAAGCAACGGTATCTGTCTTTTCGCCCTGATCGAAATCGCCCAAAATACCAACCAAACCGCCGGTGTGACCGTAGGCATTGATGGCGCCCTGGTTGTAGCAATGCTCGGCAGTAAAGGTGGAGTAGCCCTCTGCTGCATAGCCGTTACCCGTGCCCTTGTAGCCATAAGCAGCGCCGATCAGACCGCCGGTGGCGGAGGCACCTGCCGCACTGACGGTGGCATAGTTAGCACAGTAACGCAGCACCGTATCGCCCTCAACACCTGCGAACACGTGGTCTGCATCCTCGGTGCCGATCAAGGCGATCAGACCGCCGGTGATGCCCGCATTCTCCTCGGTAGCCGTGGAGGTGACGGTGGCATAGTTCTTAACGTTGTAAAGCTTGGGGGCAGTAGCCTTCAGCGCAAGGGCTGCGGCATAGCCGCTGGTCTCGACAGCACCTTCGATCACGATGTCACGGATGGTGGCACCGTCCAGCTGGGCAAACATGGGTACGGACACCGTAACGGTGTGCCCCTCGCCCCACAGCTGACCCTTAAAGGCTGCTGCATAGGTGGCGGACACGGTGATGTCGGCGGCAAGGTAGTATACGCCGTCGGCAGTCATGGCCGCGAAATCGTCTGCATCCTCGATGGGCTGGGCATCATCGGGCGTATCAACGGTATGATACGTGTCCAGATCCGCACCGGGGGTGGGGAGGCTTTCGTCCTTGATATAGCCAACGCCCGTGGGAAGCGTAACGCCGGCCGTGGTGTTGTCACCGCCGTCAGCGGTGAGTGCCACGCTCTGGGCAAACACCGGGAGGATGCCTGCCACACAGACGGTCAGCATCATCAAGACGGTCAGTGCAGAAATCAGAATTCTTTTCATGATCTCGTTTTTCCCTTCATTTATAGATTAGCAAATTGGAATACTGTTGTGGGGGTGGCGCGGAGCACCGCGCCACCGCTGGGAGAAATTATCTCTTTTTCTTGTTCTTGCGCGCGATAACGGCTACGGTCACAAGACCGATCACGATAACCGCGGCGCCGACGATCACGATCACGCCGATATAGGAATCATCCTGAGTACCGTCGTGCTCTGCACCCTGCTGCAGGGCGCTTTCAGAATTGGTGATAACAGAAATGGTTGCCGTAGACTTTTTACCGCAGGCAGAGCAGGTGCGCTCCTGCAGGCCGGTCTCGGTCTCGGTTGCGGGGGTCACAACAGTCCATTCGCCAAAGGTGTGAGCAGTGTCTCTCACCTCGCCACAGGCGTTACAATCCTCGTCACAGCCATTGTCATAGGTGTGGTTTGTAAGGGTTTCGCCGTAAGCGGTACCACAAGCGGTACATACGGCCTTATCCTTGCAGGTGGCGGTGCCACCGGCATGGGCCTGGGTGGTGGAAGCACCACAGCAGGGGTGGGTTACGGCATGAGTGGTGGGATCCTGCTCGTTTGCAGCATACACCAGCTCGGTAGAGGTGTGATTGTTGGGATCCAGCTGACCATAGGTCTCATGGCAGTGCTGGCAAGTCAATGCGTTCTGGCAGGTGGCAGCAACGCCCTCGGGGGCGGAGTGTGCCTCGGTTGCGGCAACCGCATCACAGCAAGCGTGCACCTTATCGTGCTGGTCGCCATTGACAACATAATAGAACTCGGTAGAAGCGTGATTGTCGGGGTCAAGCTCACCGTATGCCTTTTGGCAGTACTGACATTTCAGCTTTTCGGTACAGGTGGGAACGGTTCCCTCCTCAACGCTGTGCGCCTCGGTTGTAACGTATGCGTCACAGCAAGCGTAATGTACGTCGTGTCCTTCACCGTTTACTTTATAAATGAAGGAAGTGGATTCGTGAATGGTGGGATCGGGCTGGCTGCAGGTTTCCAAGCAGATGGCACAGATGGCACCGGAGTTACAGGTTGCCGGGAACAGGATCTCGCTGTGCTCACAAACGGCACCGCAGTCCACACAGCCAAAGCCGTCGGCAGTGATACCAAACTCGTGCTCAGAGGTTTCGGTCTCATAGCAGCAGTTGTAGGTGTAGGTGTGCGTATATGCATCACAAGAAAGGGTAGCTTCTTCGGTATGGTTGGTCATATCCTTTTCGCCGTATTGACGGTAGCAACCCTGGCAAATGGCCTTGGCGCGGCAGGTAGCCTCGCCACCAAAGTGCTCGGTCTTGCCCTCGGGGCTGACCTGTGCACAGCTAGGGCACTCGTACCAGTGGTGGGTCTCGTCAGCGGTGAACTTGGAGAAGGCATCCTCGCCATCGTGGGTGGCGGAGATTGCAAAGAGATCTGCGGTCAATTTATAAACGGGAGCGTTCAGACCGTCACAGTTGGTGGTCTGTACCCATGCGGCCACGCCGTTGCCGGAGGTCAGTCTGGTCAGCAGCTCGCCATTGGAGATCTGATCAGCGGTGATGGTGGTCGCTTCGCCGTAGGCCTCAAACTTATCTGCGTTGCCGTGATATGCAAGAGGCATTGCCTGAGTGGAATAGTTACCGGCAATGTTCTTTGCAGTGTTGGTATTATAGCGGTTAGCGAAAACGATGTAAACGGGAGTATCGCACTGCTTGTTGGCAACGATGGTGCCACCGAAGTAGTTATCGTAGAACTCGCAACCGCCGTTGTTGGCATAGCAAATCATAGCGCCCGCACACCACACGCCGTTGGCAGCGGTGGAGGACAAATTCTTGACGAAGGTTGCATTGATGTCGGCAAGCACAACGCAGTTGTTGACCTTGATACTGCCGTAAACGTAGCAACCGATGCCGCCTACACCGCCTGCGGGGTCACCCGCGTTCATCCGGGTACCGTCGTTGGTGATCGTGCCGGCCACTACACAGCCGATGGCGGTTGCGCCTGCGGTGCCGTTTTGGTCAGCTTTGTTGGTACCGTCACCGGATTTACCAAAGATACCGCCGCATTGCATCGAGCAGGTGATGTCACCGGTGCTGACGCAGTAATAATATGTACCCTTGAGGTAAGTGGTAGCGGCAATGCCTGCGGCAAACAAGGGAGCGCTGATGTCACCGGTGTTCAGGCAACTTTCAAAATGTGTTGTGCCCTTAACATAAGCGGCAATGCCTGCTGCACGCTCGCCCTCGGCGGTGATGTCACCGTAGTTATAGCAGTTGACAAAGGTGCCTGCACCAAGAGATGCGGGGAAACCGGAGTTGTTGGCCAAATTGGCAGAGTCGCCCAAAAAGCCTGCAATGCCTCCGGCACGCTGATCTTCACAGACCACGTTACCGTAGTTGACACAGTTGGTAAAGGTGCCGTAGTATGCGGTACAAGCGGCAAGGCCTGCTGCGGCACGTTGAGCGGCATCGTTGTTTGCCACCCAGATGTCACCGTAGTTGGCACAGTCGGTCATTTCAACCGCACCTGCGTTCCAGCCGGTCAGACCGCCGCACTGGTCGCTGTTCGCACCATTAGAATAGATGTCACCGTAGTTGACACAGCGCTCGTAAACGCTCACATAAGGAACAGGGGCGTTATCAACCGTAGCAACCGAGGCGAAGGTGGAGGCCACCATACCGCCGGCAGTGCAATAACCATAGATATCGCCGTAGTTCACACAGTCATAGCACTTTGCCACGGAGTTGATCGAACCGGCCATACCGCCGCTGTTGCCACTAGTGGCCGAATCCGCCATTGAAATCTCACCATAGTTCACACAACGGTTAAAGACAACGGAGTAACCCCAAGAGCCACCGGCATAACCCAACATACCGCCAGCATACTGCAGAGCACCGGTGACGGCACCCTTATTGACACAGTTGTCAAAAACGATACAAGCGTTGTAGGGGTAAGCAGAGGTGTCACCGTCGCTGGTATCCAGACGACCGGCAATACCACCGGGATAGTTGGTGGTGGAGGTAATGTGACCCTCGTTGGTACAATCCTTGATCTGAATGTAAGTAGTGCCACCGTCGATCACACCCACGATACCGCCGGGGCGGCTGGTTGCCGTGATGTCAGCAGTGTTGGAGCAGTTCTCAATGGTCAACACAAAGTTGGCATTATAGCCCCAACAGTAGATACCGCCTGCCTCTTTTGCGTTGAGGATCTCGCCCTCATTGCGGCAGTTGCGGAAGGTTGCGTTGGTAACATCGGGCATATGCGCCACGATACCCGCAAAATTCTGACCCGAAACCTTGGCGGTCAGCGTGCCGGTGTTGATACAATTCTCAACAGTGACATACTTGGCCGAAATACGGCTGGTGATACCGCCGGTGTAGTAGTTGGAGGAGACGGGACCATAGTTGCCGCAGTTGGAAATGCGGACACTATAGAAGGCAGCGTCGCCGCCCTCGGCAAGACAGCCGATCAGACCGCCGTTACGGCGCTGGCCGTCAATGGTACCGTAGTTGGCACAGTGCTCCATGATAAAGATATTATAGGTCTCGTCCACACCGCCGCCGCGGACAAAGCCCGCAAGGCCGCCCACGTCGTTATAGGTCTGGGAGTCACCATTGATCGTACCGTAGTTAATGCAGTAAGAGAAGATGGTAGATCCATCGCCGAAATCAACCAGGCCGATCAGACCACCTGTCCAACCGTTGTAGTTGGAGGTATTGGTGGTGGTGACGTTGGTGTAGTTCACAATGCCATAGAGCTTGGGAACGCATGCAACGGGAGCAAGTGCACCTGCATGGCTGGCGGTGGTTACGTCGCCCTCCAGAATCAGGTCGCGAACGGTTGCGCCGTCCAGCTTCTCAAACAAAGGCACGGACTGGGTAATGGTATGTCCTTCACCAAACAGCTTGCCGGTAAAGGTGCCTGCCCAGGTCTGATCAATGGTCAGATCCGCGGTCAGATAGTAAGAACCTGCGGGATCCATTGCCAGCCATTCGGTGACAGAACCGACAGGCTGTGCACCCATGGAAGGGCCGGGACTCTTATACGAGTCGAAATCGGGACCCAGGGGTTCGGTGTGATTCGCGCCCGTTCCCACTGCGACAGTACCGTGATCGTGGACCTCGGCCGTTGCGGCGTGGACAGGGAGCATACCGGTAATGCTGACCGATACCAGCATCACAACGGCAAGTGCGGCAATCATGATTCTCTTCATAGTTGCTTCCCTTTCTGTGTAAGAAATTTTGGGGTTGCGCGCGTTCACGCAACGCGCGCGTGCCAAGAAGCATCTTGGCAACGCCAAATCTACAGATACTATTGTAGCATTCCGGTCCCCATTTGTCAACAAGATTTGAAATCTTTGGATATTTTGATGAAAAAAATATGAATTATTTATGCATAATATAATAATACGCGCCGCGAGTGGGCGAAATAAGAGGAAGACTGTGTACTACACGACGGTGTGGGAGGCCAAGCCCCACCCCTGTAGGGTGATTTGCGCTAACATTGCGCACGAGGAAAAGTTGATCGAGGATACGGGCCTGTCGGACAACAACTCTGCCGGGTTGCAGAAAGGATCGTAAGCAATCCTTTGACGCCCGTCTCTACAAAATGCGGGCGAGCATTGTGAGCAAACGGAATATTGGTGGGGAAGCAGAAAAGCCCCCTTGGGGGATGCCAAGCGACGGGGGTTATGGGTGGGCCCTCCGCAGCCGCGAAGGCGGGGCGGAGGGATGGGCCGGTGCGGTTATGGACCACGGCGCGAAAAGCGGGGATCCTGCGGCGTTTGCCGCAGGATCCCCGCTAAAATGTGCAAAAATCGCGCACCGTTTGCTGCTTTTTAAAATTTTATGAACCGAAAGCGTGCGCGCCAGCGGTGAATATAGGCAGAGATCACACGCGTCATGGCAACGTCATAAAGCACAAAGATCGGAACCAGAAGCAGCAGATACCACCAGTTTTCCCAAAGCCAGGAAAGATCCACCAAAAACAGAAATTGCGCCAACAAGAGTGCCACACCAGCACCCACGCCAAAGATGAGGATTTTCAGTATCCAGGCGACCGCCTTGGAGAGGCGCCCCTCCAGCACGGCCTTTAAAATGGGGTAAAAGCCGGCGAACAGCGCATAGATCAACCCGGCGGTTTTATTGGGGAGCAGCAAAAGGGATAGCGAGGAGGTCACGGCATAGATCAGCCATGGCCACTTCCCTTTCATCTCGATCACGGCAAATACCACCAAAAAGGAGGCTATGGCTGCCATGGAGAGATCCAGCACCTCAATGAGAGCCCCCAGCCAAAGCAAAATGACACCAAGAGCCGAAAGCACCGCCGACGTTGCAAGGCAACGGGTGGTTCTGTGAGATTCTCCCCTCATATCAGCAGCACGGGATCAGATCGCCGCCCATACATTCGCAGCAGCAATCCGCGCAGATCAGTGAGGAGCAAAGGTCACAACCGCAGCTACTGCCATGGTCATTGGTCTGATATCCACGACCAAAGTCCTTGGATTGTTGACTCATCCGTTGCTTGAACTGCCAGTATTCGTTGTTGGTGGGCTCCATACGGTAAGCCGTATCGAAGGAATGCTGGGCATCCACATAAAAGCCCTTGCGCAGCTGCACGCAGCCCAGCAAAAAGAACCATTCGGCCCCGCGGTCAGCGTCGTCGATCTCAGCGATCAATCGCTCAGCCTCGGTAATATTTCCTTGGTTGATACAGTTACGGATCAGAATAAATTTCTCGCGAGCCTCGGCAGAATAGTTCTGGCTGCGGTAATTTCCCGCACCGCCCTGATAGCCACCCTGGCGGTTGGTGTTCTGCCCTGCGCTTTGCTGACCATAGCCGGCACCCGTATGCGTATTTTGCTGCGCGCCGGCGGCACGCATGCGCTGAATTTCCTCATACGCTGCGTTGATTTCCTGCATTTTCTCCTTTGCCAAGTCAGCAAGATCCTCATTGCCCGCATAGCGATCGGGGTGGTATTTTCGCGCCAGCTCGTGATAGGCGCGCTTGATCTCCTCGTCATCGGCATCGCTGGAAACACCCAGCACCTTATACGGATTGTTGTTCACCGGTCTCCTCCTTGCTGCAATTCTGTTGGCACGCCCCCCCACAGCACCGTTTTGACGGTTTGGGGCATACCCAGGTACAGTATGTTCTTCAAAATTCCGCCGCGATCGCGGTCACTTGGGTCATCGATCAGATCAAAGGCCTTTTCCAAATCCGAAAGGCAAGCGATCAAGGCATCGTATATATCCTGCTTTTGCCCGTCGGTCAGCGCGCCGCCATAAAGCAATAAAAAGGGATTAAAGCGCCCCTTTTCGGCATCCTGCTCCAAATCGTCGATCGCATCCACAATGTAAATAAACCGACCCGTTTGCCACCCGATGCTACGGGCAAGCCCTGCAGCGGTACCCTCAAGACCGTGGGAAACAATATCGGCCAAAAGATCACCAAATATGGCAGCTGCGGCATCCACAGACGGGAGCTTTTCTTGCTCTTTCTCGCGCAGGCGTTCCAAATGCCCACGCACGCCATCCGCCAATTCCGGATAACGCTTTTTGGCACGCTTGTACGCGTTTTTTGTTACAAAATAGCGCATACGTGCTTTCCATTTTCGCATTCCGCGCTCGTCAGCCAGATCGTCTCGGCATTTTTCGTGTGCCAGAATGGCAGAAGCGTTTGCCGCAAAATCCAAGGCTTCATTCCGCTCCATCATCATCCGCTTGTGAAAGGGATGCACCAGGCAAAATCGCTTTTGAAAGGTGGGGCAAATGCCCGTGAGAGCCATGCGCACATTGACCAAAAAAGCAAAGTCATAACTCAGCGTCAGGCGTGAGCATTGACCGGTGCACTTCCCCATAGCGCGGCACAGACCGCAGTAGGAGGCGCGATAGTATTCATACTCTCGAACGCGCAGCTCGGCGCGCAGGGTTTTGATATACCCGAACATCTGCTCACCACTTTTCTGAAATATCTATTCTATCATACCGCATTTCCGTGAAAAATACAAGAGGGTTTTGTGAATATCCACAGAACTATGCTTTATTTTTACGATATTGTAGGGGCGACATATTCATGTAGCGACGAAAGATTTCGGCATAATAGCTTGCGCCGGTAAAGCCGGTGCGCTCCGCGATCTCGGTGATGGACAATGACGGATCCTGCAACAGCTGCAACGAGCGGCGCACCCGCAGGTGCTGTAGGTATTCAAAGGGGGTACGCCCTGCGAAGCGCCGGAAGATGCGGCAAAACTCGCTCCGTGAAAAATTGCTGATCTCGGCAAGACGATCCAGCGTCAACCGCTCAGCATAATGACCCTCCATATAAGTGATAGCATTTTTCACGGCCATCACGCCGCGGTCAAGGCAAATCACATCGTCGCTCCCCGCTCTTTTGTAGATCAGATACCACAATCGGCACAGCAACGATTTGACCAGCAACTCATAGCCATCCTCCTTTTTGGAGATCAGCTGCAAAAACTCTTGCATCAAGGCCAAAACAGGACGGTCTTCTTCGTTTTTGGCATAAAAAACCGCATACGGTATCAAATTATCGCGCAAAATCGGTTGCACGTATTTTTGCTCCACAATGCTGTTTTCATGCCCCGAAACCATCACCAATGAAAAATTCATCGGATGATAGGCACAGTCCTTTTCCCCATTGCGCCAGCCTGCGTGCATCACATTGGAGTTGACAAAGATACCGTCTCCCTCCTGCAGCAAAAAGACCTTATCATTGGCTTGGTAATACATTTCCCCCGATGCAATCAACGTCATTTCGGTTTCGGGATGGAAATGACACTCAAAGCGTCCGCCCTCATAATGAGAGAGTAAGCCGGGCTTACCGCTGCCCGTGACGGGAAAGGCCCAAGAGCCGCGGGAGCCCAATTCCAGGCCGGTTTTATCCACCTTTAATTTAGAGAACGGCATATTTTCCTCCATTGCGCAAAATTGTTATAAAAAGGAGCAATATTTCGGTTGACTGCAAGCATTTTTCGTACTATACTGATTGTAACGAACACATTATAGCATGTTCGAGAACAAAACACAAGAAAAATTTTTTCGGAGGTATTCAAAATGGGAAAAATCACATTTATGGGCGCCGGAAGCACGGTTTTTGCAAAGAATGTGCTGGGCGACTCCATGCTCACCCCCGCGCTCCGCGATTTCGAGCTTGCTCTTTATGACATTGACGAAAAGCGCTTGGAAGAATCCTATACCATGATCACCATCCTGAACCAGAACATCAACGAGGGCCGCGCCAAGGTCAGCAAGTATCTGGGCGTGGAAAATCGCCGCGATGCCCTTCGCGGTGCCGACTTTGTTGTGAATGCCATTCAGGTAGGCGGTTATGATCCCTGCACCATCACCGACTTTGAAATCCCCAAGAAATACGGTCTGCGTCAGACCATTGCCGATACGTTGGGCATCGGCGGTATCTTCCGCACCCTGCGTACCATCCCCGTGCTGGCCGACTTCGCAGAGGATATGCAGGCAGTCTGCCCCAACGCTTGGTTCCTGAACTACACCAACCCCATGGCCATGCTGGCCGGCTTTATGCAGCGTTACACCGATGTGAAGACCGTTGGCCTTTGCCACAGCGTGCAGGTCTGCACCAAGAGCTTATTCAAATCCCTTGGCATGCTGGAGGAGTTCGAGTCCTTCAAGCCCTTGAGAGAAAAGATCGCCGGCATCAATCACATGGCTTGGCTACTGGAGGTCTATGATGCACAGGGTAACGATCTTTACCCCGAGATCAAGCGCCGCGCCAACGAGATTCTGGAGCATCCCGAAAACTACGAGACCAAGAACCTGGTCCGTCTGGACTACATCCGTCGTTTTGGTTACTACTGCACCGAGTCCAGCGAGCATAACGCAGAGTACAACAATCTTTACATCAAGTCCAAATACCCCGAGCTCATCGACCGCTATCGTATCCCGCTGGACGAGTATCCTCGCCGCTGCGTCAAGCAGATCGCAGACTGGGAGAAGCGCCGTCAGGACTATTTGGCCGGCAACGTTTCTCACGAGCGCACGCACGAGTATGCCTCTTACATTATGGAGGCCATGGTCACCGGCAAGCCCTATGAAATCGGCGGCAACGTACTGAATAACGGTCTGATCACCAACCTGCCTCACAACGCTTGCGTTGAGGTGCCCTGTCTGGTCAACCGTCAAGGCATTCTGCCCACCCATGTTGGCGACCTGCCCGAGATCTGCGCCGCTATGAACCGCACCAACATCAATGTGCAGCTATTGACCATTGAGGCTGCCGTCACCCACAAGAAAGAGGCTGTCTACCAAGCCGCTATGCTGGATCCGCACACCTCCTCCGAGCTCTCCATCGACGACATCATTGCTATGTGCGATGAGCTCTTTGAGGCACACAAGGACTGGATGCCCAAATACAACTAATGAACAAAAGAAAAAGCCCCTAAAAGGGGCTTTTTCTTTTGTTTTTGTCAAAAAAACGCACAACCGTACTTGTTTTTTGTTCATCAACCCTCAAAGCCGATCATCAAACCGCCTTCTTCTGCATAGTAGCTGCAAAGGGCTGTAGTCAAGGAAAGCTCCACATCGGCATGGGGGAATGTCGCCTTGATGCGAGCCTCTAACTGTTTGGCAGAGGCCTCATTAAAGCAATGGGCAATACGCACCTTGCCGCCGTTGTAGCCTTTTTCGGTCATCACATCGAAAATGGTTTTGATCGTTTTCTCCTGTCCGCGGGGCTTGTGTAGCACCTCAAGGGTGCCCTTTTCGGAAGCAACGCCCACCACGCGAATCCCCAACACGCCTGCCAGCTTTGCCACCAATGGGTTCACACGGCCATTGCGCGCCAAATTGGTCATAGACTCCAAAGCAAAGATCAGATGCGTATTTTTTTGATAAGCGCGGACATGTTCCTCGATCTCCTCGAATTCCTTACCGGCCAAAACGTCATCGCGCATACACTCAATCAGCAACTGCAGCTCCGGCCCTGCCGAGAGCGAGTCGATGACGGCAATCTTTTTTTCGGGCAGATCGGCGATCAAATCGTTTTTGGCCTGTACGGCCGTAGAATAGCTCCCCGACAAGCCACTGGTGATGGTAACGGCAAAAACACCTTCGCTCCCTCGCATAGCATCCTGCCATTCCTGCACGTTGGGGCAAGAGGTATACGTGCGCCCCTTAACGGTGCGCAGATCGGCTACCATGGCTTCCACATTCAGCTCCGGCGTATCTACATATTCCCCATTGGCCGTATTGATCTTTAACGGAACAGAGGCAAAAGCCACGTCTGTAAGAGACAATACGTTTGAGGAAGAATCTGCAATAATTTTAAAATTCATATACCGTTCCTCCGTTTTTACTCATTTACCATTATACAGCATCTTTAACATTATGTCAATACCGTTTTATGTGGTTTTTGATACTATTTTGTCGGCTTTTTGTCAATAACGCAAAAAAGGGCGCATCTGCCGCGTGGCAGATGCGCCCTTTTTCTTTTTTGGTTATTCAGCTGCAGCAGTCAGCGTGCCGTGGAAAGCATTGTTGCCAACGGTCACGGTGTCGCCCAAAGTGGGGGCGGCCAGCGCCTTGCAATCTGCAAAGGCATAGTCGCCAATCTCGGTCAATGCTGCGGAGAAGTTCACGGTGGCCAGAACCGTGCAACCCATAAAGGCGTAATCGTGGATGGTATCCACCTGATCGCCCATGGTCACAGTCGCCAGCTTTTCACAGTTCATAAAGCACTGCTGAGGAATCTCAGTAAGAGCGGCAGGAACGGTGATCGCCGTCAAGCTTTTGCACTCAAAGAATGCACGGTCACCCAACTCGGTCACAGCCTCGGGAATGTTGATAGTTTTGAGGTTGAGACACTTGGCAAAGGCAGCCTCGCCGATCTCAGCCACGCTGGCAGGCAACGTGATGGACTGAAGCTTGGTGCATTCTGCAAAAGCAGTCTTACCGATCTTAACAATGGTGTCGGGCATAGTAACGGCGGTAATATTGGTCATGTGATAGAAGGCACCTTCTACAATCTCGGTTACAGGACGGTCATCGATCACAGAGGGGATGGCAATGGCGTGCTCAACATCAGAGCCCTCAAAGCCGGTGATGGTCACCTCATCACCACGGATGTACTCGTATTTGAACTGATCCTTGTAGTCACCGCCGGCATCATAAACGTTCTCGTTGTTGGTAACGGTCATATCAACGCCGCCATCGTCCTCGGTCTCGTCATTCGAGCAAGCAACCAAAGAGCAAAGCAGCAGCAGCGCCAGCATCAAAGAAAGGATTCTTTTCATTTTTCGTCTCCTTTAAGCAGGATTTGGGTACAGACATACCCAGATTACACATATTATACCGCAAATTCCCCTTGTTGTCAAGTCAAAAGATACAATCTTCACAACAGTTTTCCTGTTTCGCGCTTTTCCCTTCTCCTTGCTTGACAAGCAAAGCTTGACTCTGCTATAATAAAGGCAGTTTTGAAAAGGAGGGATCGCATGGCTAAAGTTGCGCCCGACAGCATTGCCGCCATCCGCGGCGTGGGCCCTGCAAAGGTTGCCGCCTATGAAAAGCTCGGCATCCGCACCACCAGGGATCTGCTCTATCATTTCCCTCGCGCTTATGAAAACCGCGGCGATGTCCATCTGCTCTCCGAAGCGCCGGCCGAGTGCCGTACCGCCGTGGTGCTGACCGTTGGCTCCGAGCCCAGAAGCGCCCGTATCCGGGGGCGTATGACCCTGCTGAAATTCAAGGCCTTTGACGAGAGCGGCGTGTGCGAGATCACGTATTTCAACCAGGATTATCTGAAAAATCGCTTTGTGCTGGGCGCCACCTTCCGCTTTTACGGCAAGGTGCAACGCACCGCCAAGCGCTTTACGATGACCTCCCCCGAATCCGAGCTTTTGGAGGAGACTGTTGCACTCCCCGATCTGCTACCCGTTTACCGTCTTTCCGAGGGGATCAGCCCCAAGCAGATCATCGGACACGTACAAGCGGTAATGAGTGAGGTCACGATGATGGAGGACCCCTTGCCGGAGGAGATCCGCATGGGGGAGCGACTTTCCACCCTCGCCTTTGCCCTCCGCAACATTCATAACCCCACAGATTACGTTTCGCTTGCAGCCGCCAGAAAGCGACTGATCTTTGACGAATTCTTTATTTTTGCCCTTGGCCTTTCCCTGACAAAGCAAAAAAACAAGAGTACGGGTGCGCCAATTTGCGACAAAGGAGACATTTCTCCGTTGCTTACCCAGCTCCCCTATACCTTAACGGGAGCGCAGGCGCGCGCCATTGACGAGATCCGCGCCGATATGGCCAAAAGCACCCCTATGAGCCGCATTGTGGTGGGTGATGTGGGATGTGGCAAGACCATTTGTGCGGCAGCGGCAATGCTGATTGCTGTGCAGAGTGGCCGACAGGCCGCCCTGATGGCTCCCACCGAGATTTTAGCCCGTCAACACTATGAAGATCTTGCCCCCCTGTTTGGCGCTATGGGCATCGAGGTCAAGCTATTGATCGGTGCTACCACAGCATCCCAAAAGCGCAAGATCAAGGAGGCCTTGACCGCCGGCACACTACCGTTGGTCATCGGCACGCAGGCGCTGCTTTCCGACGGCGTGGAATTCGCCGCGCCGGGCTTGATCGTGACCGACGAGCAGCACCGCTTTGGTGTGCGTCAACGCGCTACTCTTTCGGAAAAGAACGAGCACGCCCATATGCTGGTAATGAGCGCCACACCCATTCCCCGTTCGCTGGCGCTGGCTCTTTACGGTGACTTGGAGCTTTCACGCATTGACGAAATGCCCGCCGGCAGGCAACGGGTGGATACCTTTGTGGTAGACGAGAGCTATCGCCCCCGACTGCATGCCTTTATGGAAAAGCTGTGCGCCGAAGGGGGGCAGGTCTATGTGGTATGCCCTGCGGTGGAGGAGCGAGATGCCGAAATCGACGAGCTGTTGCCCGAGGAGATCGGCGAAACCGCTCCCCTCACGGACGACCGCCCACCTCTGAAGGCCGCGGTACAGTACGCCAAAGAGCTGCAGGAGGCGCTGCCCCATCTGCCCGTAGCCTTTGTGCACGGTAAGATGAAAAGCAAGGAAAAGGAAAAAGTAATGGCGGATTTTGCCGCCGGTGATGTGAAAATTCTGGTTTCCACCACCGTCATCGAGGTGGGCGTTAACGTACCCAATGCCTGTCTAATGGTCGTAGAAAACGCAGAACGGTTCGGACTTTCGCAGCTACACCAGCTCCGCGGACGTGTGGGTCGCGGCAAGCGGAAATCCTATTGCATTCTGGTTTCGGATACCGAAGGAGACGGCGAGTCGACAGCGGCCAAGCGCCTTTCGGTGATGCGCACCACCTACGACGGATTTGCCATTGCCGAGCGGGATCTGGCATTGCGCGGCCCAGGTGATTTTCTCTCCGGGGCAGATCAGACCGCCATTCGTCAAAGCGGAGGCGTAAAATTCCGTTTGGCCGCCCTTTGTGATGACACCGGCCTGCTGACCGCCGCCTTCACGCGAGCACGGGAGTTGATCGAAGCAGATCCGGGGCTGCAACAGCATCCCCTGCTGAAAAAGACCGTGGACGATATGTTCACGTTAGATGCAGACACCATTAGTTAAAGGAGAAACAATATGATCGTAACCAATATGACAAAAATCGGCGACCCTCAAATTTTGCTGTATGAGGGCAAATATTACTGCTATGCCACCAGCCCTTTGGTCAGTGTTGGCTTTCACGTATGGGAAAGCGAAGATCTGGTCAATTGGAGCGAGCCCACGCTGTGCTTTGACGCCCCTGCCTATTGGGGCGAAAAGGACTTCTGGGCACCCGAGGTGGTTTATCACAAGGGCAAATTTGTGATGCACTACTCCTCCCGTATGAACGGCTCGCTGCGCTTAGGTGTAGCCGTTGCCGACAACCCCAAGGGCCCCTTCAAGGATGTGCATGGCAAGCCCATGTTTGATCTTGGCTACGCTACCATCGACGGCTCGGTTTTGATTACAGACGAGGGCAACTACTTCTACTACTCCAGAGATTGCTGCGAGAACTGGATCGATGGCGTACGTAAAAGTCAGATCTACTGCATGAAAATGAACGACGATCTGACCGAAGTCGTGGGCGAGCCTTTGCTGATGACCACCCCCACCGAGCCCTTTGAGCTGAAATCCTTACATGTTCGTCCCAAGCCCACCCTTTGGAACGAAGGCCCTTGCGTGATCAAGGTGGGGGACAAATACGTGATGAACTATTCTGCCAACTATTACGGCAGCAACGATTATGCCATTTGCGTGGCAACGGCTGACCACCCCCTTGGTCCTTGGAAAAAATCGATCAACAACCCCGTGCTTTCTTGCCGAGAGGATCTGTTTGGCGCCGGCCACAACGCCTTTTTCACCACCAAAGAGGGAGAGCTTTATACCTCCTTCCACATCCAAACCAATCCCAGCGCTCCCGGCCCCGATCGCCAGACCGTAATCGGAAAAGTCACCTTTACCGAGAAAAACGGCGACATTTTCCAAACCATTGAATGATAAAAGGGGCGCATATGCGCCCCTTTTGTTTCAAAAATCCAATACCGTAGTAAGAAAAAACGGAAATTGAAACAAAAAATTCAAAGTTTTGCACCGATTTTTTAAAATGTTTTTGTTAGAATAAAAACGCAATAAAACTGCCATGGGAGTGCATCCGGCAAGACCTCTTGTTGCTTTGCGCGATCATCTCTCTGTGATTTCGTTAAAGGGAGGTGACAACATGAAGCGCGTAAAATCTGCATGTCTGTTTCAAACGCTGATCTTCTCGCAAAAGCCTGAGGCTGAGCTGAGCAAGGATGCGGCTTTAAAAGCAAACCGTGCCGAGCTGGCACACTACAAGCAATCGCTGGAGCTGGCCAAGACCCAGTACCAGATCACCGACGAGCGCGAGAACGCCGATGGCACCATTACGATCCGTGTGCGCAAGCAGTACAATAACAGAACCGATGCCAGCGAATACTTTGCCTGATGGGAAAATAGCCACTGCAAAAAGGGCAGAGAGCGACAATGCTCTCTGCCCTTTTGCGTATGACGTTTTAAAGGCGCTCGCCACGATATGGCGTAACGCTACACAACCATCCCGACCGCTACGTGAGAATTGCCATTTTACCGTTTTTTTTGATTACGTATTGCTTTTTTTGGTAACTACTGCTATAATGAAAATAGCAAAAAGGAGGTGATAGCGTGCAAGTGTTTTTACTGGATCTGCAAGAACTATCTCCCCAGGCGGTAACACATTTTGAACATTCTTTGCCACCGGAACGCGCAGCGGCAGCGGCACGCTGTCGCCGCGCGACCCAACGTGCACAAACAGTATTGGGGTATATCCTTGTCCGCTATGCCACCGAGCAGATCTGTGGTCAGTACTTAAACGAGGACTGGCGCTACGGTACGCATGGCAAGCCCCATTGGAAAGAGCGGCCGCTCTTTTTCAATCTGACACACACACCCTATTGTGTGGCGGTGGTCGTTTCAGAACGCGAGGAGGTCGGCATAGATGCCGAGGTCATCCGTCCCCAACGAGAAGGCTTTGCGGCACGTTATTTCAGCGATCGGGAGCAGCAGGAAATCGCTGTGGCAACCAACCCCGACGAGGCCTTGATCCGCTTGTGGAGCGTCAAGGAGGCCGAGGGGAAACGGTTGGGGAACGGCTTGCTTGGCATGCAGCAGCTTTCTTTGGACAAGGTCTGCAGCCAAAAGGTGACAATCAGCGATATCCCTCATTGGCTGTCGGTTTCCCCCGCCCCACAATTCCCTCCCATTTCTTTTGTGCATGAATGGGATCTGATATAAAAATACGGTGCAAGACTTTGCCTTGCACCGTATTTTTACCTTTGCACAAAGTTTACAAATCAAACCATACATTAGGGTAGCAATTCCCTTGGGAATGTGGTACAATAAAGGTAATCTTTTTTCGCGAGGGTCTATTTATGAGAAAAACCAAGATCGTATGCACCGTTGGTCCTGCCAGTGGCACCGAGGAGGTGCTGACCAATATGTGCCGTGCCGGCATGAACGTAGCGCGCCTGAACTTTTCCCACGGCACCCATGCCGATCATCAGGAAAAGATCGACTTGATCAAAAAGGTGCGTGAAAAACTGAATTTGCCCATTGCCATTATGCTGGATACCAAGGGGCCGGAATATCGCATCAAGTGCTTTGAAAACGGCGCAGTCATGCTGAAGGACGGCGACCGCTTCTCCTTTACCGCCGAGGATGTCATGGGCAACGAGCAGATGGTGTCGGTCAGCTATCCCCATATGGTGGAGGAGCTTTCGGTGGGCGATCGTATTTTGTTAAACAACGGGCTTTTGACCTTTCAGGTCACCGAAATCGCTCCCCCGTGTGTGCATTGCACCGTGGTCCACGGCGGCGAGCTGAAGAACCGCAAGAGCATGAGCTTCCCCGGCAAGGTGCTGCATCAAGCCTTTCTGTCGGAGCAGGACAAGTCGGATATTCTGTTCGGCATTCAAAACGGCGTGGACTATATTGCCTGCTCTTTTGTTTCCTGCGCCCAGGATCTGCGTGACATTCACGAATTTCTGCGTGCCAACAACGGCGAAGACATCGGGCTGATCGCCAAAATTGAAAACCAGTCGGGTGTTGACAATATCGAGGAAATCTGCGAGCTGTGCGAGGGCATTATGATCGGTCGCGGCGATATGGGCGTGGAGATCCCCTTTGAGGAGCTGCCCTCCATCCAGAAAAAACTGATCACCAAGTGCCGTATGCTGGGCAAGCGCGTGATCACCGCCACCGAAATGCTGGAATCCATGATCCACAATCCAAGGCCCACCCGTGCCGAGATCTCAGACGTGGCCAACGCGGTTTATGACGGCACCAGCGCCGTGATGCTTTCGGGTGAGACCGCCGCCGGCAAGTACCCTGCCGAGGCCGTGGAGGTGATGGCCAAGATCACCGAATATACCGAAAAAAATATTGACTACACCCACTTGTTCCGTACCTCTGAATTCAAAACTCACAGCACGCTGGATGCCATTTCTCACGCCACCTGCGGTATGGCCATTGACATCGGTGCCAGCGCCATTGCCGTTTGCTCGATCTCCGGTATGACAGCACGCATGGTTTCGCGCTTCCGCCCCTCGGTAGATATTGTGGGACTGACGATTGAAGAAACCACTTGGCGCAAGCTGGCACTTTCCTGGGGTGTGACCCCCGTAATGTGCGAGATGTACCCCTCCACCGAGGTGCTGTTTTACTCTGCTATGCAGATCACCAAGAAAGCCATGGGGCTGAAAAAGGGCGAGCGCATCGTTATCACCGGCGGCATTACCAACGGCCAGTCGGGCAATACAAATTTGATCAAGGTGGAAGAAATCTGAAAAATCCCCGAAGCGGTAAACCGTTTCGGGGATTTTATTTTGCCAAGTTTATGATTTGCACCCCTCTTTTATATGCCATTCTTAAAACGGATGCAGAATTTCCGATTTCGCTATTCACATACGCAACCAAAAAACTTGATTGTTCTATCATCCAGCGGTTTCTTCTGGATATTGCATAGCGGCGCGGGACGCGCTCAAGGCCCCAAGGATACAGCGTTTTTTCCTTTATGGATGGATTTTGTCTGCCAATCGGATCATAATACGCAAGAACTACACAATATTGTATATGCGGATATCTTTTTTGAAGTTCGCGCAATTCTAAAAGCACAAATCTGTCAAAGGCTCCTTGCTCCCCCACATAAAAACAATCGACACGTTCTCTTTCAATCAATGCGCACAATGTTTGATGTAATATACTGTGAATGGAATCGGGGGCATCCCTGTGACCGATAAAGCTGCAGATCATACCAATCTCCTTTCGAATATGGGATATATCGCAATTATATCACACTTTGCTTATTTTTGCGATATATCCCACACGATTTATCGCAAAAATAGATAAACTAATAGCGATATATCGCAAAGGAGGAGATACTATGTATACCAAAGAGGCTGTGGCCAAACGGATCTTGCAATTGTGCCAAGAAAAAAATATTGCCATCAATGCTTTGGCAAACCTTTCTGGCGTTTCCCCTTCCACCGTGTACAGCATGCTGAATAAAAAAAGTCAAAACCCGGGAGTTGTCTCCATCAAAAAGCTTTGTGACGGCTTGGAAATCAACTTAAAGTCCTTTTTTGATGATCCGATCTTTGAAGATCTGGAACAAGAAATCAGATAAAAAATCCCCGAAACGGTAAACCGTTTCGGGGATTTGGGTTTTTATGGTGGATCAGACAACGGTGGGAACAAAGAAGTAAACAAGGAACAAGGCCGTTACAACCAGCGCAACAACAGATACGTTCCACTGGGGCTTTTCGACCTCTTCGCCCTCGGCTGCCTTCTTCTTGGCAACGGAATACTTAATCAACTCCACAACGTAAGCGATAGCAGACATAACGGTGTAGGAGATCATACCAACGCCGATGCCCTTGGTGATGGAGTAAGCCAGCACCATAACCACGATGGTAAGGAAAGCGGTGGTCGCATTGATAGCGTTGTCAAAGTCCACGTTCTTCACGTTGTTCTTCATCATCAGCACGCCTACGTAGATCAGCGCTGCAGCGGTTGCGGCAGAGGGGATCATAGCAAACAAAGGCATAGCAAAGATGGCAAGCAGGAACATGCAAGCGGTGGTGAACGCAGTAAGACCGGTTCTGCCGCCTGCGGAAACGCCTGCGCCGGATTCTACAAAGGTGGTGACCGTGGAGGTACCGAGGGCCGCACCTGTGCAGGTTGCGATAGCATCGGACATCATGATCTTGCCATAGTTGTGAGGCTTGTTGTTTTCATCAGAAAGCACACGGTTGCCGCCGCAGCAGCCAACGATGGTGCCCATGGTATCAAACATATCGATCATGCACATGGTGATGATCAGCATAATCACGGTAAAGAGAGATCCTGCGGGGAAACCTTCACTAAAGACAGAGGTGAAGGAGAAGAACACGCTGTTCTCACCCACGGAGAAGAAGTTTGCAAAATTTTCCCAGAACTTCCAGGAAATGCCCTCAGTACCAAGGATAATCTTAACATTGGTAACTCCGAAGGGGATGCCAATGACGGTAGCACCCAAAATACCAAGAATTACCGAGCCCTTGACATTCAGCTTATCCAGCATAGCGATCAGGAACAAGCCGATCAGAGCTACAACAGCGGGCTTGCAGGTATCCCAGTTGGTGAAATCAGCCAAAGCAACCTGGGTATACTGATTGCTGACGATCACGCCTGCATTCTGGAAACCGATGTAAGCAATGAACAAGCCAATGCCCACAGAAATCGCGCTGCGAACGGGGATGGGCATACCGTCAAATACCAGCTCGCGGAAGGTCTTACCCTTGATCTTGATCACGGAGAGCAGCAGGAACACCACGCCCGAGATCAGCACCATCATAAAGGCCTGGCCAAGGGAAAAGCTGAAGCTGTAAGCATAGAAGCCGATACCGCCGCCGATGATACTACCGACCAGCGAGTTCAGACCCATGCCAGAGGCCTGTGCCAGCGGCATTTTAGCAAGGAAAGCCATCAGCAGCGTGCCGATGATCGCGCCAAATGCCGTTGCGATGAACAGCGAGGACCATCTGGGATCTGCCGTGCCCGCATACAGGATCTGGTTGGGGTTGACCGTCAAAATATAAGCCATTGCCAAAAAGGTAACGATACCTGCAATGATCTCAGTTTTGACGCTTGTTTGCTTCTCAACAGGATCAAAGCCGAGAAGCTTTGCAAACTTGTTCATTGAGAACCTCCTTAAACCGGTGCTTTGCACCTATTTTTGCGGCAGGATCCGCAAGACGACAAAAATCCATCGCCTTCGACCTACTACACGGGTTAGTATAGCACAAATCTGGCTTTATTGCAAGTTTTTTTCACATTTTTGTCACACAAACGACAAAAACACGCCCGACATGTTCCCCGTTGTGGAGAACGCGTCGGGCGTTTTCGTGCAGATATGTGCAGGATCCGCTTACAAATGCAAGTTTCCGTTTGTTTCGCTGTCCTGATCAAGAGAATTTGCGCAAGGCGAGCCGCGTATCGCAGGCACAACGAAGACAAACTGCCCTTGTTAAGCGCAGAATTTTCGGCAGGCGAGGCGTACCGAGAAACACAGGCGACGGCGTATTTTCATACGTCGAGCCGCGTATCGCAAGCGCAACGAGGACAAACTGCCCTTGTTAAGCGCAGAATTTTCGGCAGGCGAGGCGCACCGAGAAACACAGGCGACGGCGTATTTTCATACGTCGAGCCGCTATCGCAAGCGCAACGAAGCATGACGGAAATTATGCCTTAACAAACACCGTAAGCGAGCATAGCACGGGCAACCTTAAGGAAGCCGGCAATGTTGGCACCGGCCACCAGATCGTCACCCAGACCGTATTCGTGGGCGGCATCCAGAGAAGCCTTGAAGATGTTGTGCATAATCATATGAAGCTTTTCGTCCACTTCTTCAGCAGTCCAAGCAAGACGCATGGAGTTCTGGGTCATTTCCAAACCGGAAACCGATACGCCACCGGCGTTAACTGCCTTGGAGGGTGCAACCACCACGCCGTTTGCCTTGAGGTAAGCGATCGCCTCGTTAGTGGTGGGCATATTGGCCACCTCTACGTAGTATTTCAGACCGTTCTTGACCATAGCCTCGGCCTCGGCCATGCCAACCTCATTTTGAGTAGCACAAGGCATCATAACATCGGCCTTGATGCCCCAAGGCTTTTGACCCTTGAAGAACTGCACGCCAAACTTATCGGCATAATCCTCTGCACGGTTGCGGCAGGAGGCACGCATTTCCAGCATATAGCTGATCTTTTCCTCGGTAGAAACACCATCGGGATCATAAATGTAACCGTCGGGGCCGGAGATGGTCAGCACCTTGCCGCCCAACTCGGTGATTTTCTTAACAGCACCCCAAGCTACATTACCAAAGCCGGAGATAGCAAAGGTCTTGCCCTTGATATCGTCTCCAAAGTAGTTGAGCATATCCACGGTGTAGTAAACGGCACCAAAGCCGGTTGCCTCGGGGCGCAGGATGGAGCCGCCGTAAGGCATTCCCTTGCCGGTCAGCACGCCGGTGAATTCGTCACGCAGTCTCTTGTACTGGCCAAAGAGATAGCCGATCTCACGTGCGCCAACGCCAATGTCGCCGGCGGGCACGTCGGTATTCGCACCGATGTATTTCTGCAGCTCGGTCATAAAGGACTGGCAGAAGCGCATGACCTCCGCATCGGACTTGCCCTGAGGATTGAAGTCAGAGCCGCCCTTGCCGCCACCCATGGGCAGAGAGGTCAGAGAGTTTTTAAAGGTCTGCTCGAAGCCAAGAAACTTCATAATGCTCTCGTTAACGGTGGGGTGGAAGCGCAGACCGCCCTTATAGGGGCCAATAGCACTATTGAACTGGACGCGGTAACCGCGGTTGACCTGCGTTTTGCCCTGGTCATCCACCCACGGAACGCGGAACTTGATCACGCGCTCGGGCTCTACGATCAGGTCGATAATGCCCTTTTCGATAAACTCGGGGCTCTTTGCCAAAACGGGCTCCAGAGATTCCAGCACCTCGCTAACGGTCTGATGGAACTCAACCTCACCGGGGTTGCGCTGCTTGACCTGCTCTACAACGCCGGCGATATATGCCTTTACTTCTTCTCTGCTCATGTTTGCCATGGTAACACTCCTCCTGATGAGTACAGAATTGCCGATTGTCTGTGCAATCAACTTGACTTTATCATTGTATCACAAAAGAAATCTTCTTGTCAAGACGGTTTTGCAAGTTAGAGGGGTGAAAAATTGCATTTTTTTGATTTTTTTCGGTTATTTTTGCAAAGAAATGCGTTTTTTGAAGATATTTGATCCAAATATTTCAATTTTTATGCAACATAGGCTGCCCCTCTCGTGCATAAAATGCATCAGGCAAATTCACAGAAACGAGGGTGCTTTTATGAGAAAAATGAAACGTAAAACCGTTACCGCCATCCTATGCGGTGTGATGGCAGCAGGGGTGGCTACCGGAGCTTATATGGCCTTTGGAGATCGCGGTGCGGCATCGTCTACCGTCAGTGCGGGACTACAACAGCTGGCAGATCAGGCTTATCTCGCCTCGGCCGCGGTGGTGGGTGAGAGCATTACCTTTACCCCCGAATGGTTTGATACGACCCTTTGCGGCGGCACCGTCAAGGCCATCACCGTTACAGCGCTCCCTCCTGTCACCGAGGGGCAGCTGCTGTTGGGAAGCAGCGGGGTAACCTTGGGGCAGATCATCCCCCGTGAAATGCTTTCCTATCTGACCTTTTCCCCTGCCGAGGGTATGAGTGAGAGCAGCTTTGATTTTGTGCCCACTACCCTATCGGGCAACAGTGGCTATTCCCTGACCTGCCATTTATCGCAAACCCAGGCGTTGAATTGCTGCCCCACGGGCTCTAAAACGCTGACGGCCGTTTCCACCCATTCCAGCCTCACCTACAGCGGTACACTTCACGCCAAGGATCCCGAAGGCGAGCAGCTATGCTTTGAGATCCTTTCCTATCCCGAAAGCGGCGTGCTGACGCTAAATGCCGCCACCGGTGATTTTTCGTATCTACCCTCCCAGGGCTTTCAGGGCACGGATCGCTTTACCTGGCGCGCGCAAGATCCGCGCGGCGGATTTTCCGAGACCGCCACAGTAGAAATTGCGGTATATGAACGCCCCACGGATTATGTGTTCACCGACATTGGCAGCGACAACCTGCAATCGGCAGCCTTGCGTGTCACCGGCAAGCGTCTGATGAGCGGCGAGGTCATGGGTGGCAAGCACTATTTCCACCCCGATCGCACGCTGACACGGGCGGCCTTTGTTACCATATTATTAGAGGCGGCCGAAATCAAGGCGCCCGAGGCGCAGGAGACCGGCTTTGCAGACGACACAGACATCCCTGCCCCTATGAAGGGAGCTATCCGCTATGCCAAGGAGCAAGGGTGGCTGGAGGGGGACACCTTCCGCCCCAATGATCCCATCACCCGTGCCGAGGCGGCACAGATCGCAGCAAAGATCTTAAAGCTGAGCGCGCCCGGATATCACGAAACGGTGGAGGATTTTTCTGCCATTCCTGTAGATGTGGCCGATGCCGTCTATGCGATCTACGAGGGCGGTTATATCACCACGTTGGCGGACGGAACGCTGGCCCCCATGGGCGAGTTGACCCGGGGCGATGCAGCAAAATTCTTTGCCAAAATTTTGGACGGCAAGGGGGACTAATACGCCAAAGATTCCAAAAAGCAATAAATACCCCCCCGCGTAGCGGGGGGTATTTCATTTTCGGGCATAGCCCTAACGTCACTGGCGGCGCACAAGTGCGCGTTCGGGGGCCTGCCAGCCGTGCATAAGAATACTGACCACCCGTCAACGGGTTGTGAAAAATTTCGTTCTT
>JAFTSB010000052.1 GCA_017461945.1 Clostridia bacterium | reverse complement strand
GTTGTACATGCCCGAAAAATCGGTGGTCTATTTCACCAACAAAAACGGATTGCCCGTCTACAAAGCCCCCTGCCCTGCAGACGGTTACACCCAGCGTACCGAGATCGGCAATTTTTTGGCGATGATGGAAAAGCACAGCCCTGGATTGCGCTATCGCATTTTTGGTGCCATCCAACGCGGTGAGATCGACGGCTTCCACCCCGTAGACCTGGAGCCACACTCCAGCAAACGTAAGAAAGAAGCCGCGCTGGCAGCCAAGGCTGCCGAGATCGACCAACAAGCGGCAAAAGAATAAAAAAACGCGCACATAGCAACTCACTGCTACGAGTACCTGCTATGTGCGCGTTTTTTTACCCGGTGCGGATAGCACAGAAGATCCACAAGACAACCGCAGTCATGGGGAAGGCGGTACGCATATCGCAGTCGCCGCCCCTACAATTGCAAATATGAGAACCACCGCAAAGAAAGACCACTCGTAATACCACGAGTGGCCTTTCCAAATTATATCAAGAATTTTCCAATTTTTATAATGTATTTTCCAAATACATTATCCTTTTATTTCAGTTTATTCGTTATTCCGATACAATTTCCACAGTTTCGATGACAACGGGGTCTACGGGGACGTCCTGCATGTACCATCCGTAATTACCGGTCTGTACAGCGGCGATCTTGTCGATTACCTCGTCACCTTTGATCACCTTGCCAAAGCCGGCGTACTGACCGTCAAGATAAGGGGCAGGGGCGTGCATAATGAAAAACTGGGAAGAAGCCGAGTTGGGGTCACTGGTACGAGCCATAGAAAGCACGCCACGGGTGTGCTTCAGCTTGTTCTGCTGAAAACCGTTGGCAGCAAACTCGCCCTTGATGGCATCGGTGTTTCTTTCCTCCATCTGCTCATCATATCCGCCGCCCTGTAGCATAAAGCCGCTGATAACGCGGTGGAAGATCAAGCCGTCAAAAAAGTTCTCGCGTGCCAGCTTCAAAAAGTTGGCCACGGTCAAGGGGGCGACCTCGGGGTACAATTCAGCCGTCATGGTGCCAAAGCCCTTGACGTTGATCTTAATTACGGGATGTTCCATTGTTTATTCCTCACTTTCAAAAATTAACAAAGCTTTGTAACCTTGCCGGCAGGACAAGCCACAGGAGTGCCATCCACCTCTACCCACACCTCGGTGGCAGAGGGGTTGTATACCATGGTGCGATCTGCAGCAAAGCGCAGGGCACGGAGTGCCATCACATAATCGTAAATTTCAATATTGGTGGCATACCACACATCGGGGTCATTGGCGGCAGCAGCACAGAACTGCTCCATGCGTTCCCAGCTATCGTCGCGAGGGAACTCAAAGCTGTGCCCCCAGATGTAAAACAGCGGCATGGGATACTTGTGATTTTTAAAGGCCTCGAGATAATCAAACAGCTTGGCATCGGCCTGATGGCAGGTGGGGTGCCACTCCATAAAATCGGCAGGCACACCAAACTTGCCCGTAGACTTGGTGGTACGGGAATACTGCATGCCAAGGAGACGCAGCTTTTCGATCACCGCCGGTGTATAGGTGCCATAAGGATAAGACATACCGCGCACGGGATAACCGCAAAGGGCCTCCAGCTTTTTGCGATCTTCGGTCACCTCGTATACGATCTCCTCATCCGATACCCGCTCCAAGAAGGGATGCGTCAGCGTGTGTACCGAGATCTCGTGTCCCTCAAATTTGGTGGCCACATCATTGGAGGTCAGGAACTTTCCCTTTTCATCATCAAATTTTCCGGAATTGAGATGAAAGGTGCCCTTGATACCGTTTTTGTTGAAGATATCCAGCAAGCGCAGATCGTGGATCTGACCGTCGTCATAGCTCATGGTCATGGCCTTGTGCTTGCCATCCTTATAGCAATTAAATCTGACTTTCATACATTTTCCTTTCTTGGGTAAGCCAGCTCAAACAGCTCCTTTAGGCGCTGCTGCTCCCCCTTTATGTGCAGATATCCAAACAGCGCCTCCATGCCGGTTGCGCTGCGATATTGCGCAACGGTTGCACTTTTTGGCGTATTGGTATGGCCGATGTTGCGACCGCGCCGAAAGGCCGCAGCCTCCTCCTCCGTCAGCACCGGCAGAATGTGCTCCATTGCCTCGGCTTGAGCGGCGGCGCGCACAAATTGCAATGCGTGGGCGTTCAGACTTTTGGAGGAGGTATAGCCCAGCTCCACCAGTCGCTCGCGCACCAAAAGCTCCAAAACGGCATCGCCCAAATAGGCCAAGGCGGCGGTACTGGCATTTCTTAAGTCGATGGACATGATGCACTCCGTTCCTTTTTCGTGATTTTCAAGGGTGTCCAGAAGAATCTACCGGGCAGGCAGCTCCGCGCACGGCGAATGCGATGCCGCATATGCCAGCGCCGCATACGCCACTCGGGCCGCACGTGCTCGTTGTGCTCCCAACGATCCAGATAAAAGTGGCCGTCATCCTCAATTTCCAGCACACGGTATGCCGTATTTCCTAACATAGGATACAAACGGTACTGCGCTGCCGACTTGCCCAACAGCTTGGCGGTGAGCAGTGAAAAGGCCATGCCGTGCCCCACAATAGCCACCGTTTTTCCACGATTTTCGCGCAGAATGCGCAAAAAGGCGGCCACCACACGCACCGAGACATCCCGGACACCCTCGGTAGCTCCCGGAGCGCGGAAATGTTTGACATCGTGGATCCATTGATAGCACGCACGGGGATATTTCTTCTTGGATTCCAGCCAATCAAGGCCGTCAAGCTCACCAAAATCGGTTTCTCTCAATGCGGGGTCAACAAGGATCTCCATGGGGCGCGCCCCCCGCACGCCTTCTGCCGTTTTCATGGCGCGGCGCAGAGGGCTGGCATAAATGGCATCCAAAGGGATGTCTGTAAAAACCGGCGTTAGATCCGCTGCCATTTGCTCGCCAACCGCATTCAGGGGTTGATCGGTTGCAGACCCGTTAAAGCCATCCTTGATGTTGGTATCGGTCTGCCCGTGGCGGATCAGGTATATCGTTGTCATAGGTTACTCCATTTTCACGTGTCGTGTTTTATAAACACTTATAAGACCTTAAGATAGTATATCATTGAAACGATAGTATGTCAAGAAAAAGAAAGCGGCAAATCCGTTCTTTACGCACACATATTCAAAAAAAACCATACCGTTCTTTTATTTTTTTGGCAAAAACTCTTTTGGAAACGCGCCGTCGGTGATGATCTCACCCATTTCACAAAGCCGCCCCAGGCGGTACAGATACTTTTTGCCCACCTTGCTGGCGTCACACAGGAAAACGCTGTGCAGCGCACGGCGCAGCACCACACGGCGCAGGGCAGTTTCCCCCTCCGAGGCATCGGTCACCTCGCCGTCCTCTCCCACACCCTGGCTGGAAAAAAAAGCGATCTCGGGGCAAAAGCGCTCCAGCATTTCCTCGGCTACGCGCCCCACAAAGGCCTTGTTTCGGGTGATCAGCTCGCCCCCGGTGCAAATGATGCGCAGCTTGGAATCCGACAGCACCTCTACGGCGCGATGACTGTTGGTGATTACCGTCAGATCCCGAAAACGGGTGAGATGGGGCAGCAAATGCTGCGCGGTAGAGGAGGAGTCGATGAACACGGTCTGCCCGTCGTGGATCAGCCGCAGGGCGCGCAGGGCGATCTCCTCCTTGGCGGCGGCATGCTCCTGGCGGCGGAAATCCATGGGCATATCCTCTTTTTTCAGCGTGACACCGCCATACACCCGTTGTACCAGGCCCTTTTGCTCCATGACCGCCACATCGCGGCGCACGGTAGCTTCACTGATATAGAGTGCGGCGGCGATCTGCCCGATGCGCATGGCCGGGGTGCGCCCCAGCAGCTCCATGATCTGCTCTTGTCTTTCGATCTGTAGCATAGCTGCCTCCTTTTGATCAACTTTGCGCGTTTTTGTGAAAGTTTGTCAATTTTTCCGTCAAGGCTTGACAAAGCTTGCAAAATTCGGTATCCTTATGATAGCACAACGGCGAGCGTTTGGCAAGCCGATTTCCCCTAAAATTTTATAAAAGGATGGAAAAGAATTATGGCAATCATCACCATTATCGGTTCGGGCATGATGGGCTCGGCCATGGCATTCCCCGCTTGCCGCAACGGCAACACGATTCGTTTGGTGGGCTCTCCCCTTGACCGCGCTATCATCGAGCACGGCCAGAAGACCCACGAGCATCTGACTCTGACTCATGACGTCAACGGCGTTAAGACCTGCTTCATGATGCCCGAGAAGGTGACCTTCCACTACTACGAGGAGCTGGACGAGTGCATGAAGGGTGCAGACCTGCTGATCTGCGGCATTTCCTCCTTCGGTCTGGACTGGTTCTGCGAGAACGTTGTTCCCCGCATTCCCGAGGAGCTGCCTGTTCTCTCCATCACCAAGGGCATGATCGACAACGGCGAGGGCAAGGGCAACCTGATCTCCTACCCCGAGCACATGCTGAAGTTCACCGATAAGAAGCTGAAGATCAACGCTGTGGGCGGCCCCTGCACCAGCTATGAGCTGGCAGACCTTGACCCCACCGAGGTCACCTTCTGCGGCCCCGATATGGAGCAGCTCCGTTGGATCCGTTCTCTCTTTGAGACCGATTTCTACCACGTTAGCCTTTCCACCGACATCCGCGGTGTTGAGTGCGCCGTTGCTTTGAAGAACGCTTACGCTCTGGGCGTTTCTCTGGCCATCGGCCTTTCCTACAAGCGCGAGGGCCGCGTGTTTGAGCACTACAACTCTCAGGCAGCTCTGTTTGGCCAGGCTGCAAAGGAAATGTACCGCCTGCTGGATCTGTGCGACGGCAATGCCCAGAAGAACATCTTCCTTGGCGTTGGCGACCTGTACGTAACCGTATTCGGTGGCCGTACCCGTAAGATCGGTACGCTCCTTGGCGAGGGCAAGAAGTTTGACGAGGCGATGGAGATTCTGAAGGGTGTGACCCTGGAGTCCATCGTTATCGCTCGCCGCACCGCCGATGCCGTCATCCAGATGGTGGAGGCCGGCCGCGCCAAGGCAGAGGACTTCCCCCTGCTCTATCACATCCGCGAGCTGCTGGTCGACAATGCCGACGTGAACGTTCCGTGGAGCAAGTTCGAGACCGAAACCATTCGATAAGATACACACAAAACCGCCCCTTTACCGGGGCGGTTTTTTTATAAAAATCTGGTCAGCCAAGGATAACCAAAGTATAGCGCGGTGACGGTTCTCCCTTCAATACGCGGCCTTTGCTTGAACAAATCAAAATATTTTTCGCGAATTCTAAAAAATGCTTGACAACTGATACTATGCGTGGTATAGTATTGTGTGAAAGGTGGTATGGAAGTGGACATTCAAATGAAAAGAGGACTTTTGGACATTTGCGTGCTGGCGGCCATTAAAAATGAGGATTCCTATGGATATCAGATCATCAAGGATATGAAGCCGTACGTAGAAATATCCGAGTCCACGCTCTATCCGATCCTGCGACGACTGGAGGCAGCAGAGCTGCTGACCGTGCGCAGCGCCGAGCATAACGGCAGATTGCGCAAATACTATCACATCACACAGCGAGGCTTGGAGCGCATCCGAACATTCCGAGAGGAATGGAAGGAGATCATCTCGATTTATCAATTTGTCACAAAGGAGAACAGCGATGAGTAAAGCGGATTTTTTGTCGGCACTAAAGGCGCGGCTTCAAGGTCTGCCGTGTGAGGAAGCAGAGCAAACCTTAACCTATTACAATGAAATGATAGACGATCATATGGAGATGGGCATGACCGAGGAGGAGGCGGTGGCGGTTCTGGGCCCCATTGACGAGATCGTGGCTCAGATCCTGGATGACACCTCGCTTTTTAAGCTGCTTCATACCAAGATCAAGCCCAAACGCGCCCTGCGCACATTTGAGATCGTGTTGATCGTGCTGGGATCGTTCATATGGCTGCCGCTGCTGATTGCCGCCGCCGCGATCTTTGCTTCGGTTTATGTGGCGATATGGTCCGTGGCTATCGCATTGTATGCGGTAGATGCTTCCTTGGCCGTGGGAGCTGTGTGCGGACTGTTTGGCGGTGTTGCTTATCTGTTTGGCGGCATGGCAGCCACAGGCAGTCTGGCGATGGGCGGTGGGCTCTGTCTGGCAGGCCTTGCCATTCTTTTGGCCTTTGGCTGTCAATATGCAGCAAAGGGGCTGATCCGGCTTGGCAAATGGTTGTTGCTTGGCACGAAAGCACTTTTGCTTGGAAAGGAGAAGGTAAAATGACACGATCCAAACGAATAGCACTGCTGATTGGCGCCGTATTGACGGTAACAGGCCTTGCTGTCATGTTCTTTTCTCTGCTTGCCGTCGGCTTTGATTGGAGCAAGCTGGATACGATCGAATATACGAAAAAAACGCATATCGTAACCGAGGATTTTATATGGATCGGCGTAGAAACGGACACAAGCGATCTGCGATTTGCTTTGGCCGAGGACGGCGTTTGCCGTGTGGAATGCTATGAGAGTGAAAAGACCCCACACAGCGTTGCTGTGGAGGGTACTACCTTGGTGATCCGTCAAACGGATGAACGCAAGTGGTATGACCATATCGGCTTTCATTTTGAGACATCTGCGGTAACGGTCTATCTGCCAAAAACGGCATATGATCGACTGACGGTCACCGGCGATACCAGCGATGTGACGGTGCCTGCGGATTTTGCCTTCAGCGCCGTAGATATCACGCTTTCCACGGGCGATGTGGCGTTTTATGCGACAGTTGGAGATTGCCTTTCCATCCGCACAACAACGGGTGACGTCACGGTTGCCGACATGGATATCAAGCATACGGCAACGCTGACCACCGAAACGGGCGAGATCACCCTGCGATCGGTCACAGTACCGACGCTGTGCTTTGAAACCGATACGGGTGATACAGAAATCGCCAACATGGCTTGCAACGAGCTTGTGGGAAAAAGCAATACGGGTGAAATCTCCCTTAAAAATGCAATCACAACAGGTCATATGAAATTGGAAAGTGACACCGGCGACATTACGCTGGAGCGTTGCGATGCCGCCACGCTCTCCATCCGCACCTCAACGGGTGACGTGGAGGGCACGCTGCTCTCGGACAAGAGCTTTCGCACGGATACCTCAACGGGAGATATCGCCATCCAGCCGTACACCACCGAGGGTGGGCTGTGTGAGATCTTCACCTCTACGGGAGATATTACCATACGCATTGAAAAATAGCAAAAATCCCGCGCACGGTGCAATGTTCTTAGCGGAGAATTTAAAGAGCTCACTATATGCGAGCATTGCATTTGACCGGTCAAATGCAAAAAGGGCTAAGCCCAAACCCTTATACACGCAGAAAAGAGAGAACAAATTAGCTTAAACGCTGAAATGTTCTCTCTTTTCTGTTAGTTTTCAGTTTAGGGCTGTGAGGCCCGCTATGCTCGCCGTTATGAATTTGCTACGCAAATGTTATGAGATGATAGCCCATCTGACCTCAAACTTGGCGAAACCAATCATAACAATGCTTAGCATTTCATAACTCATAACATGCCCATAGGGCAATCATAGTTGTAGCGTGAATACTCCGCTTGGAGTACCACGCTACGGTGCGGGATTTTTGCTTTATTTGGGTTGCAGCACAACGTATGCTACATTGATGCCGGGGGCGGTCACGTCATAGCCCTGATTGTCATAGGCCATCACATCGCCGGCACCCTCGCCGTAAATGGTGATCACATCGCCGGCGATGAAATTCTGGGGCGCATCCACAATGCAGTCGCGGATGATAACGGTGTATTCGCCGCCCGCTGTATCGCGGCAACGGTAGCAGTTGATATTCTCATTTTCATAGTAATAGGCATCCACATCGGTGACACGGTCCACCACGGTCAACGTCATGGTGACAAAGCGCCCCTCATACTGACCGGCCAGACGGTAATAGTTCTGTGGCTCGACCTGCTCGCAGGCGGTAATATAGTCCTGTCGCGAGAGTGAGGTGTTCACAGTGGGATCGTCGTGCTCCGCCATCCATATCCAGCGATCCAGGTTGCCAAGCACCACCACGCCACCAATGAATAGCACGGCAAGAATGGAGCAAAAGGTGATTTTCAGCGAGCGCTTATGGGGGCTGGTCAGCAGCAAAACAATGCCCACCAAAGGAAACATAAACAGCATCAGAATGATGAACCACCATTGATGGTACCAATCCACAAAAGCCGGACCACGGGACGAGGCTCGCCAATACTGTTTTTTCTGTTTGACAACAGTACGGTTACCGGCGCGGAACGCCTCGGGACAAGGCTTGCCGCACAAGGGACAGTTATCGCTGGCAAAAAAACAGCCGCAATCGGGGCATTTGTTCAGATCGGGACGATCCATTTCGTCATCCCGGTCAAAAGCGCCAAGAGCTCTACCCATTTCGTTCCCCTCCTTTGCAGGGTCTGTGCTGTCAGTATAGCACAGTGCCCTGCAAAAGTCAAGCAGAAGCGCGTTCCCCCTCGTGGGTATCGGTGATGCGTGTCATCAAAATCGACATATCGTCATTGCCCCGGCGTGCCGCCTTGGCGAACACCGTGCGCACAAAGCTGTCACAATCCCCATCAAAGTGCGTGGTCAGCAGCTCGGTGAGCCAGGGGCAATCCTCCTCACCCCCGGTGATACCGTCGCTGACCTGCACGATCACATCGCCCGGCTGCACCTCAAAGCGGATGCGCTCGGCATCCAGCGACTCCAAGATCCCCACCGGTGCTGTGCGAGAGGTCAATCGCGTAACGGTACCGCCGCGCAGCAAAAAGGTGGGAGCGGCACCGCATTTGAACAGCGACGCCTCCATGCAGATGCGGTCGATCTCCAGCAGATCCACCGTTGTGCTGGATTCGGACTCCCCCGTGGCGCGCGCCGACAAAAAGCCGTTGAGCATTTTCAGCACCGTATCGGCTCTGCCCCCGGCCTGCAGCATGCGAGACAGAAAGCTGGAGGCCAGCGCAGAGGTCAGCGCGGCGTGGTTACCGCTGCCCATGCCATCGCACAAAAACGCATAATCGTATCCGTTTTTTGACGACACCGTGGCTACACTATCCCCACAATAGCGCCCCTCACCCTGCCGCTTGGCGCGGGTCTCCTTTACGGTCACACTACCGCAGCCGGGGCGCTGGGGAAAGATCATATCATAGCCCCCTTCCGATTCCTGCACCTCGGGCGATCCCAGCGTAAAGTGACAATGCTGCTCCAACACCTGCCGTAGCTCCCGGATCTTGAGATGCCGGCCGGGGAGACGCAGACCGCGCAGGATCACGCGGCGGTGCTGCTTGCCGCACACCGAGACCGATTCCAAGGCATAGCCCAGCCGTTGCAGCCGTTCGGCGATCCGCTCGCCGGTGGGCACATCAGGGGCAAAATCCTCCCGATTATCCTCCAATACCTCGGTCATGATCCTTCCCAAAGCGGCATAATCGGTGGCCACGACCGATGTCTTATCTCCGCGTAACGCCTCCTCGGATAGCTTCTGTGCCCCTTGATTGATCTTTTCCAATATATGCGGAATTCCGATGCAACGGGCAGCCAGGGTTGCCGGGATCTGCTCTCTGCCCACCTCGCCGTGGCTATGCAGACGTGTGCCCAACGCCCCCACGGTGGTGGCGGTGGTGTGGTAGTCGCTGCCCCAGCAGATATCCCGATTGCGGCATCCGGGGCAAACCTCATCAAAGGCCTTGTCGCACAGATGGCGCAGATCCTGCAGGCCCGGGCGGCGCAGCTTGCCCGAAAGCTCGAAAAAGGTACCTGACAGATCTGAAAGTGCCCCGGATATTTCACGGAACCGCACTTCGCCCGCCACCTGCTCTGAAGCTTTTAGGCTTTGTGCCGCCGCGCGGCGGCGGATCAGATTGCGCCGGTATCCGGGGGAGCCCTCCACCAGCCCCGCACTATCCCCTGCCAAAAACAGCGCGCCGGCCGTAAGCAGAGCGGGCAAGAGCAGCATAATTCCCTCGGTACGGGCAACAGCAAAGGCCCACAGCACCGCACCACCGCTGCCACAGAGGATGCCGCCGCCGCGACTGCTTTTTTCCAATAAGCCAAATAGCAAACCACATAGCAAAAAGGCAGGCGCCATACGGTAATCAAAGCAAAGACCGGCAAGGGCACCGCCAACGGCACCCCAGGACAGACCGCGGTGCGCCACCAGCCAAAAGGCAGCCAGCGCCGCGGCAACCGCCGCCGGATACACGCCAAAAAAGGAGAGCTGGCGCATGGCAAAGATCCCGGTCAGCACCACGGCCGCCACACCTGCCTCGCGGCAGTACGGAAACAACCGATCCTTGCGTTCAAACATACCGGCATACAGCACCGTGGAAAGTGCCGCCGCCAGCACCGATAGGATCAGCCCGAACAGATCGTAAAAGCGGAACTCCCCCAGAATCAGCCGATAGAGCCCTGTGGCAAACAGCACCACCGCCACCAGCGTGGCGCGATAGGAAACCCTTTCGTGAAAAATGTCACCTTTTTTTACACACGTGTTCGCTTTTTTGTAACGCGCGTATAAGAAAAAGGCAAAGCGACCCACGGCCGTGGCTGCCAGTGCAACCAGCGAAAAATAGCGCTTGGTCAGCAGAGCAAAGGCCGCAGCACCCAACGTCACCGCCGGAAAGAACAGCGTAGCCGCACCGGCCAGTGCCACGCCAAAGGGATGCACCGCAAACAGTAGCTCGGCGCTTTGCGCCAAGGCACCCAGAGCGGCAAACAGTAAATGATACAACACGGTCTCCACCGCGCGGCGACGGTCCTCCCATAGACCGGCACGCTTGGTTCCCTTGACCGTACGGGATTCGGTTTGCATATTTTGACCTCCTTGTGAACCCTTTTGGGGTTTTTGCTTTCATTTTATCCCCGGCAAGTTAAAAAATGTGTCGTCTCTCGGTGGCGTAAAAGATCTTTTTTGCACGCTGCCACGCAAAGGTTGTCAAAGGCAGCAGCACGGTGAAAAAGGAAGACGAGATCTGACGAGCGATTTTGAAAAAAACAGGAATATTTTTAAAAAAGGCTTTCAGCCACAGCTTTTTTGTGCTATACTGTTGGGGATGACCGTGGGGAAAGGAGGAGCCGACATGAAGATCTGCTGTTTTACGGGTCACCGCACCATAGATCCCGAGGTGGCTCCACGCCTGACCAAGCTGTTGGATGAGCGGCTGGAGACCTTGGTGGCCGAAGGCTTTACCGAATTCCGCGCCGGGGGCGCCCGAGGCTTTGACACCTTGGCGGCACTCCGCGTGCTGGCCTTGCAGGAGCGCCACCCACAGTGCAAGCTCCACTTATTGCTCCCCTGCCGCGACCAGACCAAGTTCTGGCGTGTAGGTGACCAAGCCCTGTTTGACGACATTCTTTCCAAGGCGGCAAGCTATCGCTATCTGGCCGATCAATATACCCCCACTTGTATGTATGCCCGCAACCGGGCGCTGGTGGATGGCAGCGACCTGTGCGTGGCCTATCTGATTGAAAATCGTGGCGGCACCCTTTACACCTGTTCCTACGCTCTGAAGAATAAGGTGGAGCTGATCAATCTTGCCGATGACTTGCTTTGATTTTTAAAACCGCATCCATTCTTCTAACACAATAGGAGGTATTATTATGCTGAAGGTTGGTGTACAAAGCGCCGGATGGTTCTCGTTTGATGACATAGACGGCTCGTTCAAGCGTTTTCGGGAAACCGGAATGGAGACCGTAGACCTGGGATTCCCCGGTGTGGCCTTTGACCCTGAAAAGCCCATTCAATCCCTGTATGATCAAAGCACAGAGGAGCTGGTCGCTAAGTATCTGCCCGTAAAGGAGGCCGCTGAAAAATACGGTATTTCCTTTTCTCAATCTCACGCGCCCTTTCCGCTTTGGCTGAAGGGCGAGGAGGCCTACAATGCCTATATGATCATGGTGGTAGAAAAGCTGTGCGCCGTGTGTCAGGCCATTGGCTGTCCTGCCATGGTGGCACACCCCATCAACCGCACCCTGAAGGAAAACGAGTGGCGCACCAATATGGAGTTTTACCGTGCCATTATGCCAACCGCTAAGCGCACGGGCGTTAAGATCTGCCTGGAAAACCTGTTTACCGTGCATACGGGTCGCGTTTTGGAGGGCGTTTGTGCCGATGCCGAGGAGGCCTGCCGCTATCTGGACACCCTCAATGCCGAGGCCGGCGCCGAAGTATTTGGCTTTTGCTTTGATGTGGGTCACGCCAATCTGCTGCACAAAAATATCCGCCACTATATCAACACGCTTGGCCACCGCTTGACGGTGCTGCACATCCACGACAACGATGGGCAAAACGACCTGCATCTCATGCCCTATACCCAATCCCGTTACCGCCAGGTCTGCACCAATGCCCTGGATTGGGAAAGCCTGATTTTGGGTCTGAAGGATATTCAGTACCGGGGCACCCTGTGCTTTGAGACCTTCCGCGTGATGAACATCACCCCCAAGGCCTTGTGGCATTCTTCTCTTTGTCATATTGCCAATATCGGCAAATATTTCCGCGATCGTATCCTGGCCCCCGAGGGCGAGGCGTGATCAGCACAAATCTGATGTTTGGAGGAAGCAATCATGTTAGAAGCAGGTATTCAGACCTCACAATGGTTTGACTGGGCTGACCCCGACGGCAGCTGCAAGCGCGGCCACGAGGCCGGCATTGAGGCCGTGGACTTTGGCATGCCCGGCGTTTCGCCCAAGGAGGACCCCATTAAGTCCTTTTATGACAAACCTTTGGAGGAGATCATAGAGATCTTTACCCCCTTCAAGGCCGCCTTTGAAAAATATGGCATGATCATTTCCCAATGCCACGCTCCCTTCCCCCTTTGGGTCAAGGAGCGCCCCGAATTCAATGATTATATGATCATGGTCATGGAAAAGATCTGCGCCGTTTGTGAGTTTATCGGCTGCCCCGCCATTGTGGCACACGGCATCACTCGCTCCAACAAGGAAAATGAATGGAACACCAATATGGAGATGTATGGCCGCATGATCCCCGCCGCCAAAAAGCACGGTGTAAAGATCTGTCTGGAAAACCTGTTCGGCACCTTCCACGGTCACGTGGTGGGGGGCACCTGTGCCACCGCCGAGGAGGCCGTTCGGTACATTGACACCCTGAACGAAATGGCCGGCTGCGATTGCTTTGGCTTTTGCTTTGATGTGGGTCACGCCAATCTGGTGGGCGCCAATATGCGAAAGTATCTCAACACGCTGGGCCACCGTTTGACGGTGCTGCACATCCACGACAACAACGGCGTAGAGGATGTACATATGCTGCCCTATTCCCAGACCCACAACTGGGGGCAGTTCACCTATCTGGACTGGGAGGGCTTTATTGCCGGTCTGCGGGATATCCATTATCAAGGTGCCCTTTGCTTTGAGACCTTCCGCGTACTGCAGGTCACGCCAAAACCCGTCTGGCCCCAGATGCTGGCCACCATCACCGCCATGGGCCGTTATTTCCGGGATCGCATCCTGGCCCCTGAGGAGGAGCAGGCGTAAAATGTAAAAATGCAGAGGACAACCGTCCTCTGCATTTTTCTTTTTTAATTTAAGTGTTAAAACAGCCTTGCCCGGCTTGTTCGAGTGTGGTATACTATTTACATGTTACGTGTCGCCCTTGGGCGACGATCAGGGGGACTTATGTTTAAGATCGGTTTTGATAACGAGCAATATATCCGCACCCAATCCGCCCATATTCACGAGCGCATCCGTCAATTTGGCGGCAAGCTATATTTGGAGTTTGGCGGCAAGCTGTTTGACGACTATCACGCCTCGCGCGTGCTGCCCGGCTTTGCGCCCGACAGCAAGATCCGCATGCTGGTGCAGCTGGCGGCCGAGGCTGAGATCGTGATCACCATCAATGCCACCGACATTGAGAAAAACAAGGTGCGCGGCGATCTGGGCATCACCTATGATCAGGATGTGCTGCGTTTGATCGACGCCTTCCGCGGCTTTGGCCTTTACGTGGGCAGCGTGGTCATCACCCGTTACAGCGAGCAGCCTGCCATACTGGCGTTTCAACGACGCTTGGAGGCCCTTGGTCTGAAGGTGTATCGCCATTATTCCATCCCCGGCTATCCTTTGGATGTCAAGCGAATCGTAAGCGATGAGGGCTTTGGCCAAAACGAATATATCGAAACCGCCCGATCGCTGGTGGTAGTCACCGCCCCCGGTCCCGGTTCGGGTAAAATGGCCACCTGCCTTTCTCAGCTGTATCTGGACAACAAGCGCGGCATCCGCTCGGGCTATGCGAAATTCGAGACCTTCCCCGTATGGAACCTGCCCCTCAACCACCCCGTTAATCTGGCATACGAGGCCGCCACTGCAGATCTCAACGATATGAATATGGTGGACCCCTTCCACCTGGCCGCCTACGGTCAGATCGCTGTCAACTATAACCGCGATGTAGAGATCTTTCCCGTGGTGAAGGCGATGTTTGAGCATATTTACGGCACTTGCCCCTATCAATCCCCCACCGACATGGGTGTGAACATGGCAGGAAATTGCATTTTTGATGATGACAACGTGCGCGAAGGCGCACGGGACGAGATTCTGCGCCGCTTTTATGATGCCCTGTGCCGACAGCGCAAGGGCGAGAGCAACGACACCGAGGTCGAAAAGATCAAGATCCTGATGGCCAAGGACGGTCTGGAGATCAGTCACCGCCCCGTGATCGAGCGAGCGCTGGCTCATGCTGATGAAACCGATGCGCCCGCCGTTGCCCTGCAGCTGACCGACGGCCGCATGATCACCGGCAAGACCTCAAAGCTGTTGGGAGCTGTTTCAGCTATGCTGCTGAACGCTTTAAAGGCACTGGCAGATATCCCCAGCGAAACCAAGTTGATCTCCCCCCAGATCCTGGAGCCCGTATCCGATCTGAAGGTGGAGCGCCTTGGCAACCACAACCCCAGATTGCACCCCGACGAAGTGCTGATCGCCCTGTCGATCTGTGCTGTGACTGACGAAAAGGCGCGCCGCGCGCTGGAATGTCTCCCCGGTCTGCGCAACTGCGAGGCACACTCCTCTGTCATACTGGCGCAAAATGACATCAACACCATGAAAAAGCTGGGGATTCAGATCACCTGTGACCCCCACTATCAGACCAAAAAACTCTATCACGGCTGATCATTTTTTAAAAAAGCGGCGTTTTCATTGCCGCCATCCATCACGGCACCGCCGTGCCCACGCGGCGCGGCGGTGCCTTTTTTGAGGTATTGTCATGGAACAGATCAAACGCTATATTACTGACCACAAGGAGGAGCTGCTGGAGCTGCTACGCCATCTCTGCCACATTCCTGCCCCCTCCCATCACGAGGAGCAGCGCGCCGCCTTTTGCCAAGACTGGCTGCAGGCGCAGGGCGCCGAAGGTGTCTACACCGACAGGGCCATGAATGTCATCTTCCCCCTGCATTGCGAGGGCAGCAATAAAATCACCGTATTTGTGGCTCACACCGACACGGTCTTTCCCGACACCGAGCCTATGCCCTTTTTCGAGAACGAGGAGGAGATCCGATGCCCGGGTGCAGGAGATGACACCGCCAGTCTTGCGGTGCTTTTAATGACGGCAAAATTCTTTATCCAACATCACATAAAGCCCCAAAACGGTATCCTGTTTGTGGCCAATTCCGGTGAGGAGGGCCTTGGAAATCTCAAGGGCACGCGAGCGCTGTTCCAAAGCTATGAGGGACGCATCGCACAGTTCATTTCCTTTGACAGCTCGATCCATGCCATTGCCAACCGCTGTGTGGGCAGCCACCGCTATGAGGTAGAGGTGCGCACCGCAGGTGGGCACTCGTGGGGGGCCTTTGGAACCCCCAATGCCATTGCCGCGCTATGCGCCATTGTGCAGGAGATCTATACCACGCCTCTGCCCGTCAAGGAGCATTGTAAGGCAACCTATAATGTGGGAGATATTTCGGGCGGCACCTCGGTCAATACCATTGCCCAAAGTGCGCGGATGCTGTGTGAATACCGTTCTGACGATGAGGAGCTGTTGGCCCATATGCAAGCCGTTTTTGCCCGCATTTTTGAGAGAGCAAACAACGATGATGTGCAGGTCTTTGTCACGAAAATTGGTGACCGTCCCTGCGGAATTGTGGATACGCCCACCATTCGTGCTCTTTGCCGCACCTGCGAGGATATCATACGAAGCGTGACCGGTGAGGGCGTGGTCTACAAGTCCTCCTCCACCGATTGCAACATTCCCCTCTCCCTTGGCATCCCCGCCATTTGCATTGGCGTGTACGAGGGTGGCGGTGCCCACACCCGAGAGGAATGGGTGCGCAAAGCCTCTCTCGCCCCCGGATTGGAGATCGCCATTCGAGTGGCATTGTCCTTTGCATAGTACCATCCGGTAACCGCCGGCGACCTTGGTCGCCGGCGGTTGCTTTTTGGGCAGACGAGGACGTTGCTCCTGCCGGTTGATACAAGCATCGCGAGGATCTATGGCATAGGTCGCCCCAAAAGCGGCAAAACTATAAAAACCGCATACCGTAAGGGGGGTTTTTATGACACACCGCACCGCAACGACCGCATCGGCTACCGTACCGGAGCTGATAGCGGCGCCACAGGGGCTTGACACCCAGGAGCAGGCGCAGATCCTGCGCGCCAAACGCTGTCGCATGCTGCTCATCAACGGCAATCACCCCCACGCCGAAGCACTGGCACGGGCAGAAGCGCGCCTTTCCGCCTTCTATCGCCAGGTCGCCACAGCTTATCCCCGGCACCACCTGTTTTTTTGCGCTCCCACCGCCAAGGAAAGTGCCGAGCTCCCCCGGGAGGAGCTGCTCCGCGCCCATTTGCGAGCCGCCTTGCGCTTGTCCGATGGGCACGACCTTTCCCTTCTTTCTCCCATTCTCAATACCACAGAGCAGCTGCGTTATATGGCGGCTCTGACCGATCAAGCCCTGCATGAGCTCTGTGGCGAGGAGCTCCCCGTGGATGTCACGCTGCAGCAAGGCGTACGATTGGCCACCCCTGCCGCGGTGATCGGCTCTCGCCGCTTGCTGGAGGAGACCGATTTTGCTTTGATCGACACCGATACCCTGGCCGCCCTGGTGTTTGGGCTCCCGGCCCCCTCCACCGCCTTGGAGCAAGCAATCGCAGCCGATGCCAATGTGCTGCTGCGTCTGATCGAGATCGCCATTGGCAACGCCCACGTGCTGCATCGCTTTGTGATCCTTTCCGGTGTGGCGGCCACACATCCCCTTCTGCGCCCTCATATTCTGGCCATGGGCGCCAATGCCCTGGTGCTTCCCCCCTCGCTCCTTTCCGCCGTGGCAAGGCAGCTGCACAAATAGCGCCCGACAGGCCTTGGCAAGGCCTGTCGGAAAAATTCACATAAAACCCCTTGCAAAATATCTTATAATCTGTTATAATACTTTAGGTAAGCTGTGAAATAAGGCCATACCAGCCGGGGAAGTAGCGGAGCCCTGCACCTGAAATCCGCTATAGCAGGGGTGGATCCCATCCTTGAGGACCGAAGCGATGCGGTCCGGAGCGCGCTCTTTCGTGTTGACGAGTGGGTCTTGCGCAATCAGACGCCGTGAACCATGTCAGGTGGGGAACCAAGCAGCATTAAGCGGCCCATCTGATGTGCCGCGAGGGTGCCTGCTCTGAGCGAAAGGTACGAATTCCGCGCAAAGGTGACGTTCGATTGGAAGGTGTATGGTCTTATTTTGCAGCTTCTTTTTTTGCTTATTGAAAGGAGTGGGTATCAAATGCATCAGGCACTTTACCGAAAATGGAGACCCCAGCAGTTTGACGATGTGTGCGGTCAGGAGCATATCACCTCGGTGCTGCGCTATGAGGTGATGAACAGTGCCCTCTCTCACGCCTATTTGTTCTGCGGCTCTCGCGGCACGGGCAAGACTACCTGCGCCAAAATATTGGCCAAGGCCGTCAACTGCGAATCCCCCGTGAATGGCAGCCCCTGTTGCAAATGTGCCGCCTGCCTATCCATTGACAACGGCGCCGCCACCGACGTGCTGGAAATGGACGCCGCCTCCAACAACGGTGTTGAAAACATCCGCGATATCCGCGACGAGGTGGTCTATACCCCCTCTGCTCTGCGCTATCGTGTCTATATCGTGGACGAGGTCCATATGCTCTCCCAAAGCGCCTTCAACGCGCTGCTCAAGACCCTGGAGGAGCCCCCCGCCCACGTCATCTTTATCCTGGCCACGACCGAGCTGCACAAGCTCCCCGCCACCATCATCTCCCGTTGCCAGCGCTTTGACTTCCGCCGCATTGCCCTGCCCGTGCTGGCAGGCCGCATCTCCTATATTGCCGAGCAGGAAGGAATGGAGTTGGATGCTGCCGCCGCCGAACGCATTGCGCGTATGGCACAGGGCGGTATGCGCGATGCCATCAGCCTGCTGGAGCTTTGCGGAGGCGCGCGCCGCCGCATTGACGTTTCGGTGGTAGACGAAATGATGGGCTCGGGCGGCCGCGAGGAAATGCTGAACATTGTACAGGCCATTGCCAAGGCCGATTATGACACCATCTTTCACACGGTAAGCGAGGCCGTGGCCTCCTCCCGTGATCTGACCGTGTTCTGGCAGGATCTGATCTCGGTCTACCGCGACCTTTTGGTGGTCAAGACCACTGAGGATGCCACCCGTTATCTGGATCTGACCGATGCGGAAACCGCACGACTAACCCAACTGGCAGGACTGTTTAAAAAAGGAACATTACTGGCCCATTGCCACCTCCTGGAGGAGGCACTGTTTGCTATGGGCCGCGCCAACGCCGTTAAGCGGATGGTTGCAGAGCTGACACTGGTCCGTATGTGCGACCCGGCGCTGGATACCTCCAGCGAGGGGCTGTTGGCCCGCTTGGAGCGCTTGGAGGATGCGATCGCCGCAGGGGTTCCCGTTGCACCCCCCGTTGCACCCCCCATTGCACCTGCCCCCACCGTGACACCCACTCCTACAGCGGCGCCTGCCCCCACGGCCGCGCCTGCCCCTGTTATGGAGGAGATCCCTCTGCCAGAGCCTCCCCCCGAGGAGCTCGCTCCCCCTGTACCGCCCAAGGCCCCCACGCCTGCAGCGCCCACAGCGACACCCACGCCTACGCCACCCCCTCCCGCTGGCGGTCGCGTATTGCACCGCATCCGGGGCTTTATGAACTGCGTGGAGCGTGTGCGCCGCGAAAACGCCATGCTGGCCTCCTTTTTGGAGGGTGCCAAGGCCTTTTTGGATGACCACGGACGTGTGGTGCTGCAGCTGGTCAGCTCCTTTGCCCAAATGATGGTGGACGAAGCCGGTGCCAGAGCATTGATCTGCCGCTCTATCGCCCCCGAGATCAAGAAAACACCTGCCCCGAACGATCTTTTGCTGGAGGTGCCCAACAAGGCCGCGGCCGCGAGAGATACAGTACTGGATGACCTGCTGGAGGCAGCAGGCGAGCCATAATACAGATTCAAATAGAAGGAGATATACATTATGAGAGCCAACTATCCCAAGAACGCAGGCGGACAGAACATCAACGCCATGCTTCAGCAGGCACAGAAAATGCAGGAGGACATGGCCGAAAAGCAGGCCGAGCTGGAGGCCCGCGAATATGAGGTCTCTGCCGGCGGCGGCGCCGTGACCATCAAGATGAACGGCAAAAAGCAGATCCTCGCCCTGGATATCGCCCCCGAGATCGTGGATCCCGACGATATCGAGACCCTTTCTGATATTCTCATTGCCGGCGTAAACGAGGCCATCAAAAAGGTGGAGGAAACCTCTGCTGCCGAAATGGAAAAGATCACCGGTGCTATGAACCTCCCCGGCATGGGCGGTATGCCCGGTCTGTTCTGATATGTCGGGAATCGAAGCACTGGATATTTTGACCGAGCAATTTGCCAGATTGCCGGGTATTGGACGAAAAACAGCACAACGCCTTGCTTTTTCTGTGCTGAAATACAGTCCCGAGGAGATCGAGGCCTTTACCGGTGCCATTCGGGATGCCAAGGCCAAGATCCACCGTTGCCCCGTGTGTCAGAACCTGACCGACCGGGAGCTTTGCCCCATTTGCGCCGATGCCGGTCGCGACAAATCGGTGATCTGTGTTGTGGAGGACGCCCGTGCGGTAATGGCCTTTGAAAAGGTACGCTCCTTTCGGGGCGTTTACCACGTTCTGCACGGTCTGATCTCCCCGATGAGTGGCGTGACCCCCGATGCACTGGCCCTGCGTGAGCTGCTGCTGCGCCTGGAGGATGACAGCGTGCGCGAGGTGATCGTGGCCACCGGTGCCACCACCGAGGGCGAGGCCACCGCTATGTACATTGCGCGGCTGCTACAGCCCCTTGGCGTTAAGGTGACACGTCTGGCACACGGCATCCCCTTTGGTGGAGAGCTGGAATATGCCGACGAGATCACCCTTTCCCGCGCTCTGGAGGGCAGACGGGATTTTGATTGAGCAAATACCCCCGAAAACGGGGCACAATACGGAGTATGTATGAGTAATAAAGCGATCCAAGCCCTGCTGGAGGCCAACCCTATGCTGGCCCCCAGAAAGGAAACCGACCGTCTCTTTCCCTTCTCTGCCGGCAGCTTTGATTATCGCGGACGCGCCGACGTGGCCATCCGCTTTATTGAGGACTGTCAATTGTTGGACAGCGCGTTGTGGGCAAAGTTTGTCCGCGTGTTTACCGAGCTCCCCAAGCCCGACACCGCCGACAAGGGTTGGCGCGGCGAGTATTGGGGCAAAATGATGCGCGGTGCTGTTCTCACCTATCAATACACCCAAAACCCCGAGTTATATCGTGTTCTGACCGAAACCGTAGAGGATATGCTGCGTTCCCCCGAGGCAGACGGCCGCATTTCGGCCTATGACCGAGAGGCAGAATTTGATGGCTGGGATATGTGGTGCCGCAAATACGTGATGCTGGGTTTGGAATATTTTCTGGAGATCTGCACCGACACGGATCTGCGCAACCGCATTCTGCCCGTGATCTGTGGCGAGGCCGACTATATCCTGGCCCATCTTGGTCAGGGCAAGCGAGACATTACCACCACGACCACCCATTGGCAGGGGGTCAACTCCTCCTCGGTGCTGGAGCCTATCGTTCGCCTTTACGATCTGACGGGCCGGCAACAGTATCTAGACTTTGCCACCTATATCGTAGAACGCGGCGCAGCTGAGCATCAGAATCTGTTTGAGGCCGCCTATGAAAACAAGGATATCCCCTCCCGCTGGCAGGTGATCAAGGCCTATGAGATCATGTCCTGCTTTGAGGGATTGGTGGAGTATTATCGCGTAACGGGTATTGAAAAATGGCGCACCGCTGCGCTGAATTTCGGTCAAGCGGTCTATGAGAACGAGGTCAGCATCATCGGCTCCTGCGGTTGCTGGCACGAGCTGTTTGACAACGCCGCCAAGCGCCAGCTGACCACTGTTTATACCGGTCAGATGCAGGAGACCTGCGTCACCGTTACGTGGATGAAATTCTGTCTGCAGCTGCTTTGCCTGTCGGGCGACAGCCGCTATGCCGACGAGATCGAGCGCGCGGCTTACAATGCAATGCTGGGCGCAGTCAATTTTGATAAATCCCCCAACAACAATGGGTTCCCCTTTGATAGCTACAGCCCCTTGGTCATGGGCACACGCGGCCGCTATACCGGTGGGCGCAAGGTGCTTTCCGACGGCTCCAGCTATGGCTGCTGCGCCTGCATCGGCTCTGCCGGCACGGCGCTGATCCCCACCGCTTCGATGCTGCTACGCGAGGACGGCGTGGCCGTGAATCTGTATATGCCCGGTGTGGCTGCTACCCACACCCCCGACGGCTCTCCCCTGGAGATCGCCATCAAAACCGCATATCCCTTGGAGGGTGCCGTTACTCTGACGTTGGATACCACATCGCAAACCCCCTTTACGTTGGCTTTGCGCATCCCGCTGTGGAGCAAGCAGACCACGCTGGCCGTTAATGCCCAGATGGTGGACGTGACACCCGGCAAGTACGTAGAGCTGCATCGCGTTTGGAAATGCGGCGATACGGTGGAGCTTTTCTTGGATATGCGCACGCAGGTGATACACCCTGCCGAAAGTGGCCTGCCCGATGAAAACTCCCCATATCACGTGGCGCTGCAGCGCGGCCCCCTTGTACTGGCCAGAGATGCTCGTCTCCTGGACGATCTGCACCTGCCCGTGGACATTGCTGAGGACCACGACGGCTATGCCGTTGAGGTGCTGCAGGTGCATAACCCGGATCACCCCGATTGCATGGCTGTATTCCACGTGAGGCAAAAGGACGGCTCCTATCTGGAGGTCATGGACTATGCCTCCGCCGGCCGCACGTGGGACAACCGTTCGCTGATGAGTGCGTGGATGCACACCAAGAACTACGCCCCCTTTGACCCACAAAAGCCCTTCGAAATGGTGGGCTCCTGCTATATGGCCGCCGGCCAGCTCCCCTCCCCCGGGGGCGATGCCGCCACCAAAATGCACCTCACCTACCGCGAGGAGGAAAACCGCTTTTATTCCCCTGCCCCCGACGGGGCATTGGTGGTAAAGATCACCGATTGCAAGGAGGATGTCTGCCACCTGCAGCTGGTGGGAAGCGGCAAATATTTCGCGGTGGATCACAGCGGACACCTGTGCCTTTCCAAAAAAGGAACGCCACTCACATTGCATTGGCAAGGGCACAACTGCTATGCCATCAGCGACCCCGACGGACGGTGGCTGGAATATGACCGTGTCAGAGAGCAAATGCCTCTTTTCTTTAGCGATCGCCTCTCGGTGGTCCCCCGCAATCTGTTTGATTTTGTAAACATTAGCGAGGAGGAATCATTATAACCACCACTTGAAGCGTCCAACATCGCCCCGCTCTTTGGGTGAGGTGGCGGCGTAGTCGCCCGCCATCGCGAGAGCTCTCTTACGGGAAAGCCTATGCTAAAGCATTCCCGCCTCAGTGGATGGTTTATTTCTGCGAAAGCTACAATAAAAACCCGAAAACGGTATACCGTTTTCGGGTTTTTTGTTAATTGGATAGCATAGCGCGGTCGCTGGTGAATTCGCTGCCGCTGGCCTTGGCAAACATGGCCAACAGATCCTCTACCGTCAGCTTTTTCTTTTCCTCGCCCCTCACGTCAATGATAATGCGTCCTTCGTGCATCATGATCAAACGATTGCCGTGGGCAATGGCATCCTTCATATTGTGAGTGATCATCAGCGTGGTCAGATGATCCCGCTCCACGATCCTATCGGTCAATTCCAGCACCTTGGCGGCGGTCTTGGGGTCCAGCGCGGCGGTGTGCTCGTCCAGCAGCAACACCTTGGGAGTGTTGATGGTGGCCATCAACAGCGTCACAGCCTGTCGCTGACCGCCCGACAATAGCCCCACCTTGTGGGTCATGCGATCCTCCAGCCCCAGATCCAGATCGGCCAAGGTCCGACGGTATTCCTCGCGTTCTGCCTTGGTGATGCGCCACTTCAGTCCGCGGCGCTTGCCGCGGCGGCGTGCCAGGGCCAGATTTTCCTCGATCTCCATATCTCTGGCAGTGCCCATCATAGGGTCCTGGAACACGCGGCCAAGGTATTTGGCGCGCTTATATTCGGGGAGAGCAGTCACATCCTCCCCATCAATGATCACTTGACCGCAATCGGGCTTCCAAACACCGGAAATGGCGTTGAGCATCGTGGATTTCCCCGCACCGTTGCCGCCGATGATGGTCACAAAATCGCCGTCCTCCAATACCAGGTCAATGCCCTTTAAGGCCACCTTTTCGTTGACCGTACCCGGGAAAAAGGTCTTTGTGATGTTTTTCAACTCAAGCATTGTTCTTTTCCTCCTTTTTACCGGCACCGGAAAAATAGGTTTTCTTCCAGTAAGGAACGGCCAGGAAAACGGCCACTACAATGGCAGACAGCATCTTGAGAAGGTCGGTATCCAACCCAAGGAATACCACGGTCTGATAGACAAAATAATAGATCACGCCGCCAAGAACAACGCCCAGCAATCGGACGGCAAAATTCTTGGCAAAGCGGGCAGTCACGGCCTCACCGATGATAACAGCGGCCAAGCCCACCACAATGGCACCACGCCCCATATTGATATCGGAATTGCCATTGAATTGCGCCAGCAACGCGCCCGAAAAGGCCACGATGCCATTGGAAAGAGCGAGACCGATGATCTTGTTAAGATCGGTATTGATGCCCTGCGCACGGCTCATATGGATGTTGCAGCCCGTGGCGCGCAGGGATGCGCCCATTTCGGTGCCGAAAAACCAATACAGTACAGCAGTCACGCAGGCGATAATGATGATCAGGGTCAGAATGGTCTGCACGCGATCCTCACGCATATTGGTGATGATGGGAGAATAGGACTGGGGCAAAAGACCGATGTTGGATTTGCCCATGATCTTCAGATTGACCGACCACAGAATGAGTTGTGTCAGAATTCCTGCGAGAATGGCCGGAATTCCCATAAACGTATGGAAAAATCCCGTAACCAGACCGCACAAAACGCCGGCCAAGAGTGCCACCAGCATGGCCACCCAAATGTTAGCACCCGCGGTCACCAGAACGGCGCAGACCGCCGCACCCGTGCAGATAGAGCCGTCTACCGTCAGATCGGCAATATCCAGGATTTTATAGGTAATATAAACGCCTATGGCCATCACGCCCCAAATCATACCAAGGGCGGCAGCACCGGGCAAAGCGCCCAACCAGTTAAGAAACGTCATATTACTCAGCAATGGCCACGTAATCGGTGGGCACAGTCAGGTTCAAGACGGAGGCTCTGGAGGCCATATACTTCTTGGTTTGGGCAGCGGCGTATTCGATCTTCATTTCGGCGATCTTCGCCTCACCCTTCAGGATCTTGGCGGCCATCCGACCGGTGATCTGACCCAGCTCGTAATAATCAATGGACAGCGTTGCCACGCCACAGCCCTTGCAGATGCCCTCCTCACCGGCTACCAAGGGCGTGTTGCCAATGGCGCCCAGCACAGCGGTGGTATTGTTGGCCACGGTGTTATCGGTGGGCACGTAGATCACGCTCTTGGTGGCGGCCAGGGTAGCCTGTGCCTGCAGGTCAGTGGTGTCGGTAAAGGAAACCAGCTCGCAAGTGTAGCCCTTTGCCTCAAGCAGGGGCTTGATGGTGTCGACCTGGTACTTGGAGTTGGGCTCTGCAGAGCAGTAAAGCAACGCAACGGTGGGATAATTTGCAGACGGGAACAGCTCGGCCAGCATATCGGCCTGCTTATCCAAGGGAGCAAGGTCAGAGGTGCCGGAGATGTTACCGCCCACGACACCGTCAGTCAAGGTCTTGTTGAGCGCAATGCCGTATTCGGTCACGGAGGTGCCCAGAATCGGGATAGTGGTGGTAGCCGCAGCAGCCGTTTGCAGGGCGGGAGTGGCATTGGCAAAGATCAGATCCACATTTTTGGTGGTAAAGTCATTGATAATCGTGGTGCAGGTGGGGGCATCGCCCTGGGCGTTCTGATCCAGGAAGGTCACCTGATCCTCGCCCAGCTCCTCAACCAAAGCATCCTTAAAGCCCTTGGTGGCGGCGTCCAATGCGGAGTGGGGCGCCCACTGAGCAATGCCGACGGTATATTTGCTGTCATCCGAGCAAGAGGCCAATGCCAGAGGCATAGCGGCCACCAAAAGGAGCGCCAATACAAGTGCGGTTAATTTTTTCATGATGTTTTTCCTCCATTCCGGAATAAATTTATTATAACGCCAAAAGGCCATTATAAACAAAAAAGCCCGCATCCAAAAAACGGATGCAGGGACGGCCGTGCCGTGTTACCACTCTGCTTTATCACGCCCTTGCGGAACGCGACCTTATCGACAGCTATCACTGCCTTGCAAGATAACGGTTGCTACCGTTGCGCCTACCTGCTAAGCCCCGCTTCAGCACACAGCTTGCAAAAGGAATTTCGGGGGAGCTACTGACCGTTGCCTTACACCAACCGGCAACTCTCTGCGCGCGGTCACCACCCTTACTGCTTTTTGCTCTAACGCTTTTTTAAAAGGATGTGACTATCATACCACTTTTCGCCAGGCTTGTCAATAGGTTTTTGAATTTTTATTCAATAAAATATGATAAAAATACATTTTTGAATGTTTTTTCAAATCTTGACTTTTTTGTCGCTGTATAATAGAATAAATACAGTATCTCATAAAAAGGAGCTCACTATGCAAAACTGTCAATGGGTCCTGGACCAACTGAAAGCCAATACTGTGCTGAAAAGCACCCACACGACTCGCCACGTGATCCACTATCCCGATCCCGTCTATCGGGGCTTTCAGGGCGGTTGCTCGGATGGCGAGCGCTATTATTATCAAGTGCTGATGCATTACGAGTTGGACGACCGCACCAAGGATTATGCCTGCATTGCCAAGGTAGATCTGCAGTTGGGAAAAACCGTGGCTTATAGCAAGGCCCTTATGCTGGATCACGCCAACGACATGACCTATCACCCCGGCAAGCATCTTCTAATCGTGTGCAACAACGCTCCGCACCCCCGGCGATTGACCTTTGTAGACCCCGACACCTTAGAGATCGTGGGCACGCAAGAGATCCCCTTCTCTATTTATTCTATTGAATACAATGCCAAGCGCGATGGATACGTGGTGGGACTTTCGGGCACGCGGGAGTTCCGCTTTCTGGATGCCGATTTCAATCCCACAGAGGATGTCACCCACCGCGCCACACCCTTGACCGATCGTTACACCAAGCAGGGCGTATGTGCCGACGACGAGCTGGTCTATTTCATTATGTGGGATGGCAAGCACAAGGATCTGCCGGATTTTCAAAACGTGATCACCGTTTATGACTGGCAGGGCACTTACCGTGGCATGATCCATTTTGATATTGGCCCCTATGAGCCGGAGGATCTGAGCATTGTAAACGGCGAGCTGTTGGCCGTTTGTGTGGATGCCCAGCATACCCCCACCATTTACTGCTTTGAGCCTGCCGAGGCATTGTGAAGGCAGACAAAAAGACAAATTCCGTACCGAAATTCTTGAAGGCTATGATCTGAAAGTCATACGGTTTACAAACCGACAAATCAACACAAACTTTCGTGGCGTCTGCGAGTATATTGATGCCGTCGTAAAAGCCTCCCTCCGAGAGGGAGGGGGACCGCGTTAGCGGTGGAAGGAGCCTGCGTAACCTTGAGGTTGGCATAACTTGCTTGTAACGCGCTCTCCTTCCGTCGCCTGCGGCGCCAGCTCCCTCCCGGAGGGAGCCTTTGTTTACAAAGGCGACCAACGGGAGGTGGAGTGGAGCCTATAGATGCGCTCGTGCATCTTTAGGGGAGGAGCAAGCCCCTCCCCTACATTGGATGATGTGATCTGCGTGTTCAAATCGCTGACATCACGTATTTGTAAGCAACGATACGGAATCGAAAAGATGTTTCAGCGCTCGTCTGCGAGCATATCATTCGCGATAAAGAGGACCATGAAACACGAAGAAATACATCTATGAGAATCCCATACGGTGGTATTATAAATATCTGAGCACAAAAAGTAAGTAACTAAAACACGTTTCTTTCTCGGCACGACCGGGTTATTTATTGATACCAACAAGAAAGGACAGAGAATGTCAAAATTCTCTGCCCTTTTTATAAGAAGAATAAAATCAATCTTCTTCAGGATCGTTAAAATAATCCTTATCAAAAAATTCGGATAAAGTCATTCTCGCGCCTTCGCAAAAACGCTTTACGGTAATAACCTTTGAGCATTTTGTTCTCCCTTTAATAAGGTCATAAATTGCCGAAGGTGACATACCACCATTCAAAGCAATATCGCATACATTGCTACTGCGTTCCTTGCAAATTTCCTCTATCCGCTTGACAATAGCATCATTTAATTTCATAGCCATGCCCTACCTGTAATTTGTGGAATTCCACAATTATTATAGACAGGCACAAAATTTTTATCTCGTGGAGTTCCACGATATTGACAAAGTTTTTGTCCAGCAGTATAATATACTCACCATATCGTGGCATTCCACGAAAATAAGAGGTGTTATATGGCAATTACCTTTGTAGGCCACTCCTTCATTTGTTCAAGCAGTAAGGTAAAAGAAATTGTAAAAACGCAAATACAAAATCATATGGTTGATACCGAATCTGTTATTTGTTATCTTGGTGGGCACGGCGATTTTGATACAATTTGCGCTTATGCGTGCAAAGAATTGAAAGAAACATATGCTGGCATCAAGATTGTTTATGTTACACCTTATATAAGTTTATCGAGGCAAGCCAAAATGAAAGAAATGCAGAATTGCGGTTTATACGATATGTTCATATATCCGCCTATCGAGAATGTGCCACCAAGATTCGCAATTTCAAAAAGAAATGAATGGATGATAACAAACGCAGATCTTATAATAGCGTATGTAAATCACAACTACGGAGGCGCATATCAATCACTCCTGTTGGCAAAACGCAGAAAAAAAAGAATCATAAATATATGCGATTTCCTTGAACAAAATGGCCGATAGAATATCGCAATTAAAAAGGACAGAGAATGTCAAAATTCTCTGTCCTTTTGTTGTATATTGCGCCGCCAAAATTACAGTGTCGCCAGCATCACAGCCTTGATGGTGTGCATACGGTTCTCGGCCTCATCAAACACGATGGAGCGAGGGCCCTCGATGACCTCGTGGGTCACCTCCATACAATCAATGCCAAACTGCTGGTGAATTTCGCGGCCGATCACGGTACCAAGATCGTGGAAGGCAGGCAGGCAATGCATAAAACGGCACTGCTCGCCGGCGTGATCCATCAGCTCCTTGGTCACGCGATAGGGGGTAAGATCGTGAATGCGCTCGGCAAAGACCTCCTTGGGCTCACCCATAGAGACCCAAACATCGGTGTAAAGGACATCCGCGCCCTCCACGGCCTTTTTGGGGTCCTCCTCAAACTCGATCACGGCGCCGGTCTCCTTAGCAATGGCAAGGCACTGCTGGACCAAATCCGTTTCGGGCCAATATTTTTGGGGGGCAGCGGCTACGAAATGCATCCCCATCTTGGCACAGCCCACCATCAGGGAGTTACCCATGTTATAGCGCGCATCGCCCAGATACACCAGCTTTTTGCCCTTCAGATCGCCGCAATGCTCCCGAATGGTGAGAAAATCGGCCAGAATCTGGGTGGGATGAAACTCGTTGGTCAGGCCGTTCCACACAGGAACGCCTGCATAGGCGGCCAGCTCCTCTACAATGCTCTGCCCAAAGCCGCGGTATTCGATGCCGTCAAACATACGGCCCAGCACGCGGGCGGTATCGGGGATGTTCTCCTTTTTGCCGATCTGCGATCCGGAGGGATCCAGATATACGGGGTGCATGCCCAGATCTGCGGCGGCCACCTCAAAGGCACAACGGGTGCGGGTGCTGGTCTTTTCAAAGATCAGCGCAATGCTCTTGCCCTCACACAGTCTGTGCGGAATACCAGCCTTTTTCTTGGCCTTCAGCTCGGCGGCAAGATCCATGAGATATCCGATCTCTGCCGGGGTGAAATCCAGCAATTTCAGAAAGCTTTTACCTTTTAAATTCATAATAACTCCTTATTTACAGCATTCCAGAATGATTTCGGCTGCTTTTTTCAGTTGCTCCATAGGAATGTTCAAAGCGGGCAGCAAGCGCACCTTGCTCTTGGCCGTCAGGCACAGAACACCCCGTTCCATACAAGCCTTTACCACCTCGGCGGCCGGCTTTTCGGTTTCGATACCCACCATCAATCCAAGACCGCTAACCGACTTGACACCGGGGGCACCTGCAAAGAAATCGTGCAGAAATCTTCCCTTTTCGCTGACCTCTGCCAACAGCGCGTCGTCGATGCGGGAAATGACGCTGCACGCACCGGCCGAGGCAATGGGATTGCCGCCATAAGTCGATCCGTGATCGCCAAATCCCAACACGTGTTGCACTTTTTCGCTCATCAAGCAGGCACCGATGGGCAATCCGCCCCCAAGGCCCTTGGCGGTGGTTACCACATCGGGCGTGATGCCATAGTGCATATAAGCATACAGCTTACCGGTGCGGCCGTTACCGGTCTGCACCTCGTCGATCATCAGCAAAATATCCTGCTGGCGGCAAAGCTCTGCCACACCGCGGATATAGTCACCATCCACCACCAGCACGCCGCCCTCGCCCTGGATGCACTCCATCAGAATACCGGCCACCTTGTGGGTGGAAATCACCTGACGCAGCTCGTCAAGATCCCCTGCCGTTACGTGGACAAAGCCGGGGGTGAGAGGCTGAAACAGCTCGTGATAATGCTCCTGCCCCGTGGCAGCCAGCGTGGTGAGTGTGCGGCCGTGAAAGCTGTTTTTCAAGGTCACGATGGTGCTGTATTCGGCGCCCTTTTTCTCGGCCGCATATTTGCGTGCCACCTTAATGGCGCACTCGTTGGCCTCTGCGCCCGAGTTACCGAAAAACACCTTGCTCATACCCGTCTTCTGACAAAGCAGCTCGGCCAGCTTGGCACAGGGCTCGGTATAATATAGGTTGGAGGTATGCTGCAGCTTGCCCAGCTGTGCGATCACGGCATTTTGCCATTGGGTATCGGCAATGCCAAAGGCCGTTACACCAATGCCACTGCCCATATCAATATATTCCTTACCATCTGCATCGCGCAGCAAGGAGCCCTTCCCCTCGATCAATTCGACAGGAAAACGGGCATACGTACCCGCAATATACTGTTTATCCAGTGCTTGAAGTGCGCCCATGATCATTCCCCCCGTACCATGGTGCCGGCGCCCTCGTCAGTCAAAAGCTCCATGAGAATGGAGTGGGGCACGCGGCCATCCATAATAATCACGTTTTTCACACCCTTGTGCAGGGCCTCGATGCAGCAATCCACCTTGGGGATCATGCCGCCGGAGATCACGCCCTCATCATACAGCTTGCCGGCCTCCTCAATGGTGATCTCAGGAATAAGGGTGGAGGGATCGTCCTTGTCGCGCAGGATGCCTGCAATATCGGTCATCATAATCAAACGCTCGGCGCCCAACGCCCCTGCAATATAGGCCGCAGCGGTATCACCGTTGATGTTATACACATTGCCGGCGCGGTCGCTGGCCACGGTGGATACCACGGGGATATAGTTCTTTTCCAACAGATCGGTGATGGGCTGGGGACGCACCTTGGTGATCTTGCCCACATAGCCCAAACGCTCGTCCTTGATCTGTGCCTCGATCATGCCGCCGTCAATGCCGGAAAGGCCCACGGCGTGGCCCCCCTTGGATTGCAGAAGCGTGACAAGGGATTTGTTGACCTTGCCCGCCAGCACCATCTGCACGATATCCACGGTCTCCTTATCGGTGACACGCAGACCGTCAACAAATTCGGGCTTTTTGCCAAGCTTGGCCATCATATCGCTGATCTCGGGGCCGCCGCCGTGCACCAGCACCACCTTGACACCGATCAGCCACAGCAGGGCGATATCCTCCATGACCTGCTCCTTAAGCTGCTCGTTGATCATAGCATTGCCGCCGTATTTGACCACAACGATCTTGCCGTTGAACTTTTTGATATAAGGGAGCGCCTGGGTCAGCACCTCGGCTCTCTGTGCATTGGAAAAGTGATTGTCAATGTTCATATTGTTCCTCTTATGTGTGTTTTTCATCACGTTTTGGGGGATATTGGTGTTTGACTCCCCATCCGGCTACACCCTGATGCCAAAGAAGCAAACAGAGCAACGACGCTATACGTCATCATTCCGCGCATCCGGCTACATCCTGATGCCAAAGAAGCAAGCGAGACAAGGCGCGCAAGCCCGAAACGCCGATGACGTATTGACATACGTCAAGGTGTTGAGGGTGCAGCGGAACGACGTATCGCACCGCCATTTTGCGCATCCGGCTGCACCCTGGTGCGAAAGAAGCAAGCGAGACAAGGCGCGCAAGCCCGAAACGCCGACGACGTATTAACATACGTCAAGGTGTTGAGGGTGCAGCGGAACGACGTATCGCGCCGCCATTTTGCGCATCCGGCTACACCCTGATGCGAAAGAAGCAAGCGAGACAAGGCGCGCAAGCCCGAAACGCCGATGACGTATTAACATACGTCAAGGTGTTGAGGGCGAAGCGGAACGACGTATCGCGCCGCTTATTTCGCATCAGGTACGGTAGTCGCCATTGATTTTTACATAGTCGTATGTCAGGTCACAACCAAATGCGGTTGCCGAAGCGTCGCCGCTGTTCAGTTCAATCAAAATCTCAATTTCCTTCTCCAGCAAGATCTCCTTGGCGATCTCCTCGGAGAAATCAATGCCGGCACCGTTCTGGCATACGGCCACGGTACCCTTGGGAGAGCGGAAGGCCACGTCAACCTTGTGCACATCCACATCTGCACCGCTGTAGCCAATGGCGCACAGCACACGACCCCAGTTGGCATCGGCACCAAACATCGCCGCCTTGAGCAGGCTGGAGCAGATCACGCTTTTGGCCACGGTCTTGGCGGTCTTGTCATCGGCTGCACCGCTGACCTTACATTCCAACAGCTTGGTGGCGCCCTCACCGTCGCCGGCGATCATGCGGCACAGATATACGGTCACGGTATTCAGCGCCTTCATAAAGGTAGCAAAATCCGCACCGTCTGTGGTGATCTCCTCATTTCCGGCCATACCGTTAGCCAGAATGGTGACCATATCGTTGGTAGAGGTGTCGCCGTCAACGCTGGTCATATTAAAGGTGTTCTGCACATCGTGCTTCAGTGCTTTTTCCAGCATTTCGGTCGAAATGGCGGCATCGGTGGTCAGAAAGACCAGCATGGTTGCCATATTGGGGTGGATCATACCACTGCCCTTGGCAATACCGCCCAGATGGCAGGTCTTGCCGCCCAGCGTAAACGCTACGGCAATCTCCTTTTTCACGGTGTCGGTGGTCATAATGCCCTCGGCAGCGGCCTCGCCACCGTTTTCAGAAAGCTCCTTTACCAGCACCGGGATACCGGCGGCAATGGGCTCGATATTCAGGGGCTGCCCGATGACACCGGTAGAGGCGACTACCACGTCACCGGCGGCAATATTCAACTCCTTTGCCACCAAATCGCTCATACGTTCTGCAATTTCAATACCATTGGCGTTGCAGGTGTTGGCGTTGCCGCTGTTGCAGATCACAGCCTGGGCAAAGCCATCGGCAATATGCTGCTTGGTCACGGTCAGGGGCGCACCCTTGACCAGATTGGTGGTATATACGGCGGCCGCGTGTGCGCGCACCTCGCTGACGATCAATGCAATATCCTTTTTGGTGCGGTTCTTGCGAATGCCACAATGAACGCCGCTGGCCTTAAAGCCCTTGGCAGCACAAATGCCGCCGGAAATCGTTTTCATCATATTGTTCTCCTCTTATCCGATCACAAGCCCGGTGCCTTCGTCCACACCAAGCAGGATGTTCATGTTTTGAATGGCGGCACCGGAGGCCCCCTTGCCAAGGTTATCAAAGCGTGCCACCAGAAGCAGGCGATCTGCATTGCCGCAAACGCGCACCTCCATATCATCGCGCCCCGAAAAGGCGTTGGCGGAAAGGAAGCCGCCCTCGGCATCCTCCTCCACGAAATGGACCAGACCCGTTTGATAGGTTGCGCGGTACACGTCTTTGACCTCCTCTGCCGTTGCCGTCAGATCCTTTGCAAAAACCGGAACTGTGACCTCCATACCGCTGTAAAAATCCCCCACGATGGGGCAAAAGGCGGGAGACTGGGCAAGTCCTGCAACGCTGACCATTTCGGGCAAATGCTTATGCCCTTGGGCAATGCCGTATTGCCGGGGGGCATCCAGCAGGGAGCTTCTGCCCTCCCCCTCGTATTCTGCAATCATTTTTTTACCGCCGCCGGAGTAGCCGGTGAGGGAAAAGCAGGATAATGTCGCATCCTTTTTCAGCACACCTGTGGCCACAAGAGGCTGCACCAGCGCCAGAAATCCGCTGGCGTGGCAGCCGGGATTGGCAATGCGCTTGGAGGCGGCAATGGCCGCGCGGCGACCAAGCTCCGAAAAACCATAGACCCACGCATCATTGGTGCGGTGTGCCGTGGAGGTATCAATCACCGCCACGTTCTTGTTTTCGATCATCGCAACCGCCTCGATAGCGGCGGCATCGGGGAGGCACAGAAATACCACATCTGCCCCGTTGATCGCCTCTTTTCGGGCGGCGGGGTCCTTGCGCACCTGGTCGGGGAGGGTGACAAGGGTTAGATCCCGACGGTTGGCCAATCGCTCGTGTATCCGCAGGCCCGTAGTACCTGCCGAGCCGTCAATAAAAACCTTGGTCATTTCAGTTGCTCCTTTACATAGGCGATCTGCGCCTTTACCGAGGCCAGGGAGGTGCCGCCCTCCGAGCTGCGCTTTTCCACACAGGTGCGCAGCGAAATGGCATCGTACAGGTCCTTTTCAAACAGGTCGCTGAAGGTCAGATAGGTCTCAAGAGGCAGTGCCTCCAGCACGGTTCCCTCCTGGATGCAAAGGGCAACCAACTGGCCCGAGATCTTATAGGCGGTGCGGAAGGGCATCCCCTTTTTCACCAGATAGTCGGCAAGGTCGGTGGCATTGATAAAGCCCTTTTGAGCAGCGGTGAGCATATTGTCGACGTTGGCCTCCATAGTGGCCACCATGCCGTCAAAGACCTGCAGACACATTTTGACCGTATCCACCGCATCAAAAATGCTCTCCTTATCCTCCTGCATATCCTTGTTATAGGCAAGTGGAATACCTTTTAGCGTAGTAAGCAGCGCCATCAGATCGCCGTAAACGCGACCGGTTTTGCCACGCACCAGCTCTGCCATATCGGGATTTTTCTTTTGCGGCATAATGGAGGAGCCGGTGGTATAGGCATCAGACAGCTCCACAAATTTGAACTCCCAGCTACACCAGAGGATGATCTCCTCCGAAAAGCGGGAAAGGTGCATCATCAAAATGGAAAGTGCCGACAGCATTTCCAACGCGAAGTCGCGATCCGAAACACCATCCAGGCTATTGAGGCAAATACCGTCAAAGCCAAGGCGCTCGGCCTCAAAGCGGCGGTCGGTATCATAGGTGGTACCGGCCAGCGCACAGCAGCCGATGGGAGACAGGTTCATGCGGCCGCGGCAGTCGGCAAGACGTTGAACGTCGCGCAGCAGCATCATGGCATAAGCCATCAGATGGTGGCCAAACAGAATGGGTTGGGCACGCTGCAGGTGGGTATAGCCCGGCATGATCACATCGGCGTATTGCTCTGCCTTGGCGGTGACGGTGGCGATCAGCTGCTCTACCAGCTTCACGATGCCGTCCAGCTCCTCGCGCAAATACATCCGCAGATCCAGCGCCACCTGATCGTTGCGGCTGCGAGCCGTGTGCAGCTTTTTGCCCACGTCGCCCAGTCGCTCGGTCAGCACCTGCTCTACAAACATATGAATATCCTCGGCCAAAGGGTCGATCTCCAGCTTACCCGATTGCAGATCCTCCAGAATGCCACCAAGACCGGCGATCAGCTCCTCAGCCTCGGCGGCGGTGAGGATGCCCTGCTTTGCCAGCATGGCGGCGTGCGCCATGCTGCCGGCGATATCCTGCCGATACATTCTGCTGTCAAAATGGATCGAGGAATTGAAGTCATCTGCGATCCGATCGGTGTTGCCGGCGGTGCGGCCTGCCCACATCTTTGCCATTTTTTATCTCCTAAAAGAACACCATAGGACTGCCGCATTGATTTGCATCAAAAACGGCAGTCCGTATTTGTATTTTTATTATTTCAGCTTGCCTTGGTCAGCCATGGCCTGCACCTGGATCGGCAGACCGAACAGGTTGATAAAGCCCTCCGCATCCTTTTGGTTGTAATCACTCTCGCCAAAGGTTGCGATCTCCTCGCTGTAAAGCGTATAGGGGCTCCAAGCACCGGCGTTGATCATATTGCCCTTATAGAGCTTCAGTCTCACCTTACCGGTCACCCGCTCCTGGGTCTTATCCACAAATGCGGCAAGCGCCTCGCGCAAGGTGGTGAACCACTGACCGTTGTACACCAGCTCGCCATAGGTCACGGCCAGCTTCTGCTTTTCGTGCATGGTGTACTTATCAAGGCAAAGGGTCTCCAGCACGCTGTGTGCCTTGTACAGAATGGCTCCGCCGGGCGTTTCGTACACGCCGCGGCACTTCATACCGACCAAACGGTTTTCCACAATATCCAAAAGGCCGATGCCATTCTCGCCGCCCAGCTTGTTCAGGGCCAGAATGATATTCTTGGCGCTCATCTTCTCGCCGTTCAGCGCAACGGGTGCGCCCTTTTCAAACTCCAACTCCACATAGGTGGGCTTGTCGGGGGCCAGGATGGGTGAAACGCCCATTTCCAAAAAGCCGGGCTTTTCGTACTGGGGCTCGTTGCCGGTATCCTCCAGATCCAGACCCTCGTGAGACAGATGCCACAGGTTCTTATCCTTGGAATAGTTGGTCTCACGATTGATCTTCAGGGGCACGTTGTGTGCCTCTGCGTAATCGATCTCCTCCTCACGGGATTTGATATCCCACTCGCGCCAGGGAGCGATGATGGGCATATCGGGGGCAAAGTGCTTGATGGTCAGCTCAAAGCGCACCTGATCGTTACCCTTACCGGTGCAACCGTGAGCGATGGCGTCCGCTCCCTCCTTCAGGGCAATGTCCACCAGTGCCTTTGCAATGCAGGGACGGGCGTGGCTGGTGCCCAGCAGATATTCCTCATAGATCGCGCCGGCCTTGACGCAGGGGATGATGTAGTTATCGACGTAATCATCGGTGAGATCCAGCACATAGCATTTGGAAGCGCCGGTCTTGATGGCCTTTTCCTCCAGGCCCTCCAGCTCGTCCGCTTGGCCCACGTTGCCCGAAACAGCAATGACCTCACAGTTATTATAATTCTCCTTGAGCCACGGGATGATGATGGAGGTGTCCAGACCACCCGAGTATGCAAGTACGACCTTTTTGATGTTGTTCTTATCCATGATGTGCCTCCGCGAATAAATATTCATTGATTTTCTCGCTATGCGAATTATTATACAGTATCCTTTTCCCCTTGTCAAGCCCTTTTTATAAAATAAATTGTTTTTTGTTTATTTGCCTCCGCAGCAACGTCCCTTGAATGAATATTTTGTGCATATTTATGTATTTTTATACAAATCGAGCCGATGCGAGACGTATGGAACAGAGATCGTACTGCTCCACACGCCTTGACAAGCCCTTGCAGCCGGTGCTATAATAAACATAATGAAGCACACCAACACACCACAAGGAGGCTGCTATGAAATACGATGCTGCAATGTATCCCAAATGTACGGTATCCCCTGCCGACGTGAATCGCGTAAAGGGCTTGGGCTTTCTGCGTGACAAGACGACTGCAGACCGCTTTAACGCCCGTGTGATCACCCGCAACGGCAAGATCACCGCCGATGAAATGTACGCCATTGCCGATGCCGCCCGTCAGTTTGGTACCGGCGAGGTGGCCTTTACCACCCGTCAGACTGCTGAGGTACAGGGCATTCCTTTTGAGAACATTCAGCTGTTCTGCATCTTTTTGGAAAAGCACGGCCTGCAGGTGGGCGGCACCGGCCCCCGTGTGCGTCCGGTGGTTTCCTGCAAGGGTACCACCTGCGTGTTTGGTCTGATCGACACCTATTCCCTTTCTCAAAAAATCCACGAGCTGTACTACGTGGGCTACCACGCCGTCAAGCTCCCGCATAAGTTCAAGATCGCCGTGGGCGGTTGCCCCAACAACTGCGTAAAGCCCGATCTCAATGACGTGGGTGTTGTGGGCGCCTGGAAGCCCCTGCTGAACGCCGAGCTGTGTGCAGGCTGCGGTGCCTGTGTGACCGCCTGCCCCCTGCACGTAGCCACTTTGAAGGACGGTCAATTTGCCAACACCAAGGACTGCAACAAGTGCGGTCGTTGTGTGCGCGCCTGCAAGCTGGGAGGGCTGGAGTATCAGCCCGGCTACCGACTGTCGCTGGGCGGCAGATGGGGCAAGCTGGCCGCACGGGGGCAGTTCCTGCAGCATCTGTTTGAGAGTGAGGAGGAGGTACTGGCCGCCGTGGAAAAGGCCATCCTTCTGTTCCGTGACAAGGGCCTTGCCGGTGAGCGCTTTGCTGACACCGTTGGCCGCCTTGGCATGGAGGAGGTTGAACGGCTGATCCTTTCCAACGAGCTGCTGGAACGAAAGGCGGAGATCCTTGAAAAAACGCTGTAAGCTCCTTTGCTCACTGCTTGCCGTTCTGCTGATCTGCACCGCTTGCCGGCAAGCCAAGCCCGATGCAGGCGCGCTGAAGCGCTCTTTTCAAGATAGCGCGGGGCACACGGTAGAGGTGAACGCTACGCTGCAATGCGTGGCCGTTCTCTTTTCCTCTCTTGCCGACATTTGGGTATCGGCAGGGGGAACGGTATCCGTAACCGTGGGCGAAACCGTAGAGCGTGGCATCGTGGCCACCGATGGCGTAACGCTGGTGGATAGCGGAGCGGGCAAGACCATTGACACCGAGACCCTGATTGCGGCACAGCCCGATCTGGTCATCGTTTCGGCCGACATCCCCGCCCAAACCGAAGCCGCCGCGCTGCTGCGTGAGGCGCATATCCCCGTGGCCGAGCTGCGGGTAGAATCCTTTACCGATTATTTAAAAGCATTGGAGATCTGCGTTTACCTATGCGGTGATCCCATCGCCTATCAGGCACACGGCGTTGATCAAAAGACCCGTATTGATGCCGTTTTGTCGCAAAAGCCCTTTCACGGTCAAAAGATTTTGTTCATTCGTGCCGGCTCCACAGCTCGCTCGGTCAAGGCCAAAGGCAGTGCCGATCACTTTGCCGCCTCTATGCTGACAGAGCTTGGCGCCATCAACATTGCCGATGGCGCACCTCTGCTGCTGGACGGACTTTCGATGGAAGTGATTCTTGCCGAGGATCCCGACTATATCTTTTTCACCGCTATGGGAGACGAAGAAGCCTCTAAATCCTATATCACACAGATGCTGACCGGGGAAACCTGGCAGTCTCTTTCCGCCGTGCAAAACGGCAAGTGGAGCTATCTGCCCAAGGAGCTGTTCCATTACAAGCCCTGCGACCGCTGGGCAGAGGCCTATGACTATCTGGCCGCGTTGGCCCATCAGTAAATTCAAAGGAGCGTGATACCGTGAAATTCCACAGACGGGATGCCGTCGTGCTTTGCGGCGCGCTCCTTCTTTTGTGCCTTTCGGCTTTTCTTTCTCTGCGCTATGGCAGCACGCATTTGTCTGCCACCGCCTTTTGGGGCGCGCTGCTCCATCCCGATGCCTATCCCCACGGGGCACTGATCCTGCGCGCCATTCGCCTGCCCCGTATGCTGGCAGGATTGTTTGCCGGTGCGGGATTGGCGCTGTCGGGCACGCTGCTGCAGCACGCCACCGATAACCCTTTGGCCGCCCCCAACATCATCGGCATCAATGCCGGAGCCGGCTTTTTTGTGATCCTTTCGCTGTCACTTTTCCCCACCCTTTACAGTCTCACCCCCTTTGCCGCTTTTGGCGGTGCTATGCTGACTGCCCTTTGTATTCTGATCCTTTCGGGGCGGCAAGGGCTGAACAAGACCGCCGTGGTGCTTTGCGGCGTGGCTTTTTCCGCCCTGTTTGGCGCAGGCATCTCCTTTTTTTCGGTATTAAACGAGGATGTGCTGGCCTCCTACACCGCCTTTTCGGTAGGGGGGCTGCAAGGGGTGACGATGCAGGAGCTTTCCTTTCCCATTCCTATGATTATACTTTGCTTTGCAGGGGCGCTGCTGCTGGCAAGACCGTTGCAGCTCTTTTGCCTTGGCGACACGCTGGCCGCCTCTCTTGGCGTATCGGTGCGGCGGACCCGTTTGCTCGCCCTTGTGCTGGCCGCTGCCTCGGCGGCGGCAGCGGTCTCGTTTGCAGGGCTCCTTGGCTTTGTGGGATTGCTGGTTCCTCACACCGCCCGCCGGTTGACCGGCGGCCATGTGAAACGCGAGTTGATCCTTTCCCCTATGGGGGGCGCGATCCTTTTACTGCTGGCCGATCTGCTGGGGCGCTTGCTGTTCCGCCCCACCGAAATTCCCGTTGGCATTTTCACAGCCCTGCTGGGAGTTCCCTTTTTTCTCACGTTATTGCTGCGGAGGTGTCGCCATGCTGGAATGTAAAAACCTGACCGTAGCCTATGGTAAGAGCGCACCGGTTTTGCGCGATGTTTCTTTCACGGCGCGCCCCGGTCGCATCACGGCCATTTTGGGGGAGAACGGGTGTGGAAAAAGCACACTTTTGCGCGCTATTATGCAAGAAATTCCACACACGGGTGTGGTTTTGTGTGACAACTCCCTTCTTGCGCAGATGCCGCCGCGCCAGCGTGCCCTGTGCCTTTCCCTGCTCCCTCAACACCTGCCGGCCCCCGCCCTTTCTTTGGGAGAAACGGTGGCTTTGGGGTTGAGCCCTCGCTGTGCAAAATTAGGAGAACCCGAGTGGCAAGCGGTGGACAGCGCTTTACAGCGCGTTGGGCTTTTGGCACTCCGTGACCGCCCTGTCAGCACCCTTTCGGGTGGTGAGCGCCAACGCGCTTTTCTGGCGCTGCTGCTATTACAGGATACCAACGTACTGCTGCTGGACGAGCCCACCGCCCATATGGATCTTTCCTTTACTGCCGAATTTTATGACATTCTGCGCGAGGAGCGCGCACGGGGCAAAACCATCCTTTTGGTGATGCACGATGTGGGCGATGCGCTGGCACTATCGGATGACGTGGTCATATTGCAGGGGGGCGCGGTGGCCTTTGCAGGGAGCGCCGCCCAGGCCTTGGAGCGCCATCTGCCGGAAACACTGTTTCACCTTTGCCGCTATACCGCCACCGGGGGCGAGGAAGAAGCCATATTTTTCCGTGCCAATAAAAAGCACCGCTGACCCATAGGGTCTGCGGTGCTTTTTTTGAAGATCAATACTGCTCCAACAAGCTGCGGCGGTAGGCGATGGGGGTTTGCCCCGTGACACTTTTAAACACCTTATTAAAATGGGATTGGGAGCAAAATCCCGTGGCCTGTGCGATCTCCAGCATCGTGTGTTCCCCCGCCATGATCAGCTTTTTGGCCTTGTCGATCCGCCGGGCGGTGACCAGCTCAAAGGGGGTCATTCCCACACTTTGGCGGAACACGGTGTGAAGATAATTGGGCGAAACATGGAGATCGTGGGCGATGGTCTTTAGCGAGCAATCCCCCCCATACTTTTCATTGATGTATTCATAGGCATCCCGTGCCAAACGGTTGGCAGGGGCATCCCCCTTCACGTCACGGCGCTCTTGCCACAGTCGCATACAACGATACAAAATGCCATATAGCTCAGCGCTGATCCGCACGCGACGCCAATCCTCCTCGGAGCATCCCAATACATGGGAGCCCAGCTTGGCAAACGACCCCAGCAGCTCCTCAATTTCTCCGTCATCCTCCATATAAAAGCAGGTAGGAAAGCCTTGCAAAATCTCATCGATCCGGGGGTCAATGCCGGGTGTAATGCGAATAAAGCTACACCGCACCGGGAATTCACTGTGGCGGATCTGCCCCGGTTTGGCACAAAGCAGCATGCCACGCCGGGTGGGGTGACACACCTCATCCACATAGCTGACTCCCGTGTCGCTGTGAAACAACTCCAGCTCAAAGCATCCTACCACACGATTTTGGCTTTTGGCGTTGTTGCGACGCAAAATGTTGCTGTCAAACACACCGCACTGAATGCCATGCTCCTCTTTTTTCATGTTCTCACCTCAAACCGTAAGATTGTGATAAAAAAACAGTAGTATATTACTATCATTATGGATTTACCAATGATATAATGACAAAAGAACACTTGTATTATACCCGATTGACATCCATTTGTAAAGGAGTTATTCATGGAAAGATTGGTTTTCGAGGGCAAGTTGCCCACTTACAGCGCCGCAGAGATCCCTTTTTCCCGTATTGGCATCGGCTTTGAAAAGTTGGACCGTGATGTGTTTGACCCGGAAAAGGCCTATGACAAGGTGGCACGGATCGGCGTAAAAAAGACCCGCATTCAGTCGGGCTGGGCCCGCACCGAAAAGGCCGAGGGCGTGTATGATTTCGCCTGGCTGGACAAGATCGTTGACAACCTTATTGCACGCTCTTTGGAGCCCTGGATCTGCCTTTGCTATGGTAACCCCATTTACACCGATCTGGCAAAGCCCGTGTTTGGCGCCGTAGGGTGCCCTCCCATTGCCACGGAAAAGGAAATGAACGCCTGGCTGGCCTATGTTAAGGCAACGGTAGCGCATTTTAAGGGACGTGTCTCGATTTTTGAGATCTGGAACGAGCCTGACTGTAACTATTCCTGGCGCCACTGCGAGAATGAGGAGATCGACCACCTGCGCAATGCAGACGAGTACGGTGTCTTTGCGTTGCAGACCGCCCTTGCCATCAAGGAGGCCAATCATGAAGCGCTGGCCATGGGCTTTGCGCTTGGCCACGTCGGCGATCTGGAATACGTCAATCGGGCATTGGCTACGGGATTGTATCAGCATTTGGATCTGATCTCATTCCACTCCTATACCCCCGATGAGCAAAAGCGCCGCCACAACGCCCATCAGCTCAAGCTGTTGATCGACAGCTACAATCCCAAGATCGGCTTGGTGCAGGGCGAGACCGGCGCCCAATCCCGCAGCGACGGAAACGGTGCCATGAAGGGCTTTGCCTGGACCCCCGAAAAGCAGACCAAGGCGCTGCTGCGCGGTCTTGTGGGCGACTTGGCCGAGGGTGTGGTCTTTACCTCTTATTTCTCCACCATGGATATGGTAGAGGCGCTCCGCGGACGCCTGGCTGACAAGGCCTCCTATCTGGATTACGGCTATTTCGGTGTAATCGGCGCTGAATTTGACGAGAACGGCCGCTCCAGCGGCGAGTATAAGGAAAAGCCCTCCTACTACGCCCTCTCGGCACTTGCCTCTCTTTTCAAGGGCGACTTCACGACCTGCCGGATCCCCTATCGCCGTGAGGAGCTTCCCTCTCGCCGCGTAAACGGCACCGATTGCACCGACAAGACTGTGCAGATCGAGGGCTTTGCGTTAGAGAACGGCACCAAGGTGTTGGTCTACTGGAATGCGGTCGATCTGCTCACCACCACCTACGAGGGCACCATTTCCCTGCAGGTTTTTGGTCAGAAAAACGACAGCATCCGCCTCCTTGACCTGAAGGACGGCAGCCTTTACCGTCTGCCCGAGGGCATGATCGAGGATATGGAGCATGGCGCGGTACGCCTGAAGAACCTCCCCCTTACCGACGCCCCCTTGGTGCTGCTATTCCAATAAAAATCCACAAAAACGAGGTAACGGTTATGAAAATTACGTGGCTTGGTCAAGCCGGTCTGTTGTTTGAGCAGGACGGCGTCACCATTATGATCGACCCTTATCTATCCAACTCGGTGGCCAAGGTCAATCCCTTGAACGATCGCCGTGTGCCCACAGATGAGCGCTTTTTTGATATCACCCCCGATGTGATGATCTTTACCCACGATCATCTGGATCACTATGACCCCGAGACCGCCCCCCGCTTTTTTGCCAAAAACGATAAAAAAATAACGGTGCTTTGCCCCTCCTCTGTGTGGCAAAAGGCGCGCACCCACGGCAATGGGCACAATTACGTGCAATTCAACCGTCACACCCAGTGGACCGCATACGGCTTTCGCTTTCGGGCCGTGAAGGCCGAGCACAGCGACGACCACGCCATTGGCGTGGTGATCGAGGATCTGGGGGAAGGCAAGACCTATTACGTCACCGGTGACACACTTTACAATCCTACGATCTTCGCCGACCTGCCGGAAAAGATCGATGTCATCTTTTTGCCCGTGAACGGCGTGGGCAATAACATGAACGCCACCGACGCGGCACGCTTTGCCAAGGCAACTGGTGCCAAGCAGGCCGTCCCCCTGCACGTGGGCCTGTTTGACGACCTGAAACCCGATATTTTTGAATGCGACCATCGGACATTGCCCGAATTCTATAAAGAAATCAAGCTGTGAGGTAAAAAGAATGAAAACATTTGAAGTGAAGGGTCACGCCCCCAGCCTGCTGCCCGACGGCTATGACTTTGATCTGGTCTGGTCCGATGAATTTGACGGCGACCGGCTGGACGAAAGCAAGTGGGATTATCGCCTTTGCATGATGGGAAAGCGTCACCCTGCCTGGACCGATAAGGGCGTAAAAGTAGAGAACGGGTGCGCGATTTTCGGTATTTTTGAGGAGAACGGCGAGGTTGTTTCCTCTCAGCTGCAGACCGGCTATAACTTTATGGATCAGCCCGTGGAAAAGACCACCTTTGGCAAGGATCACCTCCAATGGCAGATCGGCAAGCTCCACAAGGACAAATACCTCCACCGTTACGGCTATTACGAGTGCCGCTGTCGCTTGCAGCAGTTGCCCGGCTGGTGGTCCGCCTTCTGGATTCAGTCCCCCATTATCGGTGCTTCTCTGGACCCCAAAAAGACCGGGTCGGAGGTGGACGTGATGGAATCCTTTACCCCCGGCGAGGTCAAGGCGCACAACGTCTTTACTGGCGGCTATGGCTTGGATATGCAGCGCCGTAAGGTGGGCGGTATGCATCTGGACGAGAAGGAGTTCCACACCTTTGGCTGCCTTTGGCTGCCCGACAAATATGTGTTCTATGTGGACGGCGTAGAGGACGGCGTGATCGAGGAAAACGTTTCTGCCACCGACCAGTTCATTCTGATCTCCACCGAGCCCCGCGGCTATCGCTTTGAGGATCACAAGCCCACCCAGGAGGCTAAGGACGCCGCCCGGGCAGGCGACACTTTTCTGGTGGACTATGTCCGCGTTTTTGATATCAAGTAAAGGAGAATAAATATGAAGGTAACCGATGTAAAGATTTTTGCAGTTGACTGCTTTCGCACCAACTGGATGTTTGTAAAGGTCTACACCGATGAAGGCGTTACCGGCGTTGGCGAGGCCACGCTGGAGTACAAGGAAAAGGCGCTGATCGGTGCCGTGGAGCATATCAAGGAGTATCTGGTGGGCAAAAATCCACTGGATATCGAAAAGCACTTCCACGATATTTACCGGGATGCCTATTGGCGCGGCGGTGCGGTGCTGATGTCTGCCCTGTCAGCTGTGGAAATGGCCCTTTGGGATATTCTGGGCAAGCATTTGAACGTGCCCGTCTATCAGCTGCTGGGCGGCAAGGTCCACGACAAGGTGCGCATTTACGTGAACGGCTGGTTCTCGGGCGCCAAGGAGCCAGAGGAGTTTGGCGAAAAGGCCAAGATCGCCGTACAGCGCGGCATCACCGCCATGAAGTGGGATCCCTTTGGCAAATCCTATCTGGAGATCTCCAATCAGGATCTGGATAAGGCACTACGCTGTGTGGCCGCCGTTCGTGAGGCAGTGGGCGACAAGGTGGATCTGCTGATCGAGGGGCACGGCCGCTTTAACGTGCCCACGGGTATTAAGATCGCCCGGGAGCTGGAACAATTCAAGCCCATGCTCTTTGAAGAGCCGGTCCCCCCCGACAATCTGGAGGCCTTGAAGGCCGTGCGCGACAAATCGCCCGTGGCCATTTCTGCAGGCGAGCGTTTGTATACATTGAAATCCTTTAAGGATCTGTTTGAAATGCGAGCCGCCGACTACATTCAACCCGATATCAGCCACGCAGGTGGCATTATGGAGTTGAAAAAGATCGCCGCCGCAGCCGAGGCTTATTACATTCCCTTTGCCCCTCATAACCCCTCCGGCCCCGTGGCCAATGCCGCCACGCTACAGCTGGCCGCCTGCTGCCCCAATTTCTCGATTTTGGAGATCATGTACAGCGACGTCACCTGGCGTGCCGACGTGACCAACGAAAAGCTGGAATACAAGGATGGCTATATTACCATCCCCGACAAGCCCGGCCTTGGCATTGAGATCGACGAGGAGGAGTGCCTGAAGCACCCTTACTCGGTACACACGCTGCGCCACTACACCGGTGCTTTAACCGATATCCGCCCCCCCGAAACAGCATTTTATTTCTGAGGTGATCATGATGAATAAAAAAACCGCACTGGTAACCGGCGCTTGTATCAACACAGGCGTTGCGATTGTTGAAAAATTTGCCGCCGAGGGCTGGAACGTGATCTTCACGGGACGCAGCCCCGAAAAGGTCAAGGTCGCCGAGGAGGGCTACCGCGTCAAGTTCCCCGAGGTGCAGATCCACGGCTTTGCAATCGATTCTTTGCTGGACGAGCGCACCGTGGACGAAAAATCGGTGGATGAATTGTTCGAAACGCTGGACCGTATGGGCGTTTTTGTGGACACGCTGGTGCTAAACGCCGCCGATCAAGGCCTTGGTATGAAGATCTTTGAAAGCCCCCTTACCGATCTCATGAAGGTGATCAACACCAACGTGGTGTGGAACTTCTGCCTGTGTGAGCACGCCGCCGCGCGCATGAAGGAGCAAGGGGGCGGTAACATCGTATTTCTCAACTCCAACACGGCCTATCGTGCCATCCCCGACCGCGTAGCTTACGTCACCTCCAAGGGTGGGCAGCTGGGACTGATGCGTGCCCTGGCACTGGATCTTGGTAAATACAATATTCGTGTGAACGCGGTGCTGCCCGGCATGATCCGCACCGAGCGTTGGGTCACCAATCCCGATTTCTACAAGACCGTTCCCTCCCGTTACACCCCCATCGGCGATGTGGCGGATGGCGCAGATGTGGCGGATGCGGTTTATTACTTCGCCGCCCACGCCCGCAACACCACGGGCGCCGAGCTTGTGGTGGACGGTGGCAACACCATTCAGCTTTATCCCATCATTCCCCAATAAATCATAACCACCACTCCAAGTGGTGGTATACACCGTGCCTTCAAGGCAAAAGTGCTAACGACATCTAAAGACGTCAACAATAAACATTAGTAATTATCGCCCCACTGCCGAAAATTCGGCAAAGCCTCGCCCTTGGGGAGAGGTGGCGGCGGAGCCGACGGAGAGGGGAGTATTTTCTGCCCTCTCACCCGCCTTCGCGGGAGCTCTCCCATAGGGAGAGCCTATGGCTAAAGCATTTTTATTCCACCACTCCAAGTGGTGGTTTATGCACTCTGAAGGCTACAAGCAACCCCCTTGGCCGATCATTGGGTCGGCCAAGGGGGTTTATGAAAATAGGCAAACGGCTTGACAAATCGCCGTGTTTATGCTATGATAATGACCGTTGGGTCTACGTGACCACGCGCGGGCGTCTGCGGTCCTTCCGCCACGCCCACGATGCGGGCGTGGCGGAATTGGCAGACGCGCCAGATTTAGGATCTGGTGGGCATCCGTGCAGGTTCAAGTCCTGTCGCCCGTACCAAAAAAGGAGCACCGAAAGGTGCTCCTTTTTGGTACGGTGACAAGCTCGCGAAACAGCCTCGCGATCACGCGAGAGCAGGCAAAGCCGCTTGCGGCTTTGAGTGCAAGTCGTAAGACTTGGCGCAACAAGTAGGCGGCTCTGCCGCCGTCTGTCGCCCGATAGCCACCGAAAGGTGCTCCTTTTTTGGTACGGTGACAAGCTCGCGAAACAGCCTCGCGATCACGCGAGAGCAGGCAAAGCCGCTTGCGGCTTTGAGCGCAAGTCGTAAGACTTGGCGCAACAAGTAGGCGGCTCTGCCGCCGTCTGATGTGCGTAACTCGGTGTTGTCATTCCTTCCACACAAAATGATAGTTGATGGATTCACCACCGTCAACCAGAATGTTCTGCCCCGTGCAGAAGGTGTTTGTTACCGTGAGAAAATAGGCCCACTCGGCTATTTCCTCCGGGGTTGCCCATTTTTTCAGCGGAGTCTCCTCCATGATCTGCCCCCAAAGAACGGGGTCATGGATTACACATTCGTTCAGAGGTGTCAGCACGCCACCGGGATCCAGACTGTTGCAGGTGGCCCCAAAGGGAGCAATGCGCATGGCCACGTTTTTGGTGTAGGCCAAAACGCCGCCCTTGCTGGCACAATATTCAGGGAATTCCGCACCCGTGTGGCCACTTGCCGACCCAATATTCAACACGGATTTGATGCATGGCTGAATACCATACGTTTCGGTGATGTGGATCAGTGCTTTTAAATTGATGTCAATATCTGCCTTGTTTTGCGTGCCGGCATTGTTGATCAGGATTTCCACACCCGGGATGCCCGGCAAATGATCCTTGTCGCGCACATCACACTCATAGTGCTGATACTGCGAATGCTCGATGCTCTTTTGCTGTCGGTCAATGCCGATCACTTGATGGCCCCGTTCCAAAAAGAGAACTGCAATGGCCTTGCCGATGCCCTGGGACGTACCCGTAATCAAAACCTTCATTCTTGTTTTTCCTTTTTCACATAACTGAAATATTCCTTGCCCACATTCTCAGCCTGCCATTTCTTGGTGATGCGATAACCAATGGGGGAGAATACGATCTCCATCACCAGCTCCGCAACCGCACCCGTGAGCGCGCAGGTAGCACATTGCAGCACCGTCCAGCAAAAGCCGTTCCAGAAAATGGGGGCAAAAAACACGAACACGATGATCGAAAACATGAAATTGTCGAAGAATTGACCGATAAAGGTCGATACATACGTGCGCATGGCATAGGCCAGCTTGCCATCGGGGTGCCGGCAAAAGCACTTGCCGATGGTATCATTCAAGAGATTGTTGATCACAGCCGAGGCCAAAAAGGCAACGGTGCTGCCCAAAAGCACAAACCACGTCCCCCCGAAAATGCCGTCAAAGGCGGTGTAATCATTGGCTGTAGAGGGGATCACGCTGGCCACGAAAAAAATCAGACAGGTCAGCAGATTGATCAGCGCCGCGTGAACCGAAATGATGGTGGACGCCCGTGGGCCGAAGTGCTTGGTGATGATATCCATACACATAAAGGATAGCCACGAGATCAGAATGCCTCCATCCAGGGCGATCCAATCCAGCTGCAGCAGCGTTTTATTGGCCAGCAGATTCATGCACACCACGCTGACGACAAACAGCGTCACCACCGTGGCAGGAATGGATCGAAGCAGTATTTTGGTTTCGGTATATATGTTTCGCATATTGTTCTCCATACAAGGCGCACCGCCCGATTGGCCGCGGCACGCCACCCTTTGATATGGACTATTATAGCACAAAAGCGTTCTGTATTCAAGAGGTTCTCTCGGGTCCAAGGGCAAAAAGAAATGACCCTTGATCTTGTTTCTTTACACAAGATCAAGGGTCATTTCTGTTCGCTCTTGATATCTAACATCTTTTGTGATCCTCTCTTTCTTTGGTGCTACCCTTTTCAAACACGCCCATCACAACACCACACACACGTTTTTCTCTTTGAGATGTCTCTATGGGAGACGGCCTTTATTTTGGTTGCGGTTTCGGTTTTTGTAAAGGATGCAAACAGTTTTGTTCAGGTTGCCGATCTCTGCTTGATGGAGTATCTACGATCTATATTTCTGCGTAACATCGCCATGTTTTTCAAGCTTTGATCGATCTCGGTTTTGGGCGGCTCCTCTTACATTTGAGTTTTGACTTTAAGTTGCCATTGGACCGTACCTTCCTTTCTGTGTCTTAAGTATAGCATATTTTTGCCCCCTTTTCAATAGGCAAATTGTAAGTATTTAACAATTATTTTTTGTTTATTTCGCAGATTTTGGTGCTTTCGCGCATATTCCATCTTTACAACGCCTGAAATTTATGATATAATAAATTTGTTGGTGTGTTTCAAACGGCAGGGGCACGGCACACATGGGGGAGACCCCCTCTTTTTTTATGTGAAAAGATGGTAAATATTCCCTTTATCCCTTTGACAAAGTGGGGTATTGATGCTATAATACCATTAGTAATAAATGGGGAGTGTAATTATGTCTGATATTTGCCACAACATCAAAGAGCTTGTCCACTATGCAATCACACGCCATCTGATCGACGAGACCGACCGCGCTTGGGCCACCAATGCCTTGATGGGCGTGCTGAAGCTTTCCGATTTCACCGATAGCGACAAGGCCGTAGCCGATCGTCCCTTGGAGGAGATTTTGGGGGAGATGTGCGACTATGCCTTTGAAAACGGACAGATCGAGGGCAATTCCGTGGTCTACCGCGACCTGTTTGACACCTCGCTCATGGGCGTGCTGACCCCTCGCCCCTCGCAGGTCATTGCCACCTTCCGCGCGCTGCAGCAGGAGGACCCGGAAAAAGCCACCAACTATTTCTACGATCTGGCCCGGAACTCGGATTACATCCGCACCTACCGCGTGAAAAAGGATCTGAAGTGGGTAACCCCCAGCGAATACGGCGATATTGACATCACCGTCAACCTTTCCAAGCCCGAAAAGGATCCCAAGGCCATTGCCGCTGCCAAGCTCCTGCCCCCCAAGAATTATCCCAAATGCCTGCTGTGCCGGGATAACGAGGGCTATGCCGGAACGCTATCCCATCCGGCCCGTCAGAACATCCGTCTGATCCCCATGAAAATGGCCGGTCAGGATTGGTTTTTGCAGTACTCTCCGTATGTCTATTATAACGAGCATTGCATTGCGCTTTCCGCCGCTCACACCCCCATGAAGATCGACCGCTCCTCCTTTGTCAAGCTCCTTGATTTTGTAGAGCAGTTCCCCCACTACTTCCTGGGCTCCAATGCCGATCTACCCATTGTGGGTGGCTCGATCCTGTCTCACGACCATATGCAGGGCGGTCATTACACCTTCGCTATGGAAAAGGCCCCCATCGAAACCCCCATCACCTTCCGTGGCTTTGAGGATGTAACCGCCGGCATCGTGCGCTGGCCCATGTCGGTCATTCGCATTTCCGGCGCCGATAAGAGCCGCTTGGTGGATCTTGCCAACAAGATCCTGCTGGCTTGGCGTGGCTACACCGACGAGAGTGCCTTTGTCTTTGCCGAAACCGACGGCGAGCCCCACAACACCATCACCCCCATCGGCCGTATCCGCGACGGCAAATTTGAGCTGGATCTGGTGCTGCGCAACAACATCACCACCCCCGAGCATCCTCTTGGCGTTTATCACCCCCATGCCGAGCTTCACAACATCAAAAAGGAGAACATCGGTCTGATCGAGGTCATGGGCCTGGCGGTACTCCCTGCCCGACTGAAGGACGAGATCACCGAAATGTGCGATGCCATCCTTGCCGGCAAGGATTTTGCTGAAAGCGAGACCATTGCCAAGCACAAGGAGTGGTATTTGCGATTCAAGGATCAATACACCTTTACCGAGGGGAACGTCCGCGAGATCCTGCAGCAGGAGATTGGCCGCACCTTTGTTAAGGTGCTGACCGACGCCGGCGTGTACAAGCGCGACGAGGCCGGCAAGGCCGCCTTCCTGCGCTTTGTCGATGCAGTCAATGCCTAAAAAACACAAAAGGACAGAGAACGCAAGCCGTTCTCTGTCCTTTTTGTGTTCGCAAGCATTACTGCAAAAAATCCATCACATCCAGCCCCATCATGGGGAACAGGTGGGTGAGCAGCAGTCGGGATTTCATAAAGGGATGATAGCGCAATCCTTTGATCAAAAGATCCGTATCAACGCGGACCTCCTCCGGCTCGGTAGCGGCTCCTGCCCGTTTCATCAGCGAAAGCAATTCCCCATCGTCGGGCAAGAAGGACATGGCCAATTGACGGATCTCGGGCCATTTTTTCACCAACCGTTCGGGGTCGACCCGGCCCGCAATGGCAAAGGCGTTTATCTTCTCCACCTCCGGGATCTGCATTGGCGTAAAGGCGGCCAGCACCTCCTCTTTGGAAAGTGGACTTGTACCAACCGTAATATGCTCGACCCGTTGGGCTACATTCCGATAGATACGGTTCATCAAAACGGTGGCGACACCCACCTTTTTACCGTGAAATTCCGGCCAGATTCCACGGGAAAGCTTATAACACTCCCAGTAGTGTGACACGGCATGCTCGGCGCCCGATGCGGGGCGAGAGGAGGCCGCCAGCTTCATCGCCAGACCCGATAGCACCAGCGATTCCATGATCGAACCGGCCGCCTCCTCGTCCTGTGCGGTCACCCGATCAGCAAGAGAGAGCATCCGCTTGACGCTTTCCATGGTCAGATCGGCGATCGCGGGGCAATAATGCTCATCCAGCAGGAGCGCCGCCACCTTCCAGTCAAATATCCCCAGGTATTTTGCCACCATATCGCCAAAGCCTGCCGCCTTCAGCTCGGTGGGGGCATTGGCCAGAATGGTCGTGTCGGCCAGAATCACATCGGGCTGTTTGCCCGGCCACGAGGTTTTGAAATTGTTCTCGATGATCGGTGCCAGATCCGCGGCAAAGCCATCCATAGAGGGGGCGGTAGCAAAGATACAAAAGGCCTTATGACAGTTCTTGGCCGCCACCCGGCAAATATCATTGAGAGAGCCCGTACCCACCGACAGAATGGCATCCACATCCGCACAAAGGGCCTCTACCTCCCGAACCTGCTCGGCACGCGCATAAAGCAAATTGGGATAGATCCATTTTTTGACCGAAAAGCCCGCCTGCTGCAGCGACGGCAGAACACCTCCGGCCACACGCAAGGTGTGATCGTCGGCCACCAGCAGCAAACGTTTGCCAAAGCCTGCTTCTTGCAGGATCGCACCGACCCGATCCACCACGCCATGCCCGATCTCCACCGCCTTGATATCAAAGGTGTGTTGTTGGCCGCAGGCGCAATGCTCAAGACGTTTTAATATTCCTTTCAAATCCATCAAAAAAGCCCCCTTTCGTGCGTTCTACTTTATTATAACGCAAAAGGAGGCTTTTGTAAATTGTAAATGCCGAAAATCAGCAACCGTTTTTTGTTTTTTGTCAAAATGTGGAGTGATTTTTGAAAATTTTATGATTTTATTTTTTAAAAAACCAAGCGGAGCAGACAGCTGTCTGCTCCGCTTGGTTGCTTTATAAAATGATTTCCAGGCCCGCCAGGGCGGCCAGTAGCGTGGGGATTGAGATCGCTGCGCCGTACAGTACAAACTTGCCAAAGGAAAGCGACACGCCGTGCTGCTTTAAAAGTGCCATCCACATGATGCCCGCCAAGGCGCCCATAGGGGTGAAAAAGGCCCCGATATTAGAGCCCACCACAGCGGCATACAAGGCCGGCACAAGGGGCACACCCGTTGCCGGCGTTACCACGGTGGAATACAACACGCTCATGGGGATATTGTTAAGCAGATTGGCCGCAAGGAAGGAGGAAATACCGCTTTTCCAGATCTCGCCCGTACCCGAGATCATTTCGCACAGCATGGCCGTGGCGCCCACCTTGTTCAGTGCCATGACGATGACAAACATCGAAAGCACAAAAGGTACGACATCATAAGGGGCGCGATGAAAGCTGCGATTAACGGGACCCATGCCACGGCGGCGGATCACCAGTTCGGAAATAGCCACCAGATACAGGATCACGCAGGCATCCAAAGAGATCAGCCACATATCCATATCCAGATACGAGGAAAAGATCAAAAACGCAATGCAAACGCAAAGGCAGGTCAATGCCAGGGCAACCGTGGGTTTATCCTTGAGATGCAGATCCTCGGCAATGGGGCGCATAGGGACCCTAAGACGGCGATAAAACAGCAGCAGCAATACACCAAAGGAAACCGCGCCGGCTAACACCGTGGGTAGTAGCATCACGCCCAAATAACCGGCAAAACCAATGCCGTTCCCCGCTGCCAGATAAATGTTTGTGGGGTTGCCGATGATCAAAGCCATGCTCCAGGTGTTGGCTGCCACAAATTCGCCGATCAGATAGGGCAATGGGTCGATCTCGGCATTTTTAGCAAAATAGCAGATAAAGGGCGTAAAGGTCAACACGACCACATCATTAGAGGTAAAGACCGTCAGCACCGACACCGCCGCATACAGCAGCACAAACAGCTTTAGCTGACTGCTGCCGGCATGGCGCAGCACCGCATTGGCCTGATAGCGGAAAAAGCCCACCTCGTCCAAAAAAATGGACATCAAGGTCATGGAAAAAAACAACACCAAAATCTTGATAGGATTGACGGCACTGTCGGCCAGCAGACCGCTTGCCACCTCGGGCAAGGAGATCGAGCCCATCACGACCAACAAGATCGCCCCGATCAGCGGTGCCACCCAATAGATGCGCACTCCGGGATGGCGAGGATGCAGACGCGGCTCAAACAGCGCCAAGGCCGCCGTGGATAGCACGGCTATTATAGAAATGATGATAACTGCAATCATACGCCGCCTCCGTTCTCAAATAAACCATAGCAAACTATAGCACAAACAGGGCGTGATTGCAAGAGGATTTTCATTTTTTGCCGAAAAAATCGATGACGCTCAGTCTTGCGGCAGGGCGCGCCCCTCGATCAGATTTTGAAAGCAGGCATTTTCGCCAATCTCAAAGCGCACGCCCTCCAAATGCAAAAAGCGCATACCCGGCGCATCGTAAGAGCTAAGGGGACGGTTATACACATCGTTGGAATGGGCGGTCACCAGAATTTCGCCATTGCGGATCTCGCTGACCAGCAGGGTGTGGTAAAAATCCCCCGTGCGGTCGGCCAGCTGTACCACGTCCCCGGGCTCTACTTCTCCCATTTCCGCCGCACGGCCAAAGGGGCCGATGCCGCCGTTTCGGGTAGCAAAATCGGGGGCACCGGTCATAAAATCCCAAAAGAATTCCACACCGGTAAAGGCAGGGGCGCGGTCATCGGGGGTGCGATAGTACCAACCAAAATCCGGCGTAAAATTCATCACGCAGCTCCCTGCCAGCACGCATTGCGAAACAAAATTGGTGCAATCGCCCCCAACGCCGGTGAAATTATAAAACAACGGGTTACGCCCACGGGCCCAACGACGGGCATATTCCACCGCCCGTTCACGCTCATATTCTTTTGTAGCCAGCATATTCTCACCTCGCCCCATTGTATGCAAAAAAAGGAAACGGTGTGCAAAACAGCACACAAAAGGGCAAGAAAAGGGGCGCAACGCTTTCGCGTTGCGCCCCTTTTTTGATCAAGCGGCATTTTCCGCGATCAGGGTATCAATATTTTCAACGTCACCTAAGCGGCCGATCAGACGATCGGTCATTTCCTCAACCGTGAGCGTGGTCAGCTCCTCGGGTGTGAACTCGTCGGCAACACCCTTGGCGATGAGATCGGTGGTATCGGCATCTACGTTGACATCATGCTCGGCAAACACAGTGGTCAGCTGATTGGAAAGAGCCTCGGTGTTCACCTGGCCGCTTTCATCGGTCACAGCCTTGAGAGTTGTGGAGATATCGTCCATCAGCTCCTTGCAGGTCTCGGCATAGTTGGCAGGATCGCCCAGCTGGCGAACCAGCACGCGCATACCGGCATCCGAAATGGCAACCGCCACCGGCTCCAGTCGGGGAGTTGTATCCAACAGCTCCTTTACCTCGTCAAAAAAGCCAGAGGTCACCAAATAGGCCGCCAGGTCACCCTCTTCACCAGAGGAGATCTGTGCAAACACCTCATATTTCACCATCAGATCAAACAGATCGGCAAAGGACTCCAGATCACCGCCGATCAGCGCGGGATCGGTGGTGGCGAACACGCGGAAAAAGCCGTTGAGAATGATATCCATATTCTCATCACCACTTTGAGGGCGCTCCACACCCAAAAAGGGCTGATTGGACAACCACGCATTGGAAACGCCGTTAAACAGACCGCTGCTAATAGCAGACAGCATTTTGGATTGTCCCACACCGGCGGCCATGTTGTGAATGGCGGCAGACTCGGTCTCGCCATATTCGGCCACGGGGCGCTCCACCAGCACAGCCGCTTGATCGGCCACGCCGATCACAGCAAACCATTCGTCCTCCAGGTACGCCTTCTCCCCTTCCCACTCGGCACTACTGAGGCTGCGGAACAGATGCTTGCCCACGCCCTCATACAATTCCGATGCCACGGGTGCGGTAGAGGCCGGCGTGATGTATTGCTCGTTGTATTCCTCCAGGCCCAGATCGCCGGCGCGTTGGGTCAGGCTATCGGCTTGCTCGATGGTCTGACTGAACAGCTGCGTATAGCCCATGACCGGGGTTACAAACACCAATACACCGATGAGGCCTGCGGCAAGGCCCATGCAAAGGCCGCCGCCCAAATTCAGCAACACGCCCTTGGGCTTTCCCACCGAGAAGCAGACACGCAGGATCAGATATACGACCCAAGTCAGCAGCTTCAGGACAATATAGGCTACCAAAAACAGAATGGGGGCCGCCAGCATATGTGCCAACGCTCCAACCGCATCGCCCACGATGTCATTCTCCTCTAAAAAGGCGGCGAATTGGGGATCGGAGGCGGCCATTTCATGAACTCCGTCCACCAACGTAACCGAGGCACGATCCGCCAGCACGCCTGCCAGCACAAATGCCCCTACAAGGGCAACCAACAGCGTCAACAAGCGTAGCAATCCACGGGAAAATCCACGTCCGAGGCCCACCAGCACATTGATCACTAAAATCAGTACCGTGGCGCCCATAATGATATATTGCACTGTCTTCAACTCCTTTGTTTTCTTTTATATACATTATAAACCTTATGTACGGGAAAGTCAATATCCCTTACAGCTCCACGGGCTTTCCTTCTTTGGCAGAGCGATAGATGGCCTCGATCACGGCAAGACTCTTCATACCGTCCAAGGGCATCACCTCGGGGTCGCGCCCATCCCGCACAGCAAGGATCATATCCTCCACCACGTGGCGGTGCCCATAGAGCTTGCCCTCCTCATTGGCGGCCACACGGTTGCCGCCGCCATAGCGGGCCAGCATGGTCTCTTCTTCCTCGTCCTCGTCCAGATCGCCCACGGGCTCCTTCATTTTCCAGGTCTTCAGGCGGTCGGCATCGGCCTCGATGCTGCCCTCGGTTCCGTAAATGCAGATCTCGGTGGAAATACCGGGATAGGCGCAGGTGGTGCTGACAAAGGTGCCCAGCGCGCCGTTTTGAAAGCGCACGGTGCTAACGGTGGTATCCTCGGTTTGAATATGGTGATTGGCAATGGCCATAGAGGAGGAAACCGAGGCCACGTCGCCCATTAGCCAACGCATCAGATCTACGGTGTGAGAGGCCTGATTGATCAGCGAGCCGCCCCCATCCATTTCCCAAGTGCCACGCCAGCCGCCACGGTCGTAATAGCGTTGCTCGCGATACCATTTCACGGCAAAGGTGCCCAGCACCGGGCGACCGATGCGACCGCTTTCCACCGCCTCCTTGATGGCATACATATTAAGATTGAACCGGTTCTGCAGCACCACACCGCAGCGCATACCTGTGCGCTGCCGCGCCTCCTCAATGCGCATAGCGCGCTCGCAGGTGATATCCACCGGCTTTTCCACCAACACGTGCTTCCCCTTTTCCATGGCGCGCACAGCAAAATCGGCATGCATAGCACTTGGCAGGCAAATGCTGACGATATCCACACGAGGGTCGTCAAACAGCGCCTCGGCATCGGTATAGCAGGTCACCGAGTGATAAAGCGCCTTGGCCTTTTCCAGTCTGGCCTCATCCAGATCGCAAACCGCCACCAACTCGGCGTGCTGAGAGGCGGCAGCCGCCTCGGCATGGGCCATTCCAATGCCCAGACCCAGCACAGCATATCCGATCTTTGTCGTGTTTTTCATGATACGTACCTCTTTTTTATGTCATTTTTCGTTTTGCGGCCGTGGCCGCCATCATATCGCACAGCTCGTCAAAGGGCAGGCCGTCTGTGGCCGCCGCCAAGGGGAACAGGCTGGTTGCCGTCATCCCCGGCAGGGCGTTGGCCTCTAAAAATTTGGGGGATCCATTCCGATCCTCGCGGAAATCCACACGTCCGAAATCCCGCATTTCCAAGGCCGAAAAGGCCGTCAGCGCCAAGCGCTGGAGATGGGCGCTTTCCCGGTCGGAGAGGTGTGCGGGGCAGATCTCCTCGGTGGCATCCTTGCCGTATTTGTGGGCATAATCATAGCGTCCGCCACGGGGGCAGATCTCTACCACGGGCAAGGCGTGCCCCTCTAAAATGCCCACGGTATATTCCCTGCCGCACAGATATTCTTCGCACAAAAACACTTCGGTGACTCTGCAGGCCTCCCACTCCTTGGAGGTATGGACCTCGCACAGACCCACGCTGGATCCACCCGAAATCGGCTTTAGCACAAAGGGCATGGGCAGGGGCGGCAGGGTCGTATCCGGCACGCATAACGCCCCCGTCGCCACAGGAACGCCCACCGCCGCTACGCGCTCTTTCGCCCGTTGCTTGTGCATGGCAAGGGCCGCCCCTTGCGGCGCGGATCCGGTATAGTGAAAGATCCCCTCCTGCTCCAACAGCTGCTGAAGCGTACCGTCCTCTCCTGCACCGCCGTGCAGAGCCAGAAACACGGCGTCCGCCGCTTGACAAAGCCCGATCAGCTCGGGGTCATAAGTGACCTCCCGCAGATCAAACGGATGTACGTGGTGCCCTTTTTTGGTCAAGGCCTCGCACACTCTGTGGCCGGAGCAAAGCGACACCTGCCGCTCGGGACTGCTCCCACCGTAAAGTACAACAATATACATTTGCAAACACCCCCCTCACAACATATGTGCTATGAGAGAAAGTTGTTATTTTCGGATATGAACCACCCGATCGTTTCCGCCAAGATCCCGATAGACGGTGGCCGTATAACCGCGCTCTGCGGCCAAGGCAGCAAGCGCCTCACCTTGATCATAGCCGATCTCAAAGAAAAAGCTGCCGCCGGGCTTTAGCAACGTGTGCCAGCCATCCAATATAGCACGGTAAAAAGCAAGACCGTCGTGGCCGCCATCCAGCGCAGCACGGGGCTCGTAGCCCACCTCCCTTTGCAGGGTGGGCACTACCTGGGTGCGGATATAGGGTGGATTGGAAAGGATAGCATCCCACGATGCCCTTTCAAAGCGCCCATCGGGCGGAAGCAGAACATCGGCTTGTACCAGCTCCAAGCGCTGTGTGACGCCATTGCGTCCACGGTTACGCCCGGCCAGCTCCAACGTGGCCGCAAACAGATCCACCGCCACGGCGGTGGTGTCGGGTCTTGCACAAAGGGTGGAGATGGCCACGCAGCCGCTACCGGTGCAAAGATCCAAAAAACGCGCACCCGTTGGCAGATTTTGAACAGCCTTTTCAACCAACAGCTCGGTATCTGCCCGTGGGATCAGACAGTCCTCGCTAACCTCATAGGTCTCGCGGTAGAAATCCCATTCACCCAAAATATACTGCAAGGGATAGCCGGCACAGCGGCGCTCCACCGCATGGGCCAGCGCCTCGCCCGACAGGGCGCGACAAAGCTGCATCGCCTCAAAACGTGGGCTATCTATGCCGGCCTCTTGTAAGCGTTTCATCACGGCCTGCTCATTCATATCCGCGCTCCTTTCTGCAACAATTTTGTGAATTTATCGGTTTCCTATTGCAATTTTCAAATTTTATGATACAATAAAACCAAGGACCGCCCGACAGGGCGAGAAGAATGGAGGTACTCACCATGGAAGAAAAGAAAACCAATTATGGTAAGATCGTTGCCATCACACTGGCCGTGATCTCTGCCGCAAGCGCCATTGCTTACGTCATTTACCGTCTGTGCCGCAACTTCTTTGCCTTCTGCGATTCTTATCGCGAGGACGACATCGAGGATTTGGATTTTGACTTTGATGAGATCGACGAGGATGAGCTGGACGACAACTTTTTGATCGTTGATGACGAGGAGGAGGCTCCCGTTGAGGAAGCTCCTGCCGAGGAGCCCAAGCCCGAGGCTTGATGCTCTCTATAAGAACACCCACGTGCCTTAGCCGTGGGTGTTCTTTTTATTTTGCGGCAAGAAACGCCCGATATTGCTCCGCGATGAATTTTTCAAAGGCCGGCGCCACTAAGATTATGCCTCACCCTCGCTGACAAAGGTCACTTTGGTGAAAAATTCGGTCTTATCCCGCATCATTTCCAGGGCCTTGTGGCATTGAGACAGCGGAAAACGATGGGTGATCAAGGGCTCAAAGCTCATATCCCCCTCGGCCATTGCTTTGGAAACAGCCTCCCAGTCGTTGATGCGGTCATTGTAAGAGGAATTCCACGTGCCAAGCAGCGTGATCTCGCGGCGCAAGATCTCGGAATACACACCGCGCTCGATATTCATATCGCCAAAGGGGTTGCCCATCAGCACCAAGCGACCGTTGGGCAGCAACGCCTTGATGGCGTTATTGATGGCAGGAGAAGCACCGGTGCCCTCCAGCGCGCAATGGCACAAGCCGTCACGCCGGGCATCGTAAGCTTCAAATCCAAAACGGCGAGCGAACGCCAGCTTTTCATCGCTGATATCCACCACACGCACCAAACCGGCTCCTGCTTTTTTTGCCCATTGGGCGGCCATAAGGCCAATGGGGCCGGCACCGAAAATAACCACCTTATCTCCCAGGCTGATCTGCATACGGCGAATGGCAGCCCGCGCCACAGCGGCAGGCTCCATCAGCGATGCCTCGGCATAGGAGATCTTGTCATCCAGCAGCACCAGGTTGCGCTTATCAACGGCCAGATACTCGGCAAAGGCACCGTCGCGGCGAGAACCATAGTAATCATAATTTTCACACTTAACGTATTCGCCCACCTGACAAGCGGCACATTTGCGGCAAGGCAACAGTGGGAACACGGCCGCCTTGCGGCCAAGAAGCGCAGGGTCGTCGCTTTCCACGATCTGACCGGCGAATTCGTGGCCGGGGATCGTGGGAAAATGGTAAGTGCCCTTTGTAAAAATGCGGGGAATATCAGAGCCGCAAACACCGGCGGCCATCACCCTTAGCAGGACCTCACCCTCCCCTACCACGGGGCGCGGAACATCCTCATAACGCAGATCGGCAACCGCATGCAGCACCGCTGCCTTCATGGTTTTTTGACTCATATCAATTCCCTCCATTGAACTGGATTTTACGAATACCATTATACACCATTTCGTTTTTTTTGTAAATAGAATTGCGCGTAATTATCGGGAGATAAAAAACACCCCACGGTTTGCACCGTGGGGTGTTGAATTGGTTTTAAATTAAACCTTCAGCTGAGATACGATCTCTTCCAGCTTGGCGTTCAGCGACTTCTTGTAGGAGCCGTAGGTAGAAGACCAAGAAGCATGGTATACAGCTGCACGAGAGGGCAGCTCACTCATGAAGGAGAGGTCGTTTGCGAAGATACGACCAAGGTCGAACACGACAGAGGAACGAACGATTTCGAACATATCGGTCTCGTACTGGGTATCTGCGTACTTGAGCTGCATGTTAACCTCGAAGACCTCAGGGGTTACCAGGCGGTAGGACTCGGAAGCCCAGCACTCGATAACAGCGGTCATCTCAGCAAGACGAGCGGGCTTGTCGCCGTGGGTGTCAAGGCCGTCGTAAATGCCGTACAGGGTGAAGGGGTTACCCATGCAGGTGTAGTAGTTCAGCTGCTTCTCATCGTACTTCGGAACGGGCATTACGCCGTAGTCCCAGTCCTCGTCAAAGTGCTTAACGTGGTGAGCACGCAGACCAGCGAACATGGCATTACCATTCTGGAACAGGGTGATGTAGCTGAAATCGTACAGGGTCCAGCAAGCGGGGTTGCTAAACCAGGTAGACATCTTGTTAACCAGCTTAACGGTCTTTGCAGAGCCGTAGTCGTCGGAGATCTTCAGAACGCCGCCGTCATCGGTCTCTTCAACCAGACGCAGGTTGGAGCCGGTGTAGAAGCAGTCAATGCAGTAAGGAATAGAGGTAAAGCCATACTGGTCCTCGATATCCTGAACGCCGGTAGCAGTACCGTTGTCCTTGGCAATACCTTCGGCAGTGGTCAAAGTGATCAGCTTGTCGATGGTCCAGGTGCCCTTGTAGGCCCAGTCGTAGATCATGCGAGCAGCGGGAGAAACGATCTCCTTGCCGTTTTCATCACGGTCGGACTCAAAGCCCTGCTCCTGTGCGTAGGTGTTCCAGTACTCGTTGAGCAGGTCCTTGTTGAAGTAGATAACCTGCATCAGGTGCAGCACGTTGGGGGAAATATCACCGGAAAGGAAGAACATCTTGTCACCGATGGTAACGGTCTCAAGGAGGGTGTCAGGCCACCAGGGCTTATCCTCATTGATCATGGAACCTTCGATAGACTTCAGGTCAGCCAGGAAGCCCTGGATAGCAAGCATACCCTCGGTACGGGAGTAGGATGCGATCAGGTCATAGGCATGAGACTGAGACTTGTAGTCGGTATCAACGACGGAAACGAAGCCCTTTCTGTTGTTAACGTTACCGGGAACACCGGAGAACTTCAACTCAACATTCAGGCGGCGCTCGATTTCGCCGTTACGGTCATACAGAGCGTTGTTGACGTTGTCGGAAGTGATCTGCTCGACGTCGAACTCGGGGTTCTCAACGTCAGACCAGTAGAGCACGCTGACCTCGTCACCCATGTAGTTCAGGTTGTACTGATCCAGATCGTCTCTTTCACGGCCGTATGCGTCTTCTTCCATTGCAGAGCCCTGACCATCTTCGGTGGTGTCGTCATCACACGCCACAACGGTCATAGCCAGCATGAGACAAGCCAAAAGCAGCGTAAGCAATCTGACAAAAGTCTTCATGTTGCTGTGCGTTCCCGTGCTTTTACGGGAACAACCTCCTTCTTGATTTTTTTGGAATTGCGGATAGTTGCATGATACATTATATCAAAAAGCAGACGCTTTGTCAATCGTTTCTTTGCAATATCGCCTACTTTTTTGCAATTCAGCCAGTTATTGCCCCGACAAACTGTACAAAACGCCTATTTTTGAAGGTATCATGCGGCAATTCGCCCTCCATTATATTATATGGAAAGGAATCGCCCCGGGGGAAGCGCCCCGTTTACATGTACATTTTAACAAATCAAATGTCGATTGTCAATTCATTTTTTTCAACATCCACAAAAATTCGAATTTTTTTCATATTTTCTTTGTGAAATAGCAGATATGTGAACCGAAAGCCCTTTTACAATCACAATTTGTTCAAAGTTTTTCAATATTTCACCCTTAATTTTTTCGTCTTTCACAAAAAGCTTCTTGCGGCTCTCACTTGAAAAGCCCAACGGAATATGCTATACTAATAACAATTTCAAAACGGAGGGAAACTATGAAGCAATACAAAAGCATACCCGCAGAGCAGCTGGAAAACGTATTTCGCCTGATCGGCAAGGATTGGATGCTGATCACCGCCAAGGGCACGGGCGAGGACGGCCAAGAAACCGTCAACGCCATGACGGCCAGCTGGGGAGGCATGGGCGTTTTGTGGAACAAGCCCGTCGCCTTTTGCTTTATCCGTCCCCAACGCTACACCCATCGGCTGACCGAGGAAAGCGAGCGATTTTCCCTTTGCTTTTTCGGGGAGAAATACCGGAGTGCGCTCCGCCTGTTCGGCACAAAAAGCGGCCGCGATCTGGATAAATTCGCCGCCACGGGGCTGACCCCCGCAGAACAAAACGGTGTGTCCTGCATTGAGGAAGCGCGCCTGGTGCTGCTATGTCGCAAGCTGTATGCCGACACCCTGCGCGAGGACTGCTTTCTGATGCCGGAGCTGCTAAAAAACTATCCCGGAAAAGATTATCACACCGTATATGTGGTAGAAATTGAGCAGGCTCTGCTTTGCGAGAAAAAATAACGATAAGGATAAACAAATGAACACGATTTTTGAAGACGTAAAAGCGCTTTGCACCGCCGCCAAAAGCGCCGCCCCCGTGCTGGCGCTGCAAACGGTAGGAAAGCGCAACCGCGCCCTGCGCGTTATGGCCGGGCGACTGATGGCGGCCTGCGACGACATTCTGGAGGCCAACCAAAAAGACCTGAGCAATGCTGCCTCCAACGGCGTGCCCAAGGTGATGATGGATCGCCTGCGTCTGACCCGCGAGCGCATTGTGGATATGGCCAACGCCATGGTGGAGCTGATCGCCCTTGATGACCCCCTTGGTGTTACAAAAACCTTTACACGTCCCTCCGGAATTACCGTCAAGGAGACTCGTGTGCCCCTTGGCGTGGTAGCCATTATTTTTGAGGCCAGGCCCAACGTGACCGCCGATGCAGCGGCCATTGCCATTAAGTCGGGCAATGCGATGATCCTGCGCGGCGGCAAGGAAGCCATTGAAAGTAACCGTGCTATTGTAGCGGCGCTGCGCCGCGGCTTAGAAGCCGAGGGACTTTCCCCCGATCTCATTGGGTTGGTGGGCTCCACCGACCGGGAAAGCGCCAACGCCCTGATGCAGATGCGTGGACTGGTGGATGTGCTGATCCCCCGAGGTGGCAAAGGTCTGATCCGCAGTTGTGTAGAAAACGCAAAAGTGCCTGTGATCGAGACTGGTGCCGGCAACTGCCACGTTTATGTAGACAAAGAAGCCGACCCAGACAAAGCGCTGCGCGTATGCGTCAACGCCAAATGTCAGCGCCCGTCGGTGTGCAACGCCGCCGAAACCCTGCTGGTGCATCGCGATATGGCCGCCACCTTTCTGCCTGCCTTTTACGCTGCCACCCGTGAGTGGGGGTTGGAGCTGCGAGGCGACCAAGCCACCTGTGCCCTTTTGCCCGAGGCACTGCCCGTCACCGAGGAGGACTATGCCACCGAGTATAACGACTATATTATGACCGTGAAGATCGTAGACGGTGTTGAGGAGGCCATTGACCATATCAACCGCTACGGAACCAGGCACAGTGAGGCCATTTTGACCGAAAACAGCGACACGGCTATGCGTTTTTGTGGCATGGTGGATGCCGCAGCGGTCTATCACAACGCCTCTACCCGTTTCACCGACGGCGGCGAATTTGGCCTTGGTGCCGAGATCGGTATCTCCACCCAAAAGCTCCACGCAAGGGGGCCCATGGGCCTTTCGGCCCTGACCACGGTCAAGTATATGGTCAGCGGCGACGGCGCCATTCGTCAATAACACCTATCATACAGGAGACAGTCATATGCAAGGAATGGAATCCCTGACCGAGCTGTATAAGATCGGGCGTGGCCCCTCCAGCTCTCACACGATGGGGCCGGAGCGAGCCTGCAAGGCCTTTCGCCAGCAGTACCCTGCGGCCGACGCCTTTCGCGTGACACTATACGGCTCGCTTGCCAAAACCGGCAAGGGGCACGGCACCGACGAGGTGATCCGCAAAACGCTGGCCCCCGCCCCCTGTGAAGTCCGCTTTGACAGCAAGACTACGGCACTCCCCCACCCCAACACCATGGATATGGTCGCCCTGCTAAACGGATGTGAGATCGGGCAAGCGCGGGTGCTAAGCATTGGTGGCGGCAGCATCGCTTTTGAGGGGCACGGTGTAAAAAAGCCCGAAACGGTATATGAAAAAAGCACCTTTAGCGACATTGCAGCCTATTGCAAGGAGCATGATCTGCGGCTGTGGGAATACGTTGCCGAGCAAGAGGGCCCCGACTTTTGGAGCCATATGGAGCAGGTCTGGAGTGCCATGAAGCAGGCCATCACCCGAGGTCTTGCCGACAAGGGCATTTTGCCCGGCGGTCTGGAGGTCAAGAAAAAAGCAGGGGCTTTGTATCGCAATCAGCACATTGACGAGAGTGCCGAGACCCGTGAGCACCGCATGGTCTGCGCCTTTGCCTTTGCAGTCAGCGAGCAGAATGCCTCGGGCGAGGAGATCGTCACTGCCCCCACCTGCGGCGCGGCAGGCGTTTTGCCGGCAGTTCTTTATTATCAACAGCAAAAGCACCGCTTTAGTGATCAGCAAATACTGCACGCCCTTGCCACGGCGGGGCTGATTGGCAATCTGATCAAAACCAACGCCTCGATTTCCGGGGCGGAGTGCGGCTGTCAGGCCGAAATCGGCAGCGCCTGCGCTATGGCGGCCGCCGCCCTTGGCGAGCTGTTCTCTTTGGACATTGACAAGATCGAATACGCCGCCGAAATCGCCATTGAGCATCATTTGGGGCTGACCTGCGACCCCATTTGCGGTCTGGTGCAGATCCCCTGCATCGAGCGCAATGCCGTTGCGGCCATGCGCGCCATCAACGCTGTCAGCCTTGCCAGCTTTTTGTGGGATAGCCGCAAGATTTCTTTTGACAAGGTGGTCAAGACCATGAAGGAGACGGGACGCGACCTTTCCTCCTCCTATAAGGAGACCTCCGAGGCGGGGCTTGCCAAGATCAAGCTGGAATGATTTTTGGTTTTAAGAGGCACAAAAGGAATGTCGGTCTCGGATGTGGACGACCGATGGTCGCCCCTACAAGTTTGCGTTAACATTACACACGGTGGAGACATCCCTCATCCAAAGGCTTCCCCCCTTGTGAGGGAGGCTCTTGTCAAAGACGGGTGGTGAGCCCGCTATTTATCAATACAGCCAAACTGTGTCATACCGAGGCCGTCAAGAAAGGTGGCCGAGCGTATCGCCGAGAACGCAAAAAGCGTTCTCGGGAACGGATGTTAGCACAGACTTCTTCGGGCGAAATGTTACTTTGCATTACGAGAAGTTTGGCGTGTACATACCACGCAAAACGCTTCTTGCATTTTGCGAGATTCTTCGTCGGCCTTTGTTGGCCTCCTCAGAATGACACCAGCGAAACGAGCGGCATAGTATGACGAATAGACACGAGAGTCGCTTCACCGCGAGCCCTTCTAATAAAAATCCCCTTGCGCATCGGCTGTGCCGTTGCGCAAGGGGATTTTTTATAGATTTTTGGTGTGATAAACGTAATAGACGATGACGGTGCGCACCTTGCCGCCGTGCTCCAGGTCGGGGGCGGTGATGACCACGCCGTCCTTGGAGAGCAGCTCGGCCGCCTCCATATCCGCGATCTTGCAACGCATCAGCACGTCAAAGGAGGCATATACCAGCAGCTCGTCATCCCGGATGTTCAGACTGCCCGAGCGGCCGATGACCTCGTCCACGTTATCAATGCGCTCGGTCACGTATTTCACGTGATGACCGCTGATGCGCTGTGCCATATCATAGCGATAGCGCTTGCTTTCGGGGTTTTTGCTTTTGGTCAGATTTTTGATAAATTTAAACATCAGCGCAGCCTCCAGATCTTGACCTCGTCAGGCAAAACTGCAACACGTGTGCCGGTTTTTCTGCCGGAGAGCAGCTCCTTGGCAGGGCCGGGCAGCGTCACGGCAAAGGGTGCTTCGCCACGGTTGGCCGCCACGATCAAATGGCCGCTTTCCCCTTTTCTCTCGTATACAACGGCGTGCTCGCTCTCCTGCAGGATGGCAAAATCGCCGTCGGCCAGAACGGGGTTTTCGGTGCGGATGCGCCCCAGCTTGCGATAGTGAGCCAGCAGCGTGGCATTCTCCTGCCCCCAAGGGAAGGGTCTTCGGCAGAAGGGATCGTGATACCCCTCCAGCCCGACCTCGTCACCGTAGAACACCGAGGGCACACCGGGCACGGTAAACTGCAGGGCAGAGGCCATGATCAGCAGCTTAACGGCACGGCGCCGCTCGGCAGGAGATAGGCGCAGATCGCGCAGCTCGGCATTGGTGCGGCGGCCGTTGTCGGGCTCGCCCCCCAGCACCGTCAAAATCCGCTCGGTATCATGGGTGGAGAGCAAATTCATCAGAGAATGAGACACAGCCGGGGGATAGGAGCCCCAGATCTCGCGCAGCACCTGGCAAAGGGCGGCAGCATTCCCCTCTCTCACAAAGGAGATCATCCCGCGTCTGACGGGATAATTCATCACGCCGTGGAGCTGACGGCCGCGGAAATAGCGGCGACGGCGGCCATAGGCGATCTTATCAGCGGCGTTTTCCCAAACCTCGCCGATCACAACGCCCTGCCCGTCGGTGGCCTCACGCACGCGAGTGCAGAGGTCATCCAAAAAGCGGTCGGGTACCTCGTCCACCACGTCCAAACGCCAGCCCGAAACACCCATACGGGTGTATTTGTCAATGATGCCGCCCTGCCCCACGAAATAGTCGTGGGTGGCAGGATTGGACAGGTTCATTTTGGGCAGGATCTCAATATCCCACCAGCACTCGTACTGATCGGGAAAGCGCTTGAAATAATACCAGTCGGCAAAGGGCGACTTGCGGGATTGATAGGCGCCGACGGTATCGTAGCTTCCTTCTTTATTGAAATAACGGCTATCGCTGCCGGTGTGATTGAACACGCCGTCCAGGATCACGCCAATGTCGCGCCGCTCGCATTCCGCCAGCAGGGCGCGCAGGGCCTCCTCGCCGCCGAATTGGGGATCGACGGTTTCGTAATCACCCGTATCGTACTTATGATTGGAGGCGGCCTTGAAAATCGGGCTTAAGTACAATACTCCCACGCCCAGGGACTGCAGATAATCCAGCTTGTCAAGAATGCCCCACAGCGTTCCCCCAAAAAACTCGTTGTTTTTCACGGGTGCGCCCGGGTAGGCGCCAAACTGTCGGATCTCCTCGTTCCAGTTGTCGTGATATTCTGCATCGGCGCGACGCCGGCCGCCACCGGGGGCAAAGCGATCCACAAAAATGTGGTACATGGTGCGCCCACGGAACCAAGCGGGGGTATCGGCCCCGGGCTCGGTCACCAGCAAGCGGAACTTGCCGGCGGAATGGGGCTTGAGGGTAAAGGTCACGTTATCCTGCGTATGGGTAAACAGCGTGTCCAATCCGCGCAGGAAAAGATACTCATAATAAAAAAGTCCGCCGGTCTCGCCCACCGCCAGATCGGACAAACACAGCTCCAAGCGGTAGGTGTCTGTCCCCTTCTCGGTTTCCACAAAGGAAAGCGGAAGATCACAGGGCTG